>NZ_JBITGW010000011.1:268859-377726 GCF_044457345.1 Nonomuraea sp. NPDC050547
GGGGGGGGGGGCGGGGGGCGGGGGCCGGCCCCGGCGCCCGGGGGGGCCCCGCCCGGGGGGGGGGGGGGGGCGGGGGGGGCGGCGGGGGGGGGGGCGCCCCCCCCCCCCCCCCCACCCCTCAGGAACGTGCGATCAGGCCTTCAGCCAGCTCATCATCGGCCGCAGCTGAGCGCCCGTCTTCTCGATCGGGTGCTCGGCCAGCTCCTCGCGGTGCCGGGTGAACTCCTTCTGGCCGCTCTCGAACTCCTCGACCAGCTGCCGCGCGAAGGTGCCGTTCTGGATCTCTTCGAGGATGCGCTTCATCTCCTTCTTGGTCTCCTCGGTCACCACGCGCGAGCCGCGGGTGTAGCCGCCGTACTCGGCGGTGTCGGAGACCGACCAGTACATCTTGGAGATGCCGCCCTCATACATGAGGTCGACGATCAGCTTCATCTCGTGCAGGCACTCGAAGTAGGCCACCTCGGGCTGGTAGCCGGCCTCGATGAGCGTCTCGAAGCCCGCCTTGATCAGCTCGGAGACGCCGCCGCACAGCACGGCCTGCTCGCCGAACAGGTCGGTCTCGGTCTCCTCGGTGAAGGTGGTCTTCAGGGCGCCCGCGCGCGTGCCGCCGATGCCCTTGGCGTACGACAGGGCGAGGTCGAAGGCCTTGCCGGAGGCGTCCTTCTCGACCGCGACGAGACACGGCACGCCGCGCCCGGCCTGGTACTGGCGGCGCACGAGGTGGCCGGGGCCCTTCGGGGCGACCATGGCGACGTCGACGCCCTCGGGCGCCTCGATGAGGCCGTAGCGGATGTTGAGGCCGTGGCCGAAGAAGAGCGCGTCGCCCTCCTGCAGGTTCGGCTGGATGTCGTTCTCGTAGATGCCGCGCTGCAGGTGGTCCGGCGCGAGGATCATGATGAGGTCGGCCTCGGCCGCGGCCTCGGCCGGCGTGACGACGCGCAGGCCCTCGGCCTGGGCCAGCTCACGGCTCTTGGAGGTCTCGGGCAGCCCGACGCGAACGTCCACGCCGGAGTCGCGCAGGGACAGGGCGTGCGCGTGGCCCTGGGAGCCGTACCCGATGACGGCCACGACCCTGCCCTGGATGATGGACAGATCGGCGTGGTCGTCGTAGAAGATCTCGGTCACTTGCTGAAAACCTTTCAGGCGGTACGGTCCAGTGCCCTGAGGGACCGGTCGGTGATGGAACGGGCGCCGCGGCCGATGGCCACCATGCCCGACTGAACGAGCTCTTTGATGCCGAACGGCTCAAGCACCTTCACGAAGGCCTCAAGCTTGTCCGGCGTGCCGGTGACCTCGATGGTCACCGCGTCGGCCGCCACGTCGACGCAGCGGGCGCGGAAGAGCTGGACGAGTTCGAGCACGTGCGAGCGGCTGTCGGCGTCGGCCTTGACCTTGATGAGCATGAGCTCGCGCTGCACGGACAGCGAGGTGTCCAGCTCGACGATCTTCAGGACGTTCACCAGCTTGTTGAGCTGCTTGGTGACCTGCTCCAGCGGGAGTTCTTCCACGCTGACCACGATCGTCATACGGGAGATGTCGTCGTGCTCGGTGGGCCCGACGGCAAGTGAGTCGATGTTGAAGCCTCGCCTGCTGAACAGCGAGGAGACGCGTGCCAGCACGCCGGGCTTGTTCTCCACCAGCACGGAGAGCGTGTGTCTGCTCATCAGTCCTCGCTGTCCCAGACCGGGGCCATGTCCCGGGCGATCTTGATGTCGTCGTTGCTGGTGCCCGCGGCCACCATCGGCCAGACCATCGCGTCCTGGTGGACCACGAAGTCGACGACGACGGGCACGTCGTTGATCTCCATGGCCTTCTTGATGGTCGCGTCCACGTCCTCGGGGCGCTCGCACCGCAGGCCGACACAACCATAGGCCTCGGCGAGCTTCACGAAGTCGGGGATGCGGCGGGTGGTCTGCAGGTCGGTGTTGGAGTAACGCTTGTCGTAGAACAGGGTCTGCCACTGGCGGACCATGCCGAGGTTACCGTTGTTGATGACCGCGATCTTGATCGGCACACCCTCGATGGCGCAGGTGGCCAGCTCCTGGTTGGTCATCTGGAAGCAGCCGTCGCCGTCGATCGCCCACACGGTCGCCTCGGGCCGGCCCATCTTGGCGCCCATCGCGGCCGGGACGGCGAAGCCCATCGTGCCGAGCCCGCCGGAGTTGATGAACGTGCCCGGGTTCTCGTAGTCGATGAACTGCGACGCCCACATCTGGTGCTGCCCGACCCCGGCCACGTAGTACGTCTCCGGCCCGGCGATGGCGCTGAGCCGCTTCATCACGTACTGCGGGGCCAGCGAGCCGTCCTCGAACTCGTCGTAGCCCAGCGGATAGGTCTGCTTGTAGCCGTTGAGCAGCGTCCACCATTCGGCGTAGTCGCCCTTGCCCGCGGTCCCGACGGCGCCGATGAGGTCGGTGATGACCTCCTTGCAGTCGCCCACGATCGGGACGTCCGCGTGGCGGTTCTTGGAGATCTCGGCCGGGTCGATGTCCGCGTGCACGATCTTGGCGTACGGCGCGAACGTGGACAGCTGGCCGGTCACCCGGTCGTCGAAGCGGACGCCGAGGCCGACGATCAGGTCGGCTTTCTGCAGGGCGCCGACCGCGGAGACGCTGCCGTGCATGCCGGGCATGCCCATGTGCTGGGGATGGCCGTCGGGGAACGTGCCGCGCGCCATCAGCGTGGTGATGACCGGGATCTCGGTCAGCTCGGCCAGCTGCAGCAGCTCGGCGGAGGCGCCCGCCTTGTGCACGCCGCCGCCCACGTAGAGGACGGGGCGCCGCGCCTCGGCGATGAGCTTGGCGGCCTCGCGGATCTGCTTGGAGTGCGGCCGCGTCACCGGGCGGTAGCCCGGCAGCTGCATCGTCGGCGGCCAGTGGAACTCGGTCTGGGCCTGCAGCGCGTCCTTGGAGATGTCCACCAGGACCGGACCGGGACGGCCGGTGGAGGCGATGTGGAAGGCCTCCATGATCGTGCGCGGGATCTCCGCGGGATCGGTCAC
The DNA here is from genome assembly GCF_044457345.1 of Nonomuraea sp. NPDC050547. Taxonomy (NCBI): domain Bacteria; kingdom Bacillati; phylum Actinomycetota; class Actinomycetes; order Streptosporangiales; family Streptosporangiaceae; genus Nonomuraea; species Nonomuraea sp. NPDC050547. Next base: position 271,861 of record NZ_JBITGW010000011.1, read on the forward strand.
CAGGAAGTTGTGCTTGGTGATCGGCATGGTGATGCCGGAGATGTCGGCTTCCTGGAAGGCGTCCGTGCCGATGGCCGCGCTCGCCACCTGGCCGGTGATGGCCACGATCGGCACCGAGTCCATGTACGCGTCGGCGATCGGGGTCACCAGGTTGGTCGCGCCGGGGCCGCTGGTGGCCATGCACACGCCGACCTTGCCGGTCGCCTGCGCGTATCCCTCGGCCGCGTGGCCGGCGCCCTGCTCGTGGCGTACGAGCACGTGCCGGACCTTGACCGAGTCGTAGAGGGGATCGTAGGCGGGGAGGATCGCTCCGCCGGGAATCCCGAACACGGTGTCGACTCCCACGTGCTCCAAGGCCCTGACCAGGGCCTGTGCACCTGTCATCCGTTCGGTCATCGGCTCGTTCCTTAAAGGCCAGACACTTAAGGACATAAAAAAGGCCCCTCCCCACCGGGGGTGGGACTGGGGCGGCGCGCAGGTCGAAGTGCTTCGCTATCGGCCCGCGCGCCGGCGAAGTACTACGAGAATCTCACTGCGAAGCATGCTGCCACCTTAGCCGCTCAATGGCCCACAGTGTCAACTTGCTGGACAGCTATCTCATTATTTGGGATCAGAGGGCGGACTGGAGGCTGGTGCGCATCAGGGTGTCGACGCCCCGCGCCGCCATCGGCCGCGCCACCAGGAAGCCCTGGCCGCGCGTGCAGCCCATCTCCCGCAGCTTCTCCAGCTGCTCGGGACGCTCGATGCCCTCGGCCACCACGATCAGGCCCAGGTCGTGCCCCAGGCGGACGATCGTCCTGGTCAGCAGCGTCAGCGTCTCGTCGCGGCCCAGGCCGGAGACGAAGCTGGGGTCGATCTTGATCATGTCGACCGGGAGCTGCCGCAGGAACGCCAGTGAGGCGTAGCCGGTGCCGAAGTCGTCGATGGCCAGCCGTACCCCCAGAGCGCGCAGCTCCGACAGCCGGGAGATCGTCTCCTCGGCGTCCTCCACCAGCATCTCCTCGATCACCTCAAGGGTCAGCGCGGAGGCCGGCAGGCCGCTCTCCTCCAGGGCCTGCGAGACCGTCTCGACGAAGCGCGGCGCGGTGATCTGCCGGGCCGAGAGGTTGAGCGACAGGCCGATGTCCCAGGAGGACGCCCGCCAGGCTGCCACCTCGCGGCAGGCCTCGCGCAGGATCCACTCGCTCAGCGGCACGATCAGCCCGGTGTCCTCGGCGGGGCCGAGGAACTGCTCGGGCGGCACGAACGTCGAGCCGCGCCACCAGCGCACCAGCGCCTCCACCGCGGTCACCCGCGAGGTCGCCAGGTCCACCACGGGCTGGTACTCGATGGCGAACTGGTTCTCGATCAGCGCGCGCTGCAGGTCGGCGGCGAGTTCGAGGCGGCGCACGGCGTCGGCGTGCATCTGCGCGGCGAACACCTCCACCCGCCGTCCGCCCAGGTCCTTGGCCCTGGCCATGGCCACGTCGGCGTTGCGCAGCAGGTCGCCCGCGGGCATCTCCTCCTCGGCGAAGGCCACGCCCACGGACGCGGTCAGCGCCACGTCGCGGTCGGCCACGCGGAAGGGCTCCTGGGAGACCGCGCGCAGCAGGCGCTCGGCCACGTCCACGGCGAGCTGGGCCTCGCCACCGGTCTCCACCAGCACCGCGAACTCGTCGCCGCCCCAGCGGGCGAGCGTGTCCTCGGGGCGTACGACGCCGCGCAGCCGCCTGGCCGCCTGGCCGAGCAGGGTGTCGCCGCTGGCGTGGCCCACCGAGTCGTTGACCGAGGTGAAGCCGTCGAGGTCGAGGAAGATCGCGGCCTGTCCGTAGACGCGCCCCGCCACCACCTCGCGGGTGCGCTCCTCGAAGTAGGAGCGGTTGGGCAGCCCGGTCACGCCGTCGTGGAAGGTCAGGTGGACGACCTGGTTGCGCAGGGCCTCTTCGTCGCTGATGTCGCGGGTGGTGATCAGCAACACGTCCTCGCCGCCCACGTGGCGGGTGGCCACCGACTCGGTGGGCCGCCAGGTGCCGTCGGCGGCGCGTACCCGGCAGGCGATCAGGCAGGCGCCGGGTTCCGCCGTGTCCTCGTCGAGGCCCATGGCGCGCAGCGCGATCTGGATGCCGGGCAGGTCCTCGGGGTGGATGTAGTCGAAGATCGAGCCGCCGACGATCTCGTCGGGGCGGTAGCCGTACGTGACCTCGACGCCCGCGCCGATCTCGCGCACGGTGCCGTCGTAGTCGCACAGCAGCACCACGTCGCCCGAGCTCTCGGCCAGCTCGCGCAACTGCCGGTCGCCGAGCGCGACCAGCCCGCGCAGGCGGGCGTGCGAGGTGGCCAGCACGAACAGGCGCAGCACGAGGATCAGCACCACCGAGGCGGCGACCACCACCACGCCCGTGACCGGACGGTCGCGGCTGCCTGCCAGGTGGACGGCGAGCACGACGACCGAGACGGCCACCAGGGCGAGCGGGACCAGCGCGAGCAGGTCGGCCACGGCGGGACCGCTCGCGGGCCGCTCGTCGCCGCCACGGCGCACGCCCCAGGGCGCCGCCGCCAGCAGCAGGAACGCCACCGGCGCCAGCACGAGGCTCCAGGTGGGCGGGGCGCCCTCGCCGAGCCTGGCCACGGCGGAGGCGGTCTCGGCGATCGTGGTCGTGGCCAGGACGCCGATCCCGGCCAGGCCCAGCGGCAGGCCGGAGACGGTCCCCTTGACCACGACGGGAATGGTGGCGCAGGTCACCAGCAGGCAGACCATGGCCGGCAACAGCATGAAGGTGAAGCCGGGCGAGCTTTCCGCGTAGACCTGGCGCAGAGCGACGACCCAGCCGATGAGGAAGAGCGCGGCCGTGCACAGGTAGGCGTCGATCAGGTAGCGCAGCGCCGCCTTGGCGGTGGTCCTGCGCCCCGAGGCGATGATCGCGCCGCCCGCCATGAGGACGGCGCCGACCAGCACGAGCAGGTCGGCGAAGCTGAGGATGAAGCCGGAGGCGATCGGGCGCACGCCGACGCCGGCCGACCACACCACCGCGCCGGCGCCCAGCCAGCGCGCCCCGGCCGCGTGCCGTGGGTCGCCCGACCTGAACGCGCTCACCAGCAGCGAGACCGCCGCCAGCAGCGCCGCCGTCAGTCCCGCGATCGCACCGGTCGCCAGCGCGGGCCCGCCCACCGCCAGCGCCATGGCGAAACCGGCCGCGCCTATGGCGGCGGCGGCCGTAATCGGCGCCCGTGGGTCACGCCAGCGGATCACAGTCCTTGCCCTCACATCGACAGTGTGTGCGGTGCCGGGTACGCGAGTGGTGACAACGCCGATGTCGTCACCGATCTGATAACCACACAGACCGAATAGCTCCCGAGCCCTCCTTGACTGGGAGTCAAGGGGCCCCAGTAGACGACAACCGTACGCACCGAAGGTCACGGACCAGCCACGTTCCGGATTCCTCTCAATACGTGTCGGAAATGACGTTGTTCAGCGGCTCGCCCGCCAGATAGCGCAGCAGTTGCGAGCGCACCAGGCGCAGCATGCGCCGGCCGGAGGCGGGGGTGCTGCCCGCGACGTGCGGGGTGATGAGCAGGCCGGGAGCCGACCAGAGCGGGTGCCCATCGGGCAGCGGCTCGGGTGCGGTGACGTCCAAGGCCGCCTTGAGCCGGCCGGACTTCAGCTCGGCCACCAGCGCGTCGGTGTCGACCACGCCGCCTCTGGCCGCGTTGACGAGCAGCGCGCCGTCCTTCATCCGGGCCAGGAACGCCGTGTCGACCATGCCCACGGTGTCGGCGGTGGCCGGCACGAGCAGCACGACCACGTCGGCCCGCGGCAGCAGTCCGGGCAGTTCGTCCATGCCGTGCACGCCCTCGCGCGCGGTGCGTGCCACGCGGACGACGTCCACCTCGAACCCGTCGAGCCGCCGCTCCAGCGCGCCGCCGATGGACCCGTAGCCGACGATCAGCACCGTGGAGTCGGCCAGCACCCCGGTGTGGTGGTAGGTCCAGGCGCCCCTGCGCTGCGCGTCCACGAACTCGGGGAACTCGCGCAGCACCGCGATCATCGCGCCGACCGCCCACTCGGCGGTGCCCGCGTCGTGCACGCCGCGCGCGTTGCAGAGCATCGCGCCCTCGGGCATGTTCGGCCGGTACGGTTCCACGCCCGCGGTGACCGTCTGCACGAGGCGCAGCGAGGGCATCTTGGCCAGCGTCCCCTTGACGTCGGGCGGCGTGATCAGCGGCGGCACCCAGACCTCGACGTCCTCGATCCCGTCCGGCAAAGCCTCCTTTCCGTCATAGACCACGCATTGAACGCGAGGCAGGTCGGAAAGGACGTCAATCATGGCTTCTGACGGCACCCAGATCTTCATGCCGAGAACCTTACGACCCGGGGGTCAGTATGGAAGGCATGAGGAAGCTCTGGTTGATCGTCCTGCTCGCGCTGGCCGGGTGTTCCACCGGCGGCGCGGTGACGCCCGCGGCCAACGTGCCCGCCGCCCCGCCGCCGGACGAGCCGCGGGTCGTGGCCTCCGGCCTGAGCGTGCCGTGGGGCATCGCGTTCCTGCCCGGCGGGGACGCCCTGGTCACCGAGCGCGACAGCGCGCGGCTGCTGCGCGTGACGCGGCAGGGCAAGGTCACCGAGGTGGCGAAGATCTCCGAGGTCAGCCCCGGCGGCGAGGGCGGGCTCATGGGCGTCGCGGTCAAGGACGTCTTCGTCTTCCTGTACTACACCGCGGCCGAGGACAACAGGATCGTCCGCTACCGCCTGAACGGTGACACGCTCGCCGAGCCGAAGGTCCTGGTCGAGGGCATCCCCAAGGCCGGCATCCACAACGGCGGCCGGCTCGCGTTCGGCCCGGACGGCTTCCTGTACGCCTCGACCGGCGAGGCGGGAGAGCGCCCCCTGGCCCAGGACCCGGACTCACTGGGCGGCAAGATCCTGCGCGTGGGCGTGGACGGCGACGCCCGGATCTACACACTCGGACACCGCAACGTCCAGGGCTTGGCCTGGGACGAAGCGGGCCGCATGTACGCCTCCGAGTTCGGCGCCAGCTCCTTCGACGAGGTCAACCAGATCGTCGAGGGCCGCAACTACGGCTGGCCGCGGGAGGAGGGCCAGGGCGAGGACTCCGCCTTCGCCGACCCGATCGTCACCTGGGACACGGGCGAGGCCTCGCCGTCCGGCATGGCCTACGCGGAGGGCTCCCTGTGGGTGGGCGCGCTGCGCGGCGCCCGGCTGTGGCAGGTCCCGCTGGACGCCGAGGGCCGGCCGGGCAAGCCGGTCGCGCACTTCGCGGAGACCTACGGCCGGCTGCGCGCGGTAGCCGTGGCCCCCGACGGCACGCTGTGGGTGGGCACGAGCAACAAGGACGGCAGAGGCTCGCCCGCCCAGGACGACGACAGGATCCTCGCCGTCACTCCACGTCGTTCCTAGCGGCGCAGGTGACCTGGGCCTGCGGGCGGTACTCGGTGGTCATCTTCTTGTCCCGCTTGACTTCCTTGCCGTTGTCGTAGAAGACGCGGGTGACGTCTACGGTGAAACCCTGCTGGCCGACGGTCGGCAGGCAGCCTGCCTCGCTGCTGCTCTGGCGGCGGAACGGGGTGACCTCGCGGCGGTCGGACACGACGGCCTCGACCTTGTCGTAGCGCCGGGTGCTCCACAGCGTGACCGTGACCGAGGTGGGTGAGGAGGCGGTCTTGATCAGCACGCCGTACTGGGAGTTGTTGACCCAGGTGAAGTCGCGGCGGGGGTAGAGGACGGCCACGTCGCGGCCCTCGGGGTAGCGGGGGGCGTGGTAGTCCATGGGCGTGTGCTCGCCGTTCTCGAAGCCGCCGAGGAAGACCGCGTTGTAGAGCGTGGTGGCGAACTGCGAGCCGCCGCCGCCCACGACGTTCACCATCCGGCCGCCGACGACCTGCGGGGCTTCGAGATAGCCGGCCTCCGCGGTCGGCTGGCCCATGGCCTCGTTGAAGGAGAAGGTCTTGCGCGGCAGCACCATCGCGCCGTCGAGCTGCTGGGCCATCTTCTGGATGTTGGTCGCGCGCGCCTGGCAGCAGTCGAACAGGGTGGTGAAGGTCGCGACGTTCTCCTTGATCCCGAGGCCGCTCACGTCCGCGGTGCTGAGCCGCGGCTTGACCGCGCCGAGCGAGACCGCCAGCGTACGGCCGCCGCCCTGCGTCAGCATGCGGTTCAGGTCCTCGGCCAGCTTGCCGGCGTCCACTCCCCTGCCCTGGCGGGCCGGGACGAGCACGGGCCTGTTGTCGATGATCTGGTACGTGGCGTCCGCCGGCCGCTGGGCCAGGTCGACCAGCTCGCCCTCGATGGGCTCCAGTGCCTTCTCCGCGTCGAACTGCGGCTTCAGCTCGCCCTTGCCGTCGGGGACGAAGGTGAGGTGGGCGGCGATGGCGGCGGGGGTGAGCTCGGCCCGCTTGCCGTCCTTGGTCAGGGTGACCGGGGCGGCGACCGCCCGCTTGGCGCGGGCCGCGGCCTGCCGTACCGCTTCCTCGGTGGTTTCCGGCTTGGCCGGGACCATGTTGAGCGCGACGTCGCCCTGGGAGCGCAGGAACGCGGTGCTGATGGCGCGCACGGCGGCGTCGCGGTCGAGGAGCAGTCCGTCCTGCGGCAGTACGGCGCGCGGACGCAGGCCGGAGAAGACGACGCGGCCCTCCTTGGGCGCCTTGTCCACGGCTTCCGCGAGGCCTTCGACGGTCCTGGCGAGCTGGGCGGCGTCGATGGAGATCTTCGGCTGGAGGTCGGTGGTGCCGGTCAGGGCCCGCCAGACCTCGGCGGGAGTGGGGAAGCCGCTGGGGGCCTCGCCGATGGTGGCGACCACGTCGAGTTCGAGCCCGGCCTCGTCGGGCTGGATGCTCTCCTCGCGCCCGCCCATGCTGACGGTGACGGGCCGGTCGAGCCGCGCGGCGAGCTCGGCGCGGAGCTTGTCGGCCGCCTGGGTGACGGTCAGCCCGCCGATGTCGATGCCGGCGACGCGGGTGCCGCGCAGCACGGAGCCGGACATGACGACCGCGGGCACGAGGTAGGCCAGCAGGCCCAGGACCACGAGGACGAGCAGGAGCGTGGGCAGGATACGGCGGCGGTGCGGCTCGGGGTCGAACCCGGGCGGCCTGGGCGGCGGCTCGGCGGGCCGGAAGGAGGCGGGCGGCTGGGGCTCCTGCATCGGCCAGGGCGTGGGCGGCGGGGCCACGGGCGGCAGTCCGCCGCCGGCGGCCGGTTCCGGCTTGGGCTCGGGCTGGCCGGTGGCGCCGAAAATATCCCGTGAGACGCCAGGTGGCAGTCCTTCGACCTTCGGTGGCTTCTTGCCGGGCATGGGCAAGGGCACCGAGGCGAACGGGTCGGTCGGTGAATCGATCGGTCCGGCGCGCCGCACGCCTCTATCTCCTCCTGCTCCGCAGCCTCTCCTCAGGCAACAGTAAGGCACGGGTATCCCGGTATGTCACGGGAAATGGGTTATCTCGGGTCAACCAATCCAGCGGTAGCGGTGTTCTGGGCGGCCGGCGGTGCCGTACCTCGGACGGAGTTCCGCTTTGCCCACCGCGCACAGGTGCTCCAGGTACCTGCGGGCGGAGACCCGTGACAGGCCGGCGAGCACGGCCGCCTCGGCGGCCGACAGGTCGCCGGCCGCGGTGCGCAGCGTGTCGGCGACCAGCTCGCACGTGGCCGACGACAGGCCCTTGGGCAGCGGCGTCTTCAGCGCGCCGAACAGCCGGTCGACCTCGTCCTGGCCGACCTCCGGGCCGAGCGCGGTCAGCCGCTTCCTGCTCGCGGCGTACTGCCGCAGGCGGTCGGCCAGCGCGGCGGCGGTGAACGGCTTGATCAGGTAGTTGACCGCGCCGCTGCGCATCGCCTCCCTGACCGTGGGCAGGTCGCGGGCGGCGCTGATCATGAGCACGTCCACGTCGTTCAGCGCCTTGAGCACGTCGAGGCCGGACAGATCGGGGAGATAGATGTCGAGCAGCACCAGATCCGGGCGGAAGCGGCGGACGGCCTCCAGCGCGTCGTTGCCCGTGTGGGCCGCGGCCACGACCTCGAAGCCCGGCATCCGCGCGACGTAGCCGCTGTGGATCCTGGCCACCATGAAGTCGTCGTCGACGACCAGCACCTTGATCATGGCAGCAGCGCGGTGAAGACCGCTCCTCCCTCGTTGCGTACGTTCACCCAGCCGCCCCTCCGCAAACACGCCTGCCTGGTCAGCGCCAGCCCGAGCCCGCGCTGGCCGGCGCGCGCGGCCTTGGTGGTGAAGCCCTCCCTGAAGACCTCCTCGACCAGGCCGGGGGTGATGCCGGGGCCCGAGTCGCCGACGCGCACGTGCAGGCCGTCGGCGGTGGCCCTGACCGACACCTCGATCGTGCCGGGCGCTCCGTCGAGCGCGTCGATGGCGTTGGCCACCAGGTTGCCGACGACCAGGACGGCGTCCTGCGGGTCGCCGAGCACGCCCTCGGGCACCTCGGAATCCTCGGCGAGCTCCAGCGTCGCGCCGCGCTCGGCGGCCTCGGCCGACTTGGCCAGCAGCAGGGCGGCCAGCGTGGGGTCCTGGACGCGTTCGCGGATGCCGACGGCGTAGGTGCTGCGGGTGGTTCTGGTGATGAAGGAGACCGCCGCCTCCTGCTCGCCCAGTTCCAGCAGGCCGACCACGGTGTGCATGCGGTTGGCGAACTCGTGGGCCTGCGCCCGGAGGGCCTCGGTGGCGCTGCTGGCGTCGTCGAGATCGCGGGCCAGCCGTACCAGCTCGGTCCGGTCGCGCAGGGTGACCACCCAGCCGCGGTGCTGGCCGCGCACCGAGACCGGCGTGCGGTTGAGCACCAGCACACGCTCGCCGTGCAGGACGATGCGATCCTCGCCCGGGTCGGCGCCGCCGAGCACGTCGCGCATGCGGTCGGAGACCGGCATGGCGGTGAGGTCCTCGCCGACCTCGCCGAGCAGCTCGCGGGCGGCGTCGTTGACGAGCGTGACGCGTCCGGTGAGGTCGAGGGCGAGCACACCCTCCTTCACGCCGTGCAGCACGCCCTCGCGCTGTTCCAGCAGCGCGGCGATCTCGCGCGGCTCCAGGCCGAAGGTCTGCCGGCGTACGCGCGCGGTGATCAGGGCGGCGGCGGCGGAACCGGCGAACAGTACGGCCAGCGCCGTCCACAGCAACGGCGGCAGGGTGTCGAACAACTGCTCGCTGACCGTCGCCTCCAGCACGCCGACCGAGGTCAGGCCGATCACGGTGCCGTACTCGTCGAAGACGGGCGCCTTGCCCCTGACGGTGGTGCCGATGGTGCCGGTCTCGGTGCCGACCCAGGTGCGGCCGGTCTCGATGACGCCGCTGCCGTCGGTGGACAGCTTCCGGCCGATCAGGGTGGTGTTGGGATGCGCGTAGCGCGTCTGCTCGCGGTTGGCGATCACGACGTAGTCGGCGCCGGTGGCCTGTTGGACGCTGACGGCGAGCGGCTGCAGCACCTTTTCCGGATTTTTCGCGTTGAATGCCTCGCGGACCTGCGGCATGCCCGCCACCGACTGGGCGATGGCCAGGGCACGCTGCTGGTAGCGCGAGTTCAGCTGGGTACGCGTGTGCCCGGCCCACACGACGGCCGTACCACCGACGGCGAGCAAAACGATCACCATCTGGAGCACGAACAGCTGAGTGCCGAGCGAGGCGTTTGTGACCCTCCTCACGCGCTTCATGGAAACAGGCCCAGGTCACGGGCGGGTAGCGACCAATACGAACAAAAAGACGGCAAGTGCGTAAAGGCTCGACCGGGAGGGGTTCTCGGCTCACGATCGCAGTTCACCGAACGTGAGAACCCCCCTTGGAGTGATCATGCGCCTGCGCATATTCGCCGCGCTCGCGGCCCTTTCCGTGGCCGCCCTGTCGGCCTGCGGCAACAGCGGCGGCACGAGCGCCTCCGGCAGCGGCACGCTGAAGATCATGGCGCCCGCCAACGCCGGCGGCGGCTGGGACCAGACCTCGCGCACCGCCGAGCAGGCGATCAAGCAGGCCGACCCCTCACGCAAGGTCGAGGTCTACAACGTGCCCGGCGCCGGCGGCACCATCGGCCTGGCCCAGCTCGCCGGCGAGAAGGGCAACGGCAACCTGCTCATGACGATGGGCCTGGTCATGGTCGGCGCCATCGAGCAGAACAAGTCCAAGGTCACGCTGTCGGACACCACGCCGATCGCCAAGCTGACCGAGGAGTACGAGATCATCGTCGTACCCGCCGAGTCCAAGCTCAAGACCGTCGCCGACCTGGTCGCGGCGTGGAAGGCCGACCCGAAGACCGTCTCCATCGCGGGCGGCTCGGCCGGCGGCACCGACCACATCCTGGCCGGGCTCATGGCCAAGGCCGCGGGCGTCGACCCCAAGCAGATCAACTACGTCGCCAACTCCGGCGGCGGCGAGGCGCTCAACCTCCTGCTGGGCAACAAGGCCACGATCGGCATCTCGGGCGTCGGCGAGTTCGCCGAGCAGGTGAAGGCCGGTAAGCTGCGCGCGCTGGCCGTCAGCTCCCCGCAGCGCCTGCCCGACCTCGACGCGCCCACGATCAAGGAGGGCGGCCTCGACGTCGAGATCGCCAACTGGCGCGGCATGGTCGCCCCCGGCGGCCTGTCCGACGCCGACAAGAAGGCGCTGACCGACCTGGTCACCAAGATGCACGCCTCGCAGGCGTGGAAGGACGCGGTCGCCAAGAACGGCTGGATCGACTCCTTCCAGACCGGCGACCAGTTCGCCACGTACCTCAACTCCGAGCAGACCCGGGTCAAGTCCATCATCGCCGAGATGGGCCTCGTCTCCTGATGGACCCCTCGTCCTCGTCCTCGCCGTCGTCCTCGCCCGAACCTTCGCCTGAGGCTTCGACCGAGCCCTCGACCGAGACTTCGCCTGAGGCTTCGACCGAGACTTCGACGGGCAAGAAGCGGGGCTGGTGGCGACCCGAACTCGGGCTGGCGCTGGCCCTGCTGGCCGTCGGCGTCTACGTGATCGTCGGCACCCTGAACGTGGAGGCGGCGACGTCCGTCGTCGGACTGGGGCCGAGGTTCTTCCCCATGCTGGTCGGCGGCGCCATCACCGTCGTGGGCGTGTTCTACGTGATCGACGTCGTGCGCGGCGGCCGCGGCGACCCCGAGGAGAGCGAGGACATCGACGCCGACGCCCCCGCCGACCTCAAGCAGGTCGGGCTGGTCGGCGGCGTCTTCCTCGCGTTCACCGCGCTGCTCGACACGCTCGGCTGGGTCATCGCGGGCAGCCTGCTGTTCTTCGGGCTGTCGCTGGCCCTCGGCGCCGAGCACCGCGTCCGCGCGGCGATCATCGGCGTGGCTCTGGGCCTCGGCACCTACCTCGCCTTCGTCAGGGGCCTCGGCGTGAACCTGCCCGCGGGCCTCCTGGAAGGGGTGATCTGAACCATGGACTCCCTCCAGCTCCTGCTCGACGGCTTCGCCTCCGCGCTGACGCCGGTCAACCTGCTCTACGCGCTCGTCGGCGTCACCCTCGGCACACTCGTCGGCGTCCTGCCCGGCATCGGCCCGGCCATGACGGTCGCGCTGCTGCTGCCCGTGACGTTCACCGTGCCGCCGGCCAGCGCGTTCATCATGTTCGCCGGCATCTACTACGGCGGCATGTACGGCGGCTCCACCACCTCCATCCTGCTCAACACCCCCGGCGAGTCCTCCTCCATGATCACCGCGCTGGAGGGCAACAAGATGGCCAAGCGGGGCCGCGCCGCCCAAGCGCTGGCCACGGCGGCCATCGGCTCGTTCGTCGCGGGCACGCTGGCCACCGGCCTGCTCGTGGTGGCCGCCCCGGCCGTGGTCGCGTTCGCGATCGCGTTCGGCCCCGAGGACTACTTCGCCCTGGCCATCCTGGCCTTCACCGCGGTCTCTTCGGTGCTGTCCCGTTCGGTCGTACGCGGCCTGGCCTCGCTCGGCTTCGGCCTGGCGATCGGGCTCGTCGGCATCGACCAGCAGACCGGCCAGGCCAGGCTCACGCTGGGCATTCCGCAGCTGTTCGACGGCATCGACGTGGTGATCGTCGCGGTGGGCCTGTTCGCGCTGGGCGAGGCTCTGTACGTGGCCTCCCGGCTGCGGCACGTGCCGCCGGAGGTCATCCCCGTCGGCCGCGCGTACCTGGGCCGCGCCGACTGGGCGCGCTCCTGGAAGCCGTGGCTGCGCGGCACCGCGCTGGGCTTCCCGTTCGGCGCGCTGCCGGGCGGCGGCGCCGAGATCCCCACCTTCCTGTCGTACGCGACCGAGAAGAAGCTGGCCCGCGGCGTGGCCCGCGAGGAGTACGGCAAAGGCGCCATCGAGGGCGTGGCGGGCCCGGAGGCTGCCAACAACGCCTCGGCGGCCGGCACCCTGGTCCCCCTGCTCAGCCTGGGCCTGCCCACGTCGGCGACCGCCGCGATCCTCCTGGCCGCCTTCCAGCAGTACGGCCTGCAACCCGGGCCCCAGCTCTTCGACCACAATCCGGCCCTGGTCTGGGGCATGATCGCATCCCTGTTCGTGGGCAACGCGATGCTGCTGGTGCTCAACCTGCCGCTGGCGCCGCTCTGGGCGAAGGTGCTGCATGTGCCGCGGCCGTACCTTTATGCGGGGATCGTGATGTTCGCCGCGCTCGGCGTCTACGCCCTGAACGCCTCGGCCGTGGACCTGATCGTGCTCTTCGTCCTCGGCCTGCTGGGCTGGGCGATGCGGCGCTTCGGCCTGCCGGTGGCGCCCGCGGTGATCGGCATGATCCTGGGCCCGATGGCCGAGATCCAGCTCCGCCGCGCACTGGCCATCGGGGCGGGCGAGGTGACCGTACTGGTCAAGAGCCCGATCGCGGTGGTGCTGCTCGTGTTGTCGGCACTGGCGCTGCTGACCCCGCTCTTCAGAAAGCTGATGGCACGCAGGCGCGGCAAAGCGGTCGACGCCCCGAGTAGAGGAAGGTGAAACGGGGCATCACCCGAGTGGTTCCTGGGGAAAGACGTTGTGGCCCCGCCGACCTTGTCCACCGGCGGGGCCACAAGCACGTTCTTTCCCTGCGGCGCGCTCCGCGCGTGCGGGGTTCCAGGCGTTTCTCCAGCCGAGCTGAAGTACGCCCCTTGAAGCTCCTCCCCCGACCGGCTGCCCTCTCAGGCCCGCCAGTGGCCCGGTCATGGGAACCCGTCCCGGTCAACCGTGCTCCGCACGGTCCGCCACCCGGAGCGTGGCCCCGACCCCACGACCGATGCGTAGACGCGCTGTCGACCCTCTGCACGAGCACGCGGGAATACTGCGGCACTGGAGAACGTGGACGGCTTGCAGGACGCCCTCGGCCGCCAACCGCTCGCGGTGACCGGTCCAACCAGCTCACGGCGCGGCGGCCGTACCCCTGACTCCGCGCCCGCGCCCCGCACGCGAGTCGGAGGCGAGGTGCGAGGCACCTGGCGCGTGGGGCGGGAGTGCGGCGGGGCGGGGGGACGTGGAGGAGCCGGGCGCCTGGGTGGGCGTCCGGCTCCGGGCTCAGCAAGGGTTAGGCGGCGGTGGCCACGGCTGTCTTCTGGTGGCCCGGGGTGGTCACGCCGAAGCGGGGGGCCACCCACAGGCCTGCCAGCGCCATCACCAGCGTCGCCGCGAACACGGTCCAGTAGCCCGAGGCCGCCGCCGTGAACAGGGCGCTGGTGACCGCGACCGCCACCACCGAGAAGACCGCCTCGCCCACCTGCAGCGACGAGCTGTTGGCCCCCTGCTCGCCGGGCGAGGACAGTTCGAGCGTCAGCACCGAGAGGGTCGGGTACACCAGCCCCATCCCGAAGCCGGCGATGATCCACGACGGGTACGCCAGCCAGATCGGCACCGGCTCGAAGGTGACCGCGCCCATCAGCAGGATGCCCAGGGCGATCAGGGCGGTGCCGCCACGGAGGTTCGTCATCCGGCTGAAGACCTCGCGGCCCTGCAGCCACGAGGCGAGTGACCAGGTCAGAGCGCCTCCGGTCAGGGCGACGCCGGCGACGAAGGTCGACAGCCCGCGCTGGCTGATCAGCATCAGCGGGATGATCACTTCGGCGGCGAAGAAGGCGCCGGTGGCCAGGCCGCGCAGGGCCACGACCGAGGGCAGGCCCCTGGCGGCGCGCAGCGTGCCGGCGGGCAGCAGCCTCGGCAGGGCCAGCGCCAGGACGACCAGGCCGGCGACGAGGAGGAGGACCTGGCCCTGGCTGCCGTACTGCATGAGGCCGGCGCCGACGGCGGTCACCGCGGCCCAGCCGAGCTTGCCGAGCATGCCGGGCGCGGTGTCGGCCTGCCCGCCGGAGACCGGCTGGCCCGCCAGGCCACGGAACAGGACGAGTGCCGCGATCGCGGTCAGGATCGGTACGCCCAGGAAGACCCAGCGCCATCCGGCCGTCTCCACGACGACTCCGACGATCGCCGGTCCCACCATGGACGGCACCACCCATGCCGTCGCGAACAACGAGAAGATCTTCGGGTGCATCGCCTCGGGGTAGGTCCTGGCCACCACGACGTACAGGGCGACCTGGACCAGCGCCCCGCCGAAGCCCTGCACGAGGCGTCCGGCGATCAGCATCTCCATGCTCTGCGCGAACCCGGCCAATCCCAGACCGCCGGCGAACGCCACCGCTCCCACCCAAAGCGGCGCCAGCGGCCCGCGGAGGTCGGCCCATCGGCCGCCCAGGACGGTTCCGATCACGCCGGCGGCCATGGCACCGCTGAAGGCCAGGCCGTACAGCTCAAGTCCGCCCAGTTCGCGGGCGACGACGGGCATGGCGACCGCGACCGCCATGTACTCGAAGGCGACGAGCGACACCATCGCCACCAGGCCAACTGTCAATGCTTTGCGCTTCATGCCCATGAAAGTACGGCGGCGCCGGGGACAGCACATCGTGCCGTGGTCCTAGGTCCCCATGGGTCCATAGTCCTAGACCTTCTATATCCAGAATAACCGGAATAAAGCGCGAGCAAGGGCCCCGCCGCGACGGCGGGGCCCTAGGAACTACTCGGAGACGCCCAGCTTCTCCAGGATCAGCTGCCGGGCGCGGCCGGCGTCGGCCTTGCCTCGGCTGGCCTTCATGACGCCGCCGACCAGCGCGCCCACCGCGGCGATCTTGCCGGAGCGAACCTTGTCGGCCACATCGGCGTTGCCGGCCAGGACCTCGTCGATGATGGCCGACAGCTCGCCCTCGTCGTTGACGATCTCCAGGCCGCGCGCGGCCACGACCGCGTCGGGCGTGCCCTCGCCGGCCAGAACGCCCTCCAGCACCTGGCGGGCCAGCTTGTCGTTGAGCGAACCCGAGGCGACCAGCACGGTCACGCGGGCGATGTCGGCCGGGGTGATGGGCAGGTCGGCCAGGGCGGTGGCGCTCTCGTTGGCGCGGCGGGCCAGTTCGCCCATCCACCACTTGCGCGCGTCGGCCGCCGGGGCGCCCGCCGCGACCGTCGCCTCGACCAGGTCGATGGCGTCGGCGTTGTGCATGGCCTGCATGTCGAGGTCGGACACGCCCCACTCGGCCTGCAGCCGCTTGCGCTTGACCAGCGGCAGCTCGGGCAGCTCCGCCTTCAGCCTGGCCACCCACGCCGCGTCGGGCGCGATGGGGACCAGGTCGGGCTCGGGGAAGTAGCGGTAGTCCTGCGCCTCTTCCTTGGAACGGCCGGGCGTGGTGGTGCCGGTGTCCTCGTGGAAGTGCCTGGTCTCCTGGATGATCTTGCCACCCTCGGCCAGGATGTGGGCCTGCCGTTCGATCTCGGAACGGACCGCCCGCTCGACGCTGCGCAGCGAGTTGACGTTCTTGGTCTCGGTGCGGGTGCCCCACTCGGAGGCGCCGCGCGGCATCAGCGAGACGTTCACGTCGCAGCGCATGGAACCTTCCTCCATGCGTACGTCGGAGACGCCCAGCGACCGCATGATCTCGCGCAGCTCGGTGGCGTAGGCCTTGGCCACCTCGGGCGCCATCCGGTCGGTGCCCGGGATCGGCTTGGTGACGATCTCGACCAGCGGGATGCCGGCGCGGTTGTAGTCGACGATCGAGTAGTCGGCGCCCTGGATGCGGCCGGTGGCGCCGCCCACGTGGGTGGACTTGCCGGTGTCCTCCTCCAGGTGCACGCGCTCGATCTCGACGCGCACGGTCGCGCCGTCGACCTCGACGTCGAGGTAGCCGTCGAAGCAGAGCGGCTCGTCGTACTGCGAGATCTGGTAGTTCTTCGGCATGTCCGGATAGAAGTAGTTCTTCCGGGCGAAGCGGCACCACTCGGCGATGGAGCAGTTGAGCGCCAGGCCGATGCGGATCGTGGACTCGATCGCCGCCTCGTTGGCCACCGGCAGCGCGCCGGGGAAGGCCAGGCAGGTCGGGCAGACCTGCGTGTTCGGCGCGGCGCCGAACGTCGTCTTGCAGCCGCAGAACATCTTGGAGGCGGTGCCGAGCTCGACATGGGTCTCAAGGCCGAGAACGGGCTCGAACCGGCCCAGCGCCTCGTCAAAAGCCATCACGGTCATAGCGCGGGCGCCTCCTTCAGCAGCGGGCCGCCCCAGCGGCTCTCCAGGGCCTTCTCGACCGCGGCGGCGACCCGGTAGCAGCGGTCGTCGCCCAGCACCGGGGCCATGATCTGCAGGCCGACCGGCAGGTCGTCCTCGTCGGCCAGGCCGCACGGCACCGAGATGGCCGCGTTGCCCGTCAGGTTCGACGGGATCGTGCACAGGTCGGCGAGGTACATCGCCATCGGGTCGCCGGTGCGCTCGCCGAGCTTGAACGCCGTGGTCGGCGTGGTCGGCGAGATCAGCACGTCCACCTGCTGGTAGGCGGCCTCGAAGTCGCGAGAGATCAGCGTGCGGACCTTCTGGGCCTGGCCGTAGTAGGCGTCGTAGTAGCCGCTCGACAGGGCGTAGGTGCCGAGCATGATGCGCCGCTTGACCTCGGGGCCGAAGCCGGCGGCCCTGGTCAGCGCCATGACCTCCTCGGCGCTTCTGGTGCCGTCGTCGCCGACGCGCAGGCCGTACCGCATGGCGTCGAAGCGCGCCAGGTTGGACGAGCACTCCGACGGCGCGATGAGGTAGTAGGCGGGCAGCGCGGTGGTGAAGGTCGGGCAGGAGACCTCGACGACCTTGGCGCCGAGCGACTCCAGCAGCTCGACGGCGTCGTGGAAGCGGTTGAGCACGCCCTGCTGGTAGCCCTCGCCGCCGAACTCCTTGACGACGCCGATGCGCATGCCCTGGACGTCGCCGTGGCGCGCGGCCTCGACGACGGCGGGCACCGGGGCGTCGATGGAGGTGGAGTCCATCGGGTCGTGCCCGGAGAAGACCTCGTGCAGCAGCGCCGTGTCGAGCACGTTGCGGGCGAACGGGCCCGGCGTGTCGAGCGAACTGGCGAAGGCGATGACGCCGTAGCGGGAGGAGCCACCGTAGGTGGGCTTCATGCCGACGATGCCGGTGACCGAGGCGGGCTGGCGGATGGAGCCGCCGGTGTCGGTGCCGGTGGACAGCGGCGCCTCGTAGGCCGCGACCGCCGCCGACGAGCCGCCGGAGGAGCCGCCCGGGGTGCGGGTGAGGTCCCACGGGTTGTGCGAGTCGCCGTAGGCGGAGTTCTCCGTGGAGGAGCCCATCGCGAACTCGTCGAGGTTGGTCTTGCCGAGGATGACCAGACCGGCCGCGCGCAGCCGCGCGGTCACGGTCGCGTCGTACGGCGGCCGCCACCCCTCCAGGATCTTGGACGCGGCGGTCGTCGGCATGTCATGCGTGGAGAAGATGTCCTTGTGCGCGATCGGCACGCCCGCCAGCGGCCCGAGCTTCTCCCCCGCGGCCAGCCGGGCGTCGACCGCCCGCGCCTGGGCCAGCGTGACCTCGCGGTCGACGTGGAGGAAGGCGTTGACCTTGGGCTCGACCTCGGCCATCCGGTCGAGGTGCGCCTCGGCCACCTCGGCGGAGGAGGTCTCGCCGGACGCGATGAGCGCGCCGAGCTCGGCGGCCGTCTTACGGATCAGACTCATGCTTCCTCCCCCAGGATGCGCGGAACCCGGAAGCGGTCGTCCTCGACGGCCGGCGCCCCGGCCAGGGCTTGCTCGGGCGTCAGGGACTGTCGCACCTCGTCGGCGCGGAAGACGTTGGTCAGCGGAAGCGCGTGCGACGAAGGCGGCACGTCCTCGGCGGCGACCTCGGCGACCTTCGCGACAGCTTCGATGATCGCATCGAGCTGCGTGGCGTAGTGGTCGAGCTCGTCGTCGGACAGCGCCATCCTGGACAGCCGGGCCAGGTGGGCGACCTCGTCGCGGGTTATGGCGGACATGAGTCGTTGAACCCGTTTCTGGATGGAGTTTGGACACTGTCATCCTAGGGGGCTCGGGCAACCGGGGCCGAACGGATAACGGGGCCCGCGGTTCATCCGTTTCCGCTGCGTAACTCCCCGGCGGCCGACGAGGAGCGGCACGCCTGGGTCCTGGACCTGCACGCCGCCGGTCCTGAAGGGCTGGGACGGCTCAGGCGGTTCTGGTGACCTCGGCGGGGCGGTAGCCGTAACCGAGCGCGGGTTCCGCGTCGAGGTGGTCGCGCAGCCAGAGGGTGGCGTCGGCGGCGACCATCGGCTCGCAGAACAGCCAGCCCTGGCCCACGTCGCACCCCATCTCGGCCAGCCGGTGCGCGGCCTCGTCCGACTCGACGCCCTCGGCCACCGAGCGCAGCCCGAGCGAGCGGACGAGGTCGACGATGGAGCGGACGATCCGCTCGTCGTCCTCGGACTCGGTGATCCGCCGCACGAACGACGAGTCGATCTTGACCTCGGCGACCGCGAGGCGCTGGAGGCGGATGAGCGAGGAGTAGCCGGTGCCGAAGTCGTCCAGGGAAAGGGGGACGCCGAGCGTGGCCAGCGCCTTGATCGTGTCGTGCGTGTACGCCTGGTCGCCCATGAGGATGCGCTCGGTGACCTCCAGCTGGATGGCGTCCGGCGGCAGGCTGTAGCGGGCCAGCCCGACCTCCAGTTGCTCGGGCAGCGCCGAGTCGAGCAGGTCACGGGCCGAGACGTTGACCGAGATCTGCACTTTGAGCCCCATGTGCCACCACCGGGCGGCCTGTTCCAGCGCCTCCTCGATGACGTACTCGGTGAGCTGCCGCATCAGGTACGACTGCTCGGCCAGCGGGATGAACTCGGCCGGAGGGATCGTCCCGTGCACCGGGTGCCGCCAGCGCACCAGCGCCTCCACCCCGTGGACGGCGCCGGTGGTGAGGCCGACCTTGGGCTGGTAGTGCAGGCGCAGCTCACGGTTGTCGACCGCGCGGCGCAGGTCGCCGAGCAGGTGGAGGCGCTCGGGCGAGTTGCGGTCCTTGTCCGGCTGGTAGAGCTCGACGCCGGTACGCGCCTCCTTGGCCATGTACATGGCGACGTCGGCGCGCTGCATGAGGAGCTCGAAGTCGGGCGCGTGGTCGGGGAAGAGCGCGATGCCGACCGATCCGTCGAGGTCGAACGTCATGCCTTCGAGCCGCACCGGCTCGGTGAGGGCGGCGCGCAGCCTGGCCGCCACCTCGCGGGCGGCGTGGGCGTCGCGGATGGACGGCAGCAGCACGGCGAACTCGTCGCCGCCGAGCCTGGCCACGACGTCGCCGGGCCGTACCGAATGGAGGAGGCGGTGGGCCACCATCTGCAGCAGGCGGTCGCCCACCGGGTGGCCCATGGTGTCGTTGACCTCTTTGAACCGGTCGAGGTCGAGGAGGAACAGGCCCACGCGCTCGCCTTCACGCGCCTCGGCCAGCGCCTCCTCGGTGCTGACGATGAGCATCTTGCGGTTGGGCAGGCCGGTGAGCTCGTCGTGCAGCGCCTGGTGGTCGCGGCGCATCGAGAGCGTGGCGGTGAAGTACACGGCCGCCAGCGGGGCGACGAAGAGCGGCACGAGGCCGGGCGAGTGGCTCATGACGACCACGACCAGGGGGGCCAGGCCCAGCAGCGCGGTGTAGACGAGGGCCTGCGGTCCGGCGGTGCCGCGCAGGACGCGGATCACCGAGCGGCGCTCGTGCAGGGCGACGGCGCCGCAGACGAGCGTGGCGCGGGTGATGAAGTAGGCGATGCCGGACAGCGCGATCGGCACGAGGTCGGCCCCGCTCGGCACCCAGGGCACCGCGGGGGTGGGCACGATCCCGAAGACGCCGAGCACGACGGCGGCGGCGGTGAGGGCGAGTGTGGACTGGCCCACGTTGAACACGACCCGGTGCCAGGCCTTGCGGGTGACGACCCCGTTCATGACGACGCCGACGACCTGCATGAGCACGGCCGTGGGCAGCCCGAAGTGCAGCAGCACCGCGAAGGTGAACATCGTCGAGGGGTAGGTGCCGCCCACGGAGGCCGCGGACGAGACCATGACGGGCCTGAGCTCGCCCAGCACGACCAGCACCGCGAGCACCCAGAACAGCGGGGTCCTGGCGAGCTCCGCCAGGCCGACGGGGTCGAGCCTGAGGAGGGCCGCGACCAGCGCGGTGCCGCCGATCGCGGAGATGGCCGCGAGGAAGGCCCACAGCGGAGTGCCCATGCGCGGGCCGGTGTCGCGGGTGTCGGTTGGGTCAGTCATGAGTAACAGAACCCCCATTAGGTCACTATGGGAGGGTACGACCTTAACCCCACTTCGCGAAACCAAGCGCGTACGTTCCGTCACTTCGCCTTTCCGACATTCCTTCACATTCTGACCTGGCCAGAACCTACTTCTAGAACCCCATACGGCCCCCGACCTCGCGCGATGCCCGCCGCGACCAAGGGCTCCAGGATCTTTTACGGCTCAGGCTCGACCGCGACCGCCGCGGCCGCCTCCGGCCCCTGCTCCAGCAGCACGCCGAAGCCCCGCTCGTCCAGGACGGGCACGCCGAGCGACACCGCCTTGTCGTACTTCGACCCGGCGTTCTCCCCCACCACCACGAACGCGGTCTTCTTGGAGACCGAACCGGCCACCTTGCCGCCGCGCGACTCGATCTCCCGCGCGGCCGAGTCGCGGGTGTGGCCCTCCAGCGTTCCGGTGACCACGAGCGTCAGCCCCTCCAGCGTCTGCGGGGCGGTCGCCCGCGCGGGCTCGTCGTCCTCCATGCGCACGCCCGCCGCCCGCCACCGCTCGACGATCTCGCGGTGCCAGCCGACCTCGAACCACTCCTTGATCGTGGCGGCCATGTTGGGCCCGATGTCCTTGATCGCGGCCAGCTCGTCCACCGAGGCGTTCATGATGGCGTCGATCGAGCGCATCGCCGAGGCCAGCGCGCGCGCCGTCGGCGGCCCCACGTGCCGGATCGACAACGCCACCAGCACCCGCCACAGCTCCTTGTCCTTGGCCGCCTCCAGCTGCTCGCGCAGGCTGAGCGCGGCCATCGACGGCTCACCGTTGGCGTTGGAGAACAGTGAGACGACCTTGGGCTCGCCGGTCTTCTCGTCGATCTTGGGCACGCCGGTGTCCTGGTCGCGGACGATCGAGCGGATCGGGATCAGCTTGTCGAGCGTCAGGTCGAACAGGTCGGCCTCGGTACGCAGCACCGGCTCCTGCCCGGCCACCGGCTGGGTGAGCGCCGTCGCGGCCACGTACCCCAGGCCGCCGATGTCGAGGGCGTTGCGGCGAGCGGCGAAGAAGACTCGCTCGCGCAGCTGCGCCGGGCAGTGCTGGGCGTTCGGGCAGCGCAGGTCGGCGTCGCCCTCCTTCTCGTAGGCCAGCGCGGTGCCGCAGGCCGGGCAGTGCGCCGGCATCGTGAACTCGCGCTCGCCGCCGTCGCGCAGGGCGAGCACCGGCCCGACGATCTCGGGGATGACGTCTCCGGCCTTGCGCAGCACCACGGTGTCGCCGATGAGCACGCCCTTGGCCTTCACCACCGCCGCGTTGTGCAGCGTGGCCCGTTCCACCGTCGATCCGGCCACCACGATCGGCTCCATGACCGCGAACGGCGTGACCCGCCCGGTCCTGCCGACGCCCACGTGGATGTCGAGCAGCTTGGTGTTGACCTCCTCGGGCGGATACTTGTAGGCGATCGCCCAGCGCGGCGCCCGCGAGGTCGAGCCCAGCTCACGCTGGGTGCGGAAGGCGTCGACCTTCACCACGACGCCGTCGATCTCGTACGCCGGGTCGTGCCGGTGCACCCGGTAGTGCTCGATGAAGGCGTTGACCTCGGTGAGACCGGCCACCACCTGGTACAGGTCGGAGACCGGCAGCCCGAAGGCCCGCAGCCGGTCGTAGACGTCCGACTGCGCCTTCGGCTCCTCGGCGCCCTCCCAGACCCCGATCCCGTGCACGATCATGCGCAGCGGGCGCTGGGCGGTGACGCGCGGGTCCTTCTGCCGCAGCGTGCCCGCCGCCGCGTTGCGCGGGTTGGCGAACAGCGGCTTGCCCTCCGCGCCCAGCTGCTCGTTGAGCTGGGCGAAGTCGGCCACCGGGATGTACACCTCGCCGCGTACCTCCACCAGCGACGGAATGTCGTCGCCCCGGAGCCGGTGCGGCACCCCCTGGATCGTGCGCACGTTCGGGGTCACGTCGTCACCCGTGCGCCCGTCGCCGCGGGTCGCTCCGCGCTCCAGCTTCCCGTCCCGGTAGACCAGCGCGATCGCCAGCCCGTCGATCTTCAGCTCGCACAGGTACGGCCCCGCGTCCCCCTCGGCCAGCCGTTCCGCCCGCGCGCTCCAAGCGGCCATGTCGGCCTCGTTGAAGGCGTTGTCCAGGCTCTCCATCCGCGCGATGTGCTGCACCTTGGCGAAATCGCCCGACGGCGGCGCGCCCACCTTCTGCGTGGGCGAGTCGGGCGTGCGCAGCGTGGGGTCGATCTCCTCCAGCGAGAGCAGTTCACGAAACCACTCGTCGAACTGGGCGTCGCTCACCGTCGGATCGTCGAGCACGTAATACCGCCAGCGAGCTTCTTCGACCAGTTCGCTCACTTCCGCGTGCCTCTTACGGGCATCGCCCGGCGCTTCGGCGGTCATCCCCGTACTCCCCTCGTTCAACGTTCAGAGAGAACGCTATCCAAGGGAGCGGCGGTCAGGAAAAGACATTGGGGTCCCTGCCGCGCACCCCTGTCTCGTGCGAATTGATCCGCTCGACTTTCGCGCCCATCTCGGTGATCTTCCGGCTGGTGTTGATGACGATCGTGCCGGTGTCCGTACCGGGCCCGGGATTGTAGATCTCACGACTGCCCCGGCCGCCGCCCTCGGTCCTGTAGTAGATGGTCAGCCGCGTGTCCCACCCGGGTCCGCCGTCCTCCAGGGAGTAGCGGACGCGGTACCTCTTGAACCCTTTTCTCCTGGGGCTGATCTTGAGTGTCGCGTCGGCCCGGTGAGAAGGCGACGGAAGGGGCACCGTTCTGCTGCTGCTCTCCACCATTTCCCGCCTCTCCTAACACGTGGTCAGTGCGCAGGCCGCGATCAACGGCTGGTCGATCACATCGGCCAAATAGCGGAAATCCCATTCGACAACCCCGCTTTGGACGCTACTTGCGACCATCGCGTACGTGCCAGGCCCAAAGGCGACCCCTTCCCCGGCCCTCGACAGCGTGTGCACGCGGCGGGGTCCGGAACGGTCCCGGATGAGCCAGACGGCGACCGTCTCGTCCAGGGCGGCCGTCGCGGCGATGCGGCCGTCGGGGCTGATCGCCACCTCGTGGACCGGGCCGCCGTGCCCGCCCATCGAGCCCGCCGCGTCCAGTCGCGTGCCCCCGCTCACCTCCCACAGCACCGCCTTCCTGTCCTCGCCGCCGCTCACCACCACGTCCCCGCGTACGGCCAGCGCCCGCACGTCACCGGAGTGCCCCGCACCGGTGGCGGTACGGCGGGGCCGTACGGGATCACGCAGATCCCACAGCGCCAGCCGCCCGTCCGTCCCGCCCACGACCCCGAACCCGTCGCCCAGCGCGACCACGGCGGCGGCGCCCGTCCCGGGCAGGCGGCTCTCCAGCCCGGTCGCCGCCGACCACAGGACCACCCCGCCGGGCCCGCTCATCAGGGCCAGGCGGCCGTCGGGGCTGAGCGCGACCGAGCGCAGCCGCATCCCCGCGGCCAGCGTCAGCGATCCGGCCGGACGGCGCAGCGTCGCGCCGGACTCGCCGCCGGCCAGAGCCGTGGTCCCGTCCGCGCTCAGCGCCACCGCCGTCGCCTCCGGAAACCTCGCCACCTCGCCCCCCGGGCCCCAGAGGGTGGCGCCTTCACGGTCGTGGGTCAGCTTCATCGGCCCGCCCACCGCGATCTGGTCCGCCGTGCCGGGCAGGACCTTCCTGCCGGGCGGGTCGGCGTAGCGCCAGAGGATGGCGCTGGTGTCGCCGCCGCCCGTGAGCAGCCGCCCGCCGGGTCCGAACCCGACCGCGGTCACCTCGGCGGTGTGCCCGGCCAGCCGGGTCCTGATCTGCGGGAAGCGCGGGTCGGCCAGGTCCCAGACGATGACCGAGTAGTCGTCGCCGGCGGTGGCCAGCATGGTGCCGTCCGGCGCGAAGGCCACGTCGCCGACGAAGCCCTCGTGCCCGGTCAGGTAGCCGACCAGCTCGGGCCGGCCGCGTACGTCCCAGACCCGCTCGCCCACCACGGCCAGGTCACCGTCCGCGCGCAACGCGACGCCGAGGCTCGGGTTGCTCTCCGTCTCCGGCACGGGCAGCGGCTCCGAGGTTCCGGTGCCCAGGCGCCAGACGCGCCCCGCGCCGGACCCGTCGGACGCCACCAGCACCTCACCGGCCACGGCCAGGTCGGTGACCGGAGGGCCGAAGTGGGAGAGCATCTCCGGCGTGCCGCGCACGTCCCACAACTGCACGCCCCGGTCCGTGGCCACGGCCACCCGGTCGCCGCCCGCGTAGAACTCCGCGTGGTGGCCGGGATCGCCCAGAACCGCCTCCAGCCGGGGCGACGGGCCGGTCAGGTCCCAGATCTCCGGCGCCGTCTCACGCCAGGACACCACCGCCCGGCCGTCCGGGCCGAAGCGGGCCGCGTAGACCGAGCCCTTGCCGGTGGCGGGCAGGGTGGCGAGCCTGGTGCGTTTGTCCAGGTCCCAGAGATGGAGTGCGCCCTGGAAGTCGCCGGTCAGGGCCCTGGCGCCGTCCGGGCTGACGGCGACCGCGTTGACCGAGGCGGTGAACCCGGTCAGGCGGGCGCGGTAGGCCATGCTGAGCGCGTCGGCGGCGAGGGCGGACTCCGTCACGGTTCCGGCGTCGGTTCTGACCGCCTCGATGCCGAGGCGGAGGGCGGCGGGTGGGTCGGCCTGCCGTACGACGTCGGCCTGGAAGACCTTCGCGCGCGCGGCCGCCGTGCGGCGCTCGCGCTCGGCGTCCTGATATTTGAGTACGGCCGCCGCGGAAGCGATCAGCGACACCACGAGCAGCCCGCTCAGCACGGACACCAGCGCCACCCGCAGCCGGGCCCGCCGCCTGGCCAGCGCCTGCGAGGCGGCCAGGAACCGGGCCACCAGCGGTCCGGGCCGCCGCCCCGCCGCCCATTCGCGGGCCAGCTCCAGCCGCGAGCCCCGATACAGTCCCGCCGCGTCGCCCTCCCACGCGCGGGCCGCCTCGACCAGGCGCTGCTCGACCAGGAGCGCGGCCCGGTCGTTCTCGATCCAGTCGCGCAGCGCCGGCCAGGCGGTCAGCAGCGCCTCGTGGGTGATCGTGACGTGCTCGCCGTCCAGCGTGAGCAGGCGGGCGTCGTCGGCGGCGAACGCGGCGATCGCCTCCTCGGCGGGCAGCTCAGCGGCGGGCAGTTCCAGGGCGAGCTGGTCGCGGGTGAGGCGGCGGCGGGTGTCGTCGGTGCCGTCGCCGACGTGCACCAGCCGCAGGAACAGCGCCTTCGCGCGGCCGGGGTCGGGCAGCGAGGCCAGCACGTCGTCGGCGGTGGCGGCGAGCGCGCCGTGGATGCCGCCGGTCTGGCGGTATCCGGCCACGGTCAGGACGGTTCTGCGCCGCTGCTGCCAGGTGGTCAGCAGCGCGTGGGAGAGCAGCGGCAGCCGTCCCGGCTCCTGGCCGAGGTCGCGCAGCAGCAGCTCGGCCAGACCCGGCTCCAACGTCAGCCCGGCCGCCGCGGCGGGGCGTTCGACGGCGGCGCGTAACTCGTCCTCGGTCATCGCGCCGACCACGACCTGGCCGCGTTCCAGCGCGGTGCGCAGGGCCGGGTGCTCGGCGCAGCGGCCGAGGAAGTCGGCGCGGACCGCCAGCACGGTCAGGCCGGGACGGGCGCAGACGCGCGCGGCGGCGTCCAGGTCCTCCTCGAACTGGTCGACGATCAGCACGTCCACGTCGCCCGGCAGGGGGTCGCCCGGCCTGATCACCGCGGCGGAGCGCGGGCCGCCCATCGCGCCCTGGCGCAGCGCCGGGACCAGGCCCGCGCGCAGCAGCGAGGACTTGCCCGACCCCGACGGCCCGGTGACGATCAGCGGCGCCGGGTCGGCCTCGCGTTCGGCCAGCCGCCTGACCAACTCGGCGACCAGGCGGTCCCGGCCGAAGAACAGCGCCGCGTCCGTCTCGCCGAACGCGGCCAGGCCCTTGTAGGGCGCGCCCTCCGGCAGGCTGGACGGCGACAGCCGTACACCGTCGGGAGAAAGCCCGTGGGCGGGGTTGCGGGCGAGCGCGAGCTCGCCCACGCGGCCGGTGGAGCGGGCGCGCGGGCGCGGAAACCCGGCCGCGGGCAGCGTGCGGCTCAGATGCCGGTGGACGTGCTGCAGCGTCAGGTACGGCGGGCCGCCCGGATCCCCCTCCCGCAGCAGGCGCAGCAAGGCCCCGGAGAAGGCCGTGTACCTGGCGCCCTCCGGGGCGAAGGAGGGCTCGCTGCGCCCGGCCGAGGTCAGCACGTACGCGCCGGTGATCTCGGTGAGCCCGGCCACCTCGTCGAGCGCGGACATGCCCTCGATGGCCCGGCCGGAGAAGCAGCAGTCGAGGACCACCGCGACCGGCGCGTCCACGTTGTCGAGGAGGTAGCGCCGCACGGTGTCATACGGCAGAGCCGTGTGTTCCAGGTGGAGCGGCCCGGAACGGGTGACACCGGCGGCCAGATGAAGCGAGCCACGACGGCTGACAAGGCCGTGGCCCACGTAATACACGATCAGCGGGCCGCCCGCGGCGGCCGCCGCCTGGGAGACGGCGGCGCCCAGCTCCAGCGGACTCGCCAGATCGAGCCCGACCCGGACGTCGGCCAGCCCGCACGTCTCCAGCAACACCGCACGCAGGTCGTGGAGGGTACGAGCGACCGCGGGGAGGTCCGGCAGGTCGGATTCTGGACGATGCGTGCCCGTGCCGATCAGCAGCGCGCTGGCGCCCGCGAAGTCACCGGCTCTCACGCATCGAGTTCAGCACAATCTCGCGATCGCGCCATGGGTAGGGCCCTACTCAGCCACCTGGGGTCTCAGCCTTGGGCCCCAGACTGGACATTGGGCCCCAGACTGGGCCCCGGGCCTCAGCCGCCTTGGGCCCAGACGCCGTCCCAGCCGGAGCACTTTCCGGTGATCTTGGTGGCGGTGCCGCGGCAGACCTTGCCCTCGATGGAGAGCATGTAGCCGGTGCTCAGGGAGAACGCCAGCGGCTTGGTGCCCGAGCAGTTCCTGTAGGTCTTCTTGCCCTGGCCGCCGCTCTCCTTGGTCCAGCGGAACTTCAGCCAGGAACATCCCTTCTTGCCGGGGAAGTCGTAGAGCTTGCCGGAGACGGTGAAGCCGGGCCGGTCGAGGACGACCTTGCCCTTGGCCTTGCCCGCGCGGTCAGCGGAATAGATGGAGCCCCAGCTCCAGGTCTCGGGGTTGGCCGAGGCCATGGCTGGCGCCGCCAGCGTCGCCGACGCGAAGAGGAGGGTCGCGCCGACGGCCATGGTGCGAAAAATCATGATTCCGAGGCTAGTCAGGCGCCTTGCATCCCGCTTGCAGGATCATCCCGCAGCACCTCCGCCGCCTTGTGGCAGGCACGCAGCGCCGCCCGCGCGTACCGGGGAGAAGCCCCGGCCAGCCCGCACGCGGGCGTGAGCGTGACCCGGTCGGCCAGATCACCCGGCGCGAACCCGAGCCGCCGCCACATCTCCACCGCCGGACCGGCCACCGCACCGACGTCCGGCAGCGGCGCGTCCGTGCCCGGCACCACGCCCAGCAGGAACACCAGCCCGGCCTCGACGGCCTCGCCGATCGCGTCGTCGTCGCGCCGCCGCAGCAGCGAGGCGTCCATGGAGACCCCGCGCACCCCGGCCCGCCGCAGCAGGCCGAAGGGCACACCGGGCGCGCAACAGTGCACCAGCGGCGCCTCGAACCCCTTCAGCGACTCCTCCACCCGCCACTCCTCGATCGCGGCCAGCCGCCCGAACCCCGAGGCCGTCGGCACCGTGCCCCTCAGCACGCCGGGCAGTCCGGGCTCGTCGAGCTGGAGCACCACCTCGCTCACCCCGGGCAGCCGCTTCCTGACCTCGGCCAGATGCTCCTGAACTCCCTGGGCGAGAGAAGCGGTCAGATCCCGCACCGCCCCGGCATCGGACAACATCTTGTCGCCGTGGCGCAGCTCGATCGTGGCGGCCAGCGTCCACGGCCCGCACACCTGTACCTTGAACGGCCCCTCGAACCCCTGCCCCAGCTCTTCCAGCCCGTCGAGGTCACGGCGCAGGTGGTCGGCCGCGCGGTGGTGATCACGTCCGGGCCGGTCCGTCAGCCGCCAGCCCGACGGCTGCACCTCGACCGCCAGATCGACGAGCATCGAGGCCGTCCGCCCGACCATGTCCGCGCCCACGCCCCTGCCCGGAAGCTCCGGCAGATAAGGCAACCCGGGCACCTCACCGAACACCACACGCAGCGCCTCCAGATGATCTTCACCCGGATGCGAACCAACCCCGGTAGCCTCCCACGCAGTCATGGCCCCCAGCCTAGTTATCGTGGGGACCATGGAGCTCACCAAGTACGGACACGCGTGCGTGCGGCTGGAGAAGGACGGAAAGGTCCTGATCATCGACCCGGGCGTCTTCACCGAGGACCCGGTCCTGGACGACGCCGACGCCGTCCTCATCACCCACGCCCACTTCGACCATCTCGACACCGAGCGCCTGAAGGCCGCCTCCCCCGACATCGAGGTCTGGACCTGCGCGGAAGTGGCCGCCGCCCTGACCGACGCGCCCATGAAGATCCAGACGGTGAAGCACGGCGACACCTTCACCACCGCCGGATTCACCGTGAGCGCCCACGGCGAATGGCACGCCGCCAACCACCCCGACATGCCGATCGCCAACAACGTCGGTTTCCTGGTGGACGAAGAGCTCTTCTACCCCGGGGACGCGCTGACGGTGCCCGAGGCGCGGGTGGGAACACTGCTGGTGCCTACCGGGGCGCCATGGTTGAAGCTGTCGGAGATGGTGGAGTACCTGCGCACGATCCGCCCGGCGCGCGCGTACTCGACGCACGACGCGCTGTACAGCGAGGTGGGCCTGACCTTGGTCGACAACTGGCTCAAAATGGAAGCCGACCGCCAGGGCGCCGACATCCGCCGCCTCCCCCTCCGCTCCCCAACGACCCTCTCCTGACCCGTCCCTGCCCGTCGCGTTGCCTTCTTACGGGCGCCTGCCCGTCGCGTTGCCTTCTCAAGGGCGCCTATCCGTCGCGTTGCCTTCTTAAGGGCGCCTATCCGTTACGGCAAGCCGCCCCACCGCCACCCGCCGTCGTGGGCTGACGCAGGTCGGGGGGATCGCTTCTCACGTCGGACGTGGTCCCCACCGCAACGGCCCCCTTGACCAGCTCCCGTGGTCAATCACCGGCTCGAAGGCACGCTTCCGGGGGCCCACCCCTCCTCACCCACACGATGGCCACGCGGCTGGGAGCGCAGACCGACGCGTACGTGAGCGGGGCAGGGTGAGGTGCGCGCCCGAATGCGCAGGGCGGAGGCGTGTGTTTGGGGTGAGGCGGGGGTGGGGTTAGGAGGAGGAGGTGATGGTGGCGGAGCCTATGACCGTGTCGCCCGTGTACAGGACGGCGGCCTGGCCGGCGGCCACGCCCGTGGCCGGGCGGGCCAGCGTGATGTGGAGGTCGTCGCCGGTCTGCTCGTAGTGGCAGTCGTAGACCTCGCCGTGGGCGCGTAGCTGGACCGTGACCGGGCCGGTGGCGGCGGGGCCGTTCCAGAGAGGCCGGACGCAGTGGATCCTCGTGACCTCGAGCGCCGCGCGCGGGCCCACCGTCACGGTGTTGGAGACCGGCTCGATCGACAACACGTAGCGGGGGCGGCCATCGGGGGCGGGGCGGTCGATGTGCAGGCCCTTGCGCTGACCGACCGTGAACCCGTGCGCCCCTTGGTGGGCGCCCACCACCTCGCCGTCCTGGTCGAGGATGCGGCCAGGCTCGGAGCCGAGGCGCTTGGCCAGGAAGCCGCGGGTGTCGCCGTCGGCGATGAAGCAGATGTCGTGGCTGTCGGGCTTGTCGGCCACGGTCAGGCCGCGGCGGGCGGCCTCCTCGCGTACCTGCGCCTTGGTGGAGTCGCCGAGCGGGAAGATCGCGTGGCTGAGCTGCTCGCGGGTGAGCACGCCGAGCACGTACGACTGGTCCTTGGCCATGTCCGGGCTCCTGGACAGCACCCCGTCGGCCAGCTTCGCGTGATGCCCGGTGGCCACCGCGTCGAACCCCAGCGCCAGCGCCCGATCCAGCACCGCCTCGAACTTGATCTTCTCGTTGCACCGCAGGCACGGGTTCGGCGTGCGTCCCGCGGCGTACTCGGCCACGAAGTCCTCGACCACGTCCCGCTGGAAACGCTCGGCCATGTCCCAGATGTAGAACGGAATCCCGATCACGTCCGCGGCCCGGCGGGCGTCGCGGGAGTCCTCGACCGTGCAACACCCACGCGCGCCGGTACGGTGCGATTGAGGGTTGGCCGACAGAGCCAGATGCACACCGGTGACATCATGACCGGCCTCGGCGATCCGGGCAGCGGCCACGGCAGAGTCGACGCCGCCCGACATGGCGGCAAGCACACGAAGTCCCATGACCCAACCAGCGTACCCGCTCAACCACGCCACCCTTTTCCCACCACCGGCCAAGATCCGGCAGACAGACGAGCCACCAGCCGGCCACTGCCGGTCAGTGGCTGGCGAGGCTGGTGCCGGCGGTGGCTTTGGGCGCCGGGACAGAGGACGGCGGGGTGCTTGGTGGTGGGTGTCGGCGCCTTGGCAGATGGCCAGGCCCTGTGCGTGGCTGGTCAAGGAGGGCCGTAGCGGTGGGGACCACGTCCGACGTGAGAAGCGATCCCCACGATCGGCGCCCGCGCACGACGGCGGGTGGCGGTGGGGCGGCTTGCCGTAACGGAAAGGCGGCCCTAACGGAAAGGCGGCCGTAACGGGAAGCGCGCCGTGAGAAGGGCACCGCGGAACGCGCCGTGAGAGGGGCGGACGCTGCCACGAAGAGAGAAGAGACGGAGGAAGGGGTGCGGGGGCTCTGAGAGAATGACGGGTTATGCGACTGTTCGGGCGCAAGGACGACGAGGACCAGGAGCCGGTCATGCCCGGTGATCTCATTGCCGACTTCTGGGTGTGGTGGGAGCGGACGCGGCCACAGCTGGACGGCATGGTGGCGGCCGAGGAGCCGGAGCGGCTGGCCGAGGCGCTGGAGCCGGCCGTCGCGGCGGTGCATCCGGGGCTCGTGTACGAGATCGCGCCGGGCCGGGGTGCGGCCCACGCGCTGGTCGTGACCGCTGCTGGGGACGCCGAGCTGCGGTCGCTGGCGCACCGGTGGGCCAAGGCGGCGCCGCCGGCGGATCTGCTGTGGGAGTTCCATCCGTCGCGGCAGGCCAATCCGCTGGCGCTGGAGCTGACGCTGGATGTGGGCGGCAAGGAGTTCGCGCTGGAGGAGCTGATGCTGGGGCTGCGCGTGCCGCGCGGATCGGCGCGGATCGACGTGGCCGCCTACCACCCGGTGTTCAGCGATCTTGACGACGAGACGCGCATGGAGGCGGCGCTGCTGGCGCTCGACTGGCTGCTCGGCGAGGACGATGTGGCCCGCTGGATCGGTGAGATCACCGCGGCGACGTTCGAGCCGATCGACGCCGTCTCGGCGGCTCATCTGCGGGCCGTCGTCGACGACGTGGCCTCGGGGTATGACGAGGAGCAGTGGGCGCTGCTGGAGGGGCAGACGGCGGGTGGCGCGCCGCTGGTCGCCACGACGCGGTATCCGCTGCGGCCCGTCGACCATCCGATGTTCGACCAGCACATCCAGATCACGCTCCCCTACTCCCACCGCGACGAGAACGGCCTGCCGGTCGGCGACTCGCTCATCGCGCTGCGCGACTTCGAGGAACGGCTGGCCGCCCGCCTGACCAAGCTCCACGCCGACGCGATCCTGGCGGCGCACCTGAGCGCCGAGGGTCACCGGGTGATCCACCTGTACGCGGACCCGACGGGCGAGGCGGCCATCCACGCCAAGGAGCTCATCGTCAGCTGGCAGGAGGGTGATCCGGTGGTGGACGTCGACTCCGATCCCGCCTGGGTGTCGGTGGCGCCGTTCCTGTCCTGAGCGGCAGGGTGACGGTGAAGACGGTGCCCTCTCCCGGGGCGCCGGCGGCCGTCACCGTGCCGCCGTGGGCGGTGACGATGCTGCGGACGATGGCCAGGCCGAGTCCGCTGCCGCCGCCCTTTCTGCTGCGGGAGCGGTCGGCCCGCCAGAAGCGGTCGAAGACGTGGGGCAGATCTTCGGGGGCGATGCCGGTGCCGGTGTCGGCCACCTCGATCGCCATCTGATCGCCGAGCGGGCGGCCGGTCAGCGCGATGTGGCCGCCGGGCGGGGTGTGGCGGATGGCGTTGGTGACCAGGTTGCCCACGGCTTGGCGCAGCCGTACCGGGTCGGCTTCGAGGGTGAGGCCGGGGGCGGCGGTGACGGTCAGGGTGAGGCCGGGCGCGGGGTGGGCGGCGGCCACCTGGTCGAGCAGGTCGCGCAGGTCGGCGGGCTCGGGGTGGAGGCGGAGCCTGCCCGCGTCGGCGATCGACAGGTCCTGCAGGTCGTCGATGATGTGTTGCAGCAGGAGCGACTCCTTGAGCAGGCGCCGCGTGTCCAGGGGGGCGACGCCGTCTTCCACCGCCTCCAGCCAGCCGCGGATGTTGCTGAGCGGGGTGCGCAGTTCGTGGGCGACGTCGCTGACCATGTCCTTGCGCAGCGCCTCCAGGCGGAGCCGGTGCTCGGCCATCTCGTTGAAGGCCGCGGCGAGGTCGCCGAGTTCGCCGCCCGCCGACACGCTGACCTTGGCGGCGCCGTCCTCGCGCATGCGGTGGACGGCGGCGGTCAGGGCGCGTAGCGGGTGGATGACGCGGGTGGCCAGGTAGAAGCTGATGGCGGCGCTCAGCACCAGGATGGCGGCGGCCACGGCGGCGATGCGGGCGGTGTTCCCCGGCGAGAGGTTCAGGGCGGGGGCGGTGGGCGCCGACTCGATGAACAGCCAGGCCGCGGGGGCCACGTGGGAGCGCAGTTGCTCGCGGCGGCTGGTGTCGAGGCAGCCGTTGACGCCTTCGGCGACGGGGCCGCCGACGACCGCGGGGCGGGTCCAGGTCCAGGTGAGGTCGCGGGAGAGCTTGACGGGGTCGCGGCCTTCGCGGTTCAGGCAGGCGTTGACCAGGGAGTTGAGCTGGCGCAGGGCCTTGGCCTCGGTGCGGGTGGAGCGGGTGAGCTCGTACTTGGTGCACGCGTCCCGGACCGGGGTGGGTTCTGTGCCTTCCACCTGGACGTCAGGACGGCCGGACGGGCTGGTCACCGCCTTGGCGTCGAACCCGGTGCGGCGCAGGCACTCCACGCGCAGCTGGGCGAGCCGGCGCAGCGCGCGTACCTCGGCGGTGCGCAGGGTGAACGGGCCGGTGGCTCTGGGGTCGATGCGGTCGGGGCCGGCCGAGGGCAGCAGCGCGGTGTCCACCGCCAGCGGGTCGACCACGGCGGAAGGGGTCGCGGGCGGGGTGCCGGGGGCGGAGGCGGCGATCGGGCGGCGGTCGTGGGTGGTCAGCGTGATCTTGCGGCCGGTCTTGGCGGCGAGGTCGGCGACGACCCGGTCCACGCCGTTCCACGCGGGGTGGCGGGCGGCGTAGGCGAGGAGGGTGTCGTAGACGCGGGTGTCCTCGGCGAGTGCCTGGCCGCGCTGCTGCTGGATGGCGCCCGAGGTCAGGGTGCTGACGACCCAGGCGGTCGCGGCGACGGAGCAGACGGCCACGAGGACGGAGGCGGCGAGCAGCTTGACCCGCAGCCCGCTACGGCGCCGCATCGACGAGCTTGTAGCCGACGCCGTAGACGGTCAGCAGGGTGACGGGGCGGCGGGGGTCGGGCTCGAGCTTCTTACGGAGGTTCATCACGTGCATGTCGACCGTGCGCTCGGTGATGTAGCGGTCGAATCCGTGGATGTGCTCCAGGAGCTGGCGGCGGGTGAAGACCCGTTCCGGTTCCGCCGCCATGGCCGCCAGGAGCTGGAACTCGCCGGGGGTGCACTCGACGGGCCGGCCGCCCTGCCGTACCTGGTGGCGGAGGGGGTCGATGAGCAGGTCTCCGATGGCGTGCACCGGGGAGGCGGCGCGCACGCGGCGGCGCAGGAGGGCGCGGGCGCGCGCCATCAGCTCACGCGGGCTGAACGGCTTGGTCATGTAGTCGTCGGCGCCCAGGTCGAGGCCGAGCAGCAGGTCGTCCTCGGTGCTGCGGGCGGTCAGCATGAGCAGGGGCACGTCGGACTCGGCGCGCAGCACGCGGCAGACGTCAAGGCCGTCCACCCGGGGCAGCATGAGGTCGAGGATGACCAGGTCGGGCTCGGCGGCGCGGGCGGCGTCGATGGCGGCGCGGCCGTCGTGCACGGCGGTGACCCGGTGGCCCTCGTGTTCGAGGTAGCGGCGGATCAGCTCGGCCTGGCCCTCGTCATCCTCGGCGATCAAGACATGTGCCCCCATGCGCTTCACGGTATGTGACAAGACAGGTTTCCCATGTCGTCCTGACAAGTCCCTTAAAAGCGGGCGGCAGGGTGAGGCCCATGAAGCTCACCCAAGCACTCGCCATCGCCGGTCTCACCGCCGTCACGCTGGGCGGCGGCATGGTCGCGGCGCACGCCGCGACCCCCAGCCCGGCGCCCGCTCCCGCCAAGAGCCCCGCACCCGCGCCTGTCGCGGACAAAGCGGAGAAGGGCGTACGGCTCCCGCTCGACTACACCGAGTCCCGGCTTCTGCGCCTGAGGGAGGTCTACAACCGCTGCCTCAAGGCGCAGGGCGTGAAGTTCACCTCGGCCCCGGCGGTCGTGGGGCCGGGCGGCATCGGCGTCCCGGCCAAGGGCCAGGAGGCCAAGGTGAAGCGCTGCGCGGACAAGCGGGTGCTGATGCCCAAGGCGATGGACCCCAGGTACAACCGGAACTACGACGCCGACTTCCGTGAGTGGGTACGCCTGCTCAACGCCGCCGGGGTCAAGGTGAAGGCCGTGAAGGGCGGCTGGGAGTACACCGAGACCCCGAAGATGGGCAAGGCGGAACGCCTGGAGATCGAGCGGCGCACCCGCGTCGAGGCCTTCTCCTAGCCGGCCCTGGCCAGCTCGCGCTCCTCGCCCCGCTCCGGCATCCTCACAGGGGCGAGCAGGCGCGGGCGCGGCAGGAAGCGGGCGGCCAGCGCGATCAGCAGGCCGAGCACCACGGCCAGACCCAGCGCGGTGCGCAGTGAGGTCACGTCGGACAGGAACCCGATCACCACGGGACCGAGCAGCAGTCCGGCGTACCCCATCGCGCCCGCCTGGGCGATCGCGCGCCCGGGGGTGTCCGTGGCGGTTCCCGCCATGGACATCGTCACCGGTGCGATCGTGGCGACGCCGAGGCCGACGAAGAACATCGCGGCCAAGGCCATGATCGGCGTCGCCGCGGTCAGCACGATGGCGAAGAAGGCGGCCGTGGCCAGCCCGGAGGCGGTCATCAGGCCCTTCACCCCGAAGCGGGAACGCAGGCGGTCACCGGTGAGCCTGGCCAGCAGCATGCCGGCCTCGAAGATCGGGTAGCCGAGCGCGGCCAGCGCCTCGGGGGCGCCGAGCGAGTCGCGCATGAACAGGCCGTTCCAGTCGGCCACGGTGCCCTCGACCATGAAGGCGAAGAACATGATGGCGCCGAGCAGGTAGACGACCGGGGGCAGGCGCTTCTTGCCGGTCTCGGCCGTGGAGCCCGCGACGGGCTTGTCGGCCAGGTATGAACGGCTCACCCACACCATGACGGGCAGCGAGACGAGGGCGATGAGCGCCAGGTTGGCGGTCAGCGACAGCCCCGAAGCGATCGACAGGGAGCCGATCACACCCGCGCCGATGGCGCCGACGCACCAGCCCGCGTGCATGCTGTTCATGAGCGGCCGGCCGTACGCCTGCTCGACCGCCGAGCCCTGGGCGTTCATGGCGATGTCGACCGCGCCGAACGCCATGCCGAACAGCACCGCGGTCACCAGCAGCAACGGCAGGTTGGGCGCGAAGGCGAGTCCGAGCAGGGAGAGCGCGGTCAGGGGACCGCCGACCCGCAGGACCGCCCCGCTGCCCGCGCGGCTCATGATGCCGCGCATCGCCTGCATGCTGACGAGCGCGCCGAGACCCCAGGCGAGCAGTACGCCGCCCACCTCCGCCGCGGACAGACCGAGTTTGTCGGTCAGCGCGGGGATGCGCACGGTCATGGTGCCCACCATCAAGCCAGCAAGGACAAAGGTGAGGATTGCCCCGAAACGGGCAGTCCTCAGGTCGCGGGTCATCACAGGTTCCTTTCACACACACGAAGAAGAGGGGCACGGCCGCCGGGCCGTACCCCTTGTCAGGAAGGGTTTCGCTCAGAGGAGCGCGAGCAGTCGCCGCTCAAGCGCGGCGAGCTCCTCCTCCGAATGCAGGCTCGGGTCGTGGCTGGCTACGTCCCACAGGCCCTCACAGGCCAGGCGGACGATCTGGGCGGCGACCGGGTCGGGCTCGTCCCTGATGCCCTCGGAATGCCAGCGGCTCATGGCCTCACGCAGCGGCGTGAGCAGGAACATGTTCCCGGAGGCTCCGGTCACCACGGCCCATCGTCGGAGCCGGCCGGAGCGGATCGCCGCCATCGTGGCGCCCAGGTAGCGTTTGGTATAGGTGTCGTACGGCTGCGCCGCCATCAGCTCGTCGAAGTCGCCGATGAGGCGTTCGGCCATCGCTTTGATCAGCGCTTCCTTGGTGCTGAAGTGATAGAGCAGCCCGCCCTTGCTCACTCCCGCACGGTCGGCCACGGCGGCCAGCGTGAGCGCGTCGGAGCCATGGTCACAGAGGAGTCCCTCCGCGGCATCCAGCAACTCGTCTCTACGCATACCTGACACTGTACCGTCCGGACGGTACAGTAGCAAGCGAGATACCCTGGACGGGTGACCAGACCGTCGGCCTACCTTGATCACGCGGCGACCACCCCCATGCTCCCCGAGGCGATCGAGGCCATGACGGAGCAACTCGGCCGCGTGGGCAACGCCTCCTCCCTGCACGCCGCCGGCCGCCAGACGCGCCGGATCGTCGAGGAGTCACGCGAGTCCATCGCCGAAGCCCTCGGCGCCCGCCCCAGCGAGGTCGTCTTCACCTCCGGCGGCACCGAAGCCGACAACCTCGCCATCAAGGGCCTGTACTGGTCGCGCCGCCCCGCCGACCGCATCCTCATCAGCTCCGTCGAGCACCACGCCGCCCTCGACCCGGCCCAGTGGCTCGAACGCAGCCAGGGCGCCCGCGTCACCCTCCTGCCCGTCGACCCGGCGGGCCGCGTCGACCCGGCGGAGCTGCGCGCGGCGATCGCCGAGGACCCGTCCGGCGTGGCCGTGGTCAGCGTCATGTGGGCCAACAACGAGGTCGGCACCGTCCAGCCCGTGCGCGAACTGGCCGGCGTCGCCCACGAGCACGGCATCCCCTTCCACACCGACGCCGTGCAGGCCATCGGCCAGCTGCCGGTCTCCTTCGCCGCGTCCACGGCCGACGCGCTCACGCTGACCGGGCACAAGATCGGCGGCCCGATGGGCGTCGGCGTCCTGCTGCTGGCCAGGGGGCTGACCCCGGTCTCCGTCCTCCACGGCGGCGGCCAGGAGCGCGACGTACGCTCCGGCACCCTCGACGCCCCCGCCATCGCCGGGCTCGCCGCCGCGGTGCGCGTGGCCGTACGCGATCAGGAACACGAGCACGCCCGCCTGACCGCCCTGCGCGACACCCTCATCCAGCGGGTACGGCAGGCCGTCCCCGACGTCGTGCTCAACGGCGACCCCGTCGACCGGCTGCCCGGCAACGCCCACTTCTCCTTCCCCGGCTGCGAGGGCGACGCCCTGCTCATGCTCCTGGACGCCAAGGGCGTGGAGTGCTCGACCGGCTCCGCCTGCTCGGCGGGGGTCGCCCAGCCCTCCCACGTCCTGCTGGCCATGGGCGCCGACGCGGCCGCCGCGCGCGGTTCGCTCCGCTTCACGCTGGGCCACACCTCCACCCCGGAGGACGTCGACCGCCTGGTGGACGTCCTCCCCGCCGCCGTCGAACGCGCCCGCCGGGCGGGCCTGTCGTGACCGGCAAGGTCCCCTTCGACGTCGCCGCCTACCACGAACGCGTCCAGGGCAACCCGTGCTTCATCTGCGCGATCGTGGCCGGTGACCCCGCCTACGACGTGGAGAAGGTCTTCTACGAGGACGAGCGCCACCTGGCCTTCCTCGCCCGCTACGCGACCCTGCCCGGGGCAACTCCCACCTGCGCTGGCACGTGGCGGCGCTGCCGCCGGGCGGTCCGTACGAGCGGCAGCAGTACCACGCGCTGATGGCCGAGAACGGTGTCCTGGAGTGGAGTCCCGAGGAGGGCGAACTCCTGGCCGCACGCCTCAGGCGGGCGCTCGGGTGAAAGCGGACGGCGCCGGAGCCCGCGAGGGGTCCGGCGCCGCCCGTGTGCCTACTTGCGCTTGTTGACCTCTTCGGTCAGCTGCGGCACGACCTGGTGGAGGTCGCCCACCACGCCGTAGTCCGCGAGCTCGAAGATCGGCGCCTCGGGGTCCTTGTTGATCGCGACGATGGTCTTCGCGGTCTGCATGCCGGCCCGGTGCTGAATGGCGCCGGAGATGCCCGCCGCCACGTACAGCTGCGGCGAGACCGTCTTGCCGGTCTGGCCCACCTGGAACTGGTGGGGGTACCAGCCGGCGTCCGTCGCGGCGCGCGAGGCGCCCACGGCGGCGCCGAGCGCGTCGGCCAGGCCCTCGATGACCGAGAAGTTCTCGGCCGAGCCCACACCTCGGCCGCCGGAGACCACGATGGCGGCCTCGGTCAGCTCGGGGCGCGCGCCCTTCTCCTGCTTGACCCGGTCGACCACCTTGGCCGCGCGGGCGGCGTCGGACAGCGCGACCGCGACCTCCTCGACGGCGCCGGCGCCGGCCGCGGCCACGGGGGCCGTGGAGTTGGGGCGTACGGCGACGATCGGGGTGCCCTTGGCCACCTTCGACTTGACGTTGACGCCACCGCCGAAGATCGACTGGTCGGCCACGAAGCCGTCGCCGAGGCCGACGGCGTCGGTGATGACGCCGGAGTCGGTCTTGACGGCCAGGCGGCCGGCGATCTCCTTGCCCTCGGCCGTGGCGGCGACCAGGACGGCGGCGGGCGCGGCCGCGGAGACCAGCTGCGCGAGCAGCTCGGCCTTCGGGGCCACGACATAGTCCACGATCTCCTGGGCGGAGGCGTTGTAGACCTTGTCGGCGCCGTACTCGGCGAGCTTGGCCGTGGCGGCGTCGCTCAGGCCGGGACCCGCCCAGACGGCCGACGGGGAGCCGAGGGACTTGGCCAGGGTCAGCAGCTCAAGCGTGACCTTCTTGACCTCGCCGTCGACGTGTTCGACCAGAACGAGAATTTCCGACATATCAGCAAAACCCCCGTTCTCAGATGAACTTCTTGGACGCGAGGAAGTCGGCGGCCTTCGCGCCACCGTCGCCCTCGTCCTTGACGATCGTGCCGGCCGCGCGGGGCGGTGCCGCGGCGAAGTCCACGACCTCCGACCAGGCGGCGCCGAGGCCGACCTGACCCGCGTCGGCGGAGATGTCGGCCACGCCGAGCGTCTCGACCGGCTTCTTCTTGGCCGCCATGATGCCCTTGAAGGACGGGTAACGCGGCTCGTTGATCTTCTCGACGACGGAGACGACGGCCGGCAGCGTGGCCTCGACCTTGTCGTAGCCGTAGTCGGTCAGGCGCTGGATCGTGATCGAGGAGCCCTCGACGTCGACCTTGTTGGCCAGCGTGAGCTGCGGCGCGCCCAGACGCTCCGCCAGCATCGCGGGCAGCACGCCGGTACGCGCGTCGGTGGACTCGGAGCCGAGGATGACCAGGTCGAACCCGATCTTCTTCAGCGCCTGGGCCATCGCGTAGGAGGTCGAGAGCGCGTCCGAGCCTCGCAGGGCGTCGTCGGTCAGGTGGACCGCCTTGTCGGCGCCCATGGCCAGGGCCTTGCGGATGGTCTCGGTGGCCTTGCCGGGGCCCATGGTGAGGACGGTGACCTCACCGCCATGGGCCTCCTTGAGTTTCAGCGCCTCCTCGACCGCATACTCGTCAAGCTCGTTCACCACGCCGTCGACGGCGTCACGGTCGAGCGTCTTGTCATCGGACCGCAGCTTGCGCTCGGTCGCCGTGTCGGGAACCTGCTTCACGCAGACGACGATGTTCATGGCCGGTGGCCGACCTCCCGTTTTCGCCGGATAGCTCGGTAGAAAGCTCGTGCGGTGTCCAGAGTGCCAGGTGCCAGGGGTGGACCGCGTCGGCGGGTCACCCCTCGTCCCTGGCTCGCTATGTTACCCATGAGTAGCTTGAGGGCAAACTCGCAGGTGGCCCCAGCTTACCGAACTTTGTTCCAGAGTTGGGGTGTGATCAGGCCGACATGAGGAAGACCACACCGGCCACCAGCGCGGTCCCGGCGAACAGCGCCAGAGTGATCGGGCTGAAGAACGTGCTCAGCCCGAACCACAGCGCCCCCGTCCCCGCGAACGTCGCCAGGTCGGCCACGATCCTGCGGTTCCTGAACGGCCGCCGCGAGGCCAGCGCCACTCCCGCGTCGGCCACGATCGCCAGCGCGAAGGCCGACAGCAGGAACAGCGACACCTCGGGCAGCGGCTCGCGTGCCGCCGCGGCCAGCAGCGACACGAACAGCCCCGACCCGATCACCCACCGCCTGCGCACCTTCTCCCGGTGCAGCGCGCGCTCCAGATCCACGTCCCGCCGGGCGCCGGGCCGCCATTCGCGGGTGGGCTCGGCGTGCGGATCGGCCACCAGGACCGGCGGCTGTGCCGTACCGGGGGAAGGTCCGCGGCTGTGGCCGCCGCGCGGGGCCGGTGTGGCGCCCAGCACCGCGCAGACCCGCGCGGCCGTCGGCCGCGCGGCGGGCTCACGCGCCAGGCACTCGCGCAGGAGCGGGGCCAGCCACTCCGGCACGCCGTCGAGGTCGGGCTCGTGATGGACCACCCGGTAGGCGACCGCGGAGGCGGGCCCCTTCCCGTACGGCTCCCGCCCCGTGGCGGCATAGGCCATGGTGGCGCCGAAGGAGAACACATCGGCCTCCATCCCCGCCTCCCGCCCCTCCAGCAGTTCCGGCGCGAGATAGCCGGGCGTCCCGATCACCGCGCCCGAGGCGGTCACCGACAGGGAGTCGAGCGCGAGCGCGATCCCGAAGTCGATCACCACCGGCTCGCCGTCGGCCATCATCACGTTGGCCGGTTTGAGGTCTCGATGGGTCACGCCCGCCTCGTGCATCGCCGACAGCGCCTCGGCCAGCCCGGAAGCCAGCAGCCGCAGATCGGCGACCGGCACCGTGACGGCGGAGAGCGGCTTGCCCTGCACATACCTGGTCACCAGGTAGGGCCGTTCGCCGTCCAAGGAGGCGTCCAGCACCTCGGCCACCCGCGCCCCGCGCACCCGGCGCATCGTCTCGACCTCACGCGCCAGCCTGGTCAGAGCGGCATCGTCGGCGGCCACGTGCGGATGCAGAATCTTGACCGCCACCGTCCGGCCCTCGGCGTCGAGCGCGAGATGCACCTCGCCGAACCCGCCCGCGCCGAGCCGGGACAGCAACCGGTACGGCCCCAGCTGCTCGCTCATACCCATCCTTTCCCCCGGTGGCAGGGACGGGACACTCAGGACCAGGGTGACAAGAATCCCAGCCCGGACTTCTTGAGCAGGTCGTCGGCCAGGCCGGTGAGGAGGCTGACGGCGCCGTCCTGGGCTTGGGCGGTCAGGCGGTCGATGACTTCGGAGGGAGGCTCCCAGGGGGTCCAGACGGTCTTCTGGCTGAAGGCGAACAACACCGCCAGCAGGGTCAGGGTGCCGACGGCCACCGTGGCGACCAGGGCGGCGCCCGGCGTACGCAGCACGCTCGTCAGGCTGCGGGTCACGGCCTTGCGCGGAGCGCCGCCGCCGGGCAGGACGAACAGGCCGAGCGTGAAGGCCCCGGCGGCGTAGGCGGCGGCCCCGTTGATGCTCATGCCGCCGCCCCAGCGCAGGATGCCCCAGACGATCGCGCCGAAGGCCAGGGCGAGCGGCACGTGCACGAGGGTCATCAGGGCGGCCTTCACCAGCGCCCACGGGGTGCCGACGATCGCCAGCAACGCGTCGGCCGAGCTGCCTCCCCCGCGCGCCCGTCGCCGGTTCACCATCTCGCCGAACAGGTACTCGCCGACGCGCAGCACGACCGCGAGCGCGATGGCGACCGCGCCGACGGTGACCGGGACCATGACCGTCATCGCGGTCAGCCCCACGAGCAGCAGGAACCCGACGAGCTGGCTGCCGACGACGAAGCGCTTGCGCTCCCCCGGCGGCGTGTACGGCCTGGCCTGCGTCTGCGGCGCGGGCGGCGGCGTATAGGGACGCACCTGAGGCGGCGCCGGGTATCCGGCCACCCGCTGGTCGGTGCGCGGCAGCGGCGCGGGCACGTACGGCGGCGGCGTGGGGTTGCGCGGCGCGGGCGGCGGCTTCTCCACCCGCTGCTTCTCCACCCTCGGCGGCTTGGAGTACTCGACCGGCGGCAGCAGGTCGGAGTAGTTGTCGCCGGCCGGCAGCACACGCGTGCCCGACGAGGGCGGCGGCGTGGTGGGCACCTCGTGGAAGGCGGTCCTGGTCGGGTCGAGCTGCCTGGCCA
The DNA here is from genome assembly GCF_044457345.1 of Nonomuraea sp. NPDC050547. Lineage (NCBI taxonomy): Bacteria > Bacillati > Actinomycetota > Actinomycetes > Streptosporangiales > Streptosporangiaceae > Nonomuraea > Nonomuraea sp. NPDC050547. The sequence continues at coordinate 314,772 of NZ_JBITGW010000011.1, forward strand.
TCCGCAGGAGTTCCTGGGCGCCGGGCCGCGAGCGGGCGTCGACCTGGAGGGCACGGCTCAGCCAGCCGCGCAGCCACATCGGCGCCTTGTCGAGCTGGGCCCGGCCTTCCATGATGTTGAAGCAGACCGCCTCGAACGTGCCCGTGCCGAACGGCGGCGCGCCCGTGGCGGCGAAGAAGACGGTGGAGGCCAGCGCGTGCACGTCGGCCGCCTGGGTGATCTCCGAGTCGCGGATGATCTCGGGCGCCAGATAGCCCGGCGTGCCGACGAACATCCCGGTCTGGGTCAGCCGCGTGGCGTTGACCAGGTGCGCGATGCCGAAGTCGATGACCAGCGGCTCCCCGCCCACGAGCATGACGTTGGAGGGCTTGAAGTCGCGGTGGATCACGTCGGCGGCGTGGATGGCCACGAGCGCCTGGCAGAGCCCGCGCGCCAGCCGTACCAGCTCGTAGTCACGCAGCGCCCCGTCGGCGAGGACGGTGTCCTCCAGCGTGCGGCCCGGCGCGAACCGGGTCACGACGTACGGCTGACCGCCCACGAGCTCGGCGTCGAGCACCTCGGCCACGTGCGAACTGCGCACGCGCCGCATGGTCTCGACCTCGCGGGTGAGCCGGTCGCGCGCCTTGAGGTCGGCGGCGACATGCGGGTGCAGGACCTTGACGGCCACCTGGCCGCCGTCGGCGTCCATGCCCAGGTGGACCACGCCCATGCCACCCTCGCCGATCTTCCTGACCAGCCGGTACGGCCCGAGCCGCTCTGGAACCTGCGTGTTCATCGCCTGGCTCCCTGCATCATCCCCCCGACTTCGACAGTTTCCCGAGCTGATCTTCCAGCTGCGAGACGTTCACTGGTGTCCATACTGCGCGCAAATTCGGCGACGTGCCGAACGTACCGATGGCGAGCACCAGTGAAAGCGCGGCGCCCGCCGCGAGCACCCCGGCCATCACCATGGCCGCTGTCCTTGAGGGTACGAGGGATGAGAGGGTCCTGCGCATCTGGCGGCCAGGTCCCTCGACGCCGGGACCGGCGCAAATGGTCCAGATGGCGACGGCCGCGCCCCAGGCCAGAGCGTTCGCCGGCACACTCCTGCCCAGCACTGTGAGCAGGAGGGTGACCGGCAGCCCGAGGATGGCGGCGTACAGGACCAGCGCCAGCGTGATCCCCGCCGACTTGACCAGCGCCTTCGGGTGGCTGAAGACGCGCAGCACGTCGAGCGCGGCGGCGCCGGTGGAGCGGCGCGCGCTCAGCTCGGGCTGGGCCAGGTCCGCGGCGCGCAGGAGCAGGGCGGCCGGGAGCGCCACCAGGGCCACGAGGACCGGGGCGATCGCGGCCAGGACGATCATGATGATCAGGAGCATCGCGCCGGCCACGCCGTACGCGCGGGACCGCTGCAGGAGCTGTCCCGGCCGCATTCCCGGGATGTACGGCTCGCGGCGCGTGGCCGGGTCCTGCGGGTACTGCTGCTGATGCGGCGGCGCCTGCACCGGAACGTAGGGCGGCGGCTCGGAGCGCACCCGCGTGGTCGGCACGTCGCCCTCGCGCGGAGGAGGCGGGTAGCTGTTGTGCCAGCCCTGCTGACCTGGCCACGGCACGCTGGGGGCGCCGCCGCCGTCCTGCATCTGGCGCAGCTCTTCCGGGGTGACTCTGCGGGTGGGCCACGGGTCGCCCTGGGCGGGAGTCTGCTGGTAGCCGGGCGGCCTGGCGTGCTGGTCGGAGTGCGCGGGGCCGGCCGGGGGCGCTCCGTGCTGCGGCGGCCCCTGCGCTCCCGACGCGGCGTGCGGGGGCGGCTGGCCGTGCTGGGGATGCGTGGTGACGTGCTGACCCTGGCCGCTCTGGCCCTGGCGTGGGCCCGAGGGGGACGGCGGGGCCTGGCCCTGCTGGGGACCCGAGGTGGCGGGCGGGGCCTGGCCGCCGTTCTGGGGGCCGTTGGGGAGCAGGGAGACGTACTGCTGAGGCGGCTGGGCCGGGGCCTGGGAGTCGCCGGTGCGGTCCGTGCGGGGGACGGTGGAGATCTCGTCGGGGATGGACCTGGCCGACTTGGGCAGCAGCCGCGCGGTCTGCTCCGCCAGCTCGGCCGCCTTGGGCCGCCGGGCGGGGTTGCGCTGGAAGGCCGCCTTCAGTAGCGGCTGCAGCACCGCCGGGGCCGCGCTGACGTCGGCCTTGCCCGCGGTGATGTTGTAGAAGATCATCTCCAGCGTGCCCTTGCCGAAGGGCGGCAGGCCGGTGCCGGCGAAGAGCAGCGTGCCCGCCCAGGCGTGCACGTCGACCTCCGGCCCCGCCTCCTGGCCCTCGATGATCTCGGGCGCGAGGTAGCCGGGCGTGCCGATGAACATGCCGGTCTGGGTCAGCCGGGTGGCGTCGACCGCCTGGGCGATGCCGAAGTCGATCAGCACCGGCTGGCCGTCGAGGATGAGCACGTTGCCCGGCTTGAGGTCGCGGTGGATCACGCCCACGGAGTGGACGGCGGACAGCGCGGAGGCCACGCCGTGCGCGACCGCGAGCAGCGCGGGCAGCTCCAGCGGGCCGTCGTCCCTGACGATCTCGTCGAGGGCGCGCCCGGCCACGTACCGGGTGACGATGTACGGCCGATGACCGGTGACGTCGGCGTCGACCACCTCGGCGATGTACTTGCTGCGCACCCGCCGCATCGTCTCGACCTCGCGCGAGAGCCGCCGCCTGGCGACCTCGTCGCCGGCGACCTCCGCACGCAGGACCTTGACCGCCACCTGCCGACCATGCTGATCGACAGCGAGGTGGACAACACCCATTCCGCCTTCACCGAGCCGCCTGAGCAGCCGGTAAGGGCCAAGTCGGTCATCGTTCATGGCATGAAGCACCATACCGGCTTAATCCCCGCCCACGAGATGAACCATGGGGCCACATTCCCACTCGTACAACGTCCGGATCAGCCCCATCGGTTTCCCATCCAACGGTCTCGAATACGTCTCAATGTCTAATGGTCGCGTCCGCTCTAGTGGCCAGGTCGAGAACCTCAGCCCCCTTGAGCCCGGCCAGCAGTGCCCCGGAAACGGCGAGCTTGGACCTGCGCACGCCGCTCCCGATGACGACCCTGTTATGCGATGCCACGTTCGAATCAACCAGGATAGGCCAGTCCGCCGGCAGTCCGAGCGGGGTGATGCCTCCGTACTCCATGCCGGTCAGCTCGACCGCCTCGGTCATCGGCGCGAAGCTGGACTTGCGGACGTCGAGGTGCTTGCGGATCACGCCGTTGACGTCGGCCCGCATGGTCGCCAGCACCATGCACGCCGCGTACCGCACCTCACCGCCCCGCTTTCCCGCCACGATCACGCAGTTGGCCGACTCGTCGAGTGCCACGCCGTACTTCTCACAGAACGCGGCGGTGTCGGCCAGGCCGGGGTCGATCGCGGCCACGTGGACGTCGTCGTCGGCGAGCGCGCGCACCGCCTCGGCCACCGGGCCGGCGAGGAGCTCGGTGTGTGTCGCCGCAGGCTGCCAGTGCAAAGTCTCTTCCATCCTCAGGACCTTACGCCCGCCGTCACTAGGGTGACTGCAGCACTCGTTGATGCAGCTGCGTGACGGCGTTGCGCGCGGACTCCATGGCCCCCGCCTGCCAGGCGATCAGGTGGGTGAGCCAGTCACCCGCGAAGTAGACCCTTCCGCTGGGGCGTTGCAGAAGAGTGAAGGACGAATCAAAGGCGGGCCAGCGGGCCCATCCGCCCTGGATGTGCGGCTGGCGTTCCCAGGCGACGGAGACGTCGGACAGCAGCTCCGCCCGGTACTTCTCGCCGTGGATCTTCTTGCCCTGGGTGAGTGCCCGGCGGCGGCGGTCCTCGGGGGTCAGGGCGCCGTACAGCTCGGCGTGCTCGTCGCTGGCGTAGTAGCCGACCACGAGGCCGCGCTGGGAGTGGTAGCCGTGGGAGGGGTACCAGATGTGGGTGATGTCGAGGTCGGTCTCGGTGATGCCGCCGTAGATCCGGTCGTCGATCTCCCACCAGCGCCGGCCGTACTCCAGGCCGATCTTGCCCGCCGCGACCGGGACGGGCCGCTTCAGGGCGGCCGTGACATCGGCGCCGAGGTTGTGCGTCATCTTGGCGAGGATGTGCGGCGGGAGCGTGGCCAGGCAGTAGTCGGCGGTGAGGGCGCCGCCGTTCCAGGTGACCTGGACGTCCTTCTCGCGGGTGGCGACCTCGGTGACCTGGACGCCGGTCCTGATGCGTTCGGGGCCGACGGCGGCGGTCAGGGCCTTGACGATGGCGTCCATGCCGCCGACCGGCTGGAACATGGGGGTGGCCTGTTCGTAGCCGAAGTCGTTGGTGATGGCGCGGCCGGTGGCGGCGGCGAGGACCTGGTGGAGCGAGCCGGGCGGATCGAGCCGGATGCCGTTCTGGGTGGCCGGATATTTCACGAATCCGCGGCGGGCGGAGCCGTTGTAGTCGTAGGCCGGGCCGAGGTCGCCGAAGCGGCGCAGGAACTCCAGCAGCCGTTCCTTGTCGTCCTTGGTGAGCTTGCGGTTGAGCTGGCCGACATTCGTGGCTTTGGCGAGGAGTTCGGCGATATATCCGTACATGTCGGCTCGGGCGGCCTTCGCCCGGACCGTCCGCCCGTTGGTGTGCACGAACGCGTTGGCGTTGTTGTTGATGAACGCCTCGATCGGAATGCCCAGCTCACGGCAGTAGTCCATGGTGACCATCCACGGCGCGATCCGCCCGGGTCCGGCGTTGAAGTACACGCCCTCCCCGAACCGCACGTCCTGCGCGGGCCCGCTCGTCTCGGTCAGCCGGTCGCCGCCGCGCAGCGTCAGGTTCCGCCCGCCGGCCTGCGCCCGCGCCTCCAGCAGCGTGCAATCGTAGCCGGCCTTGCCCAGCTCGTACGCGGCCGTCAGCCCCGCGACCCCCGCCCCGATGATCACCACCTTGGCCGAGGCCTTGCCGCGCAACGTGAAGTCGCCCGGAGACGGCGGTGTGAACGCCTTCTCCTGTTCGTCGGGCGCCAGCCCCAGCGCCCCCATCGCCGCGTACATCGCCCCCGCTCCCCCGGCCGCGCCGATCCCGACCAGGAGCCCGCGCCGGGTGACCGTATTCATCCGTAAGGGCCGCTTCCGCAGGCGACCTGACCGCCGATGGTCGCGAACAGCCCGAACAGCGCCATGATCTGGGTGAAGTCGTCGGTCGTGAACTCGATGTGGCGCGTCCCCGCCGCCTTCACACCCGGGATCAGCGCCACCGCCGCCGCGATGGCGGTGGAGTTCCACTCCACTCCCAGCGTGTACGGCGCCGCCACCGCATAGGGCGTGAAGTCCGCGACCCGGTTCAGCGCCCGCTCCGTCGCCTCGCGGATCCTGGCCTGGGCCACACTCGGCGGCAGCAGTTCGGCGGAGAACTTGTCGATGCCCTTCTTGACCGCGACCGTCTCGACGTCGCCGAGCAGCTCGCGGGCCTCCTCGCCGACCGCCTCGTCCCCGGCGACCAGCACGACCGGCACCCCGTGGAACCCGGCGCACGCGGCCACGATCCTGGTCTCGCCGCAGACCTCGCCGTTGAGGTAGACGTTCTGGATCTCCTTGCCCATCCACGTGTGGTTGAGCACCCCGTGCGGCACCCCGGCCATGGCGTGGTAGCCGACGAAGCAGGCGGCCTGGAAGGAGGCGTCGAGTCCCTGGGCCATCCGCTGCGACTTGCCCGGCCCTCTGATGAGCGTGGCGCGCGGGTCGAGCAGGTCGATCCGCAGGTTCTTCGTGGAGCCGTGCGCGTCGTTGACCAGCACGTTCGTCGCCCCGGCCGCGAACGCTCCCTCGATGGCCGCGTTGGCGTCGGCCGTCATGAGCTCGCAGCCGCGTTCGTAGCCGCGCTTGCCCGCGTGCATCTCCTCCGGGTCGGTCAGCCCGGTCACGCCTTCCATGTCGACCGACAGATAGACCTTCACGATCCCCATTCCTCCACGCGCCGTGCCTCGCCGGGGGTCATCAGCCCGGCGTTCTCCGCCATGAACGCACTCGCCGGCTCGCGCCACGGCTCGGGGATCTCGGCCAGGGCGGGCGGGTAGCAGCGCTCCAGCCAGCTCGTGGACTCCTCCGTGGCGTCGAAGTGGTCGAGGGCTCCGGCAAGTATGGAGCCTTCCACACGGGGGATGCGGGCCAGGCCGTACTCGATCATCTCCATGCCGCCGTAAGGCGGCTTGCGCAGCCATTTGCGCACCACGGCGCGGTCGGCGGTGAGCGGCGTGTCGAGCGGCCGCCGTTCCACGGCGGCCTGGATGATCTCCTTGTAGAAGCATTTCCCGCAGGTACGGCAGGGCCCGTCGCCGCCCTGGAGGCACCAGCGGACCTGGGCCCTGAGCGCCGAGCCGAGCGCCAGCCGCATCGTCACGGCCTCGCTGACCCCGCCGACCGGCAGCACGATGGGCACGCCCGCGGCGGCGAACAACCGGCCCCACGCCCCGTGCGGCGCCCACATCGGGTTGTCCGGCGTGAACCGCAGCAGGTACCGGTCACCGCCCAGCCATCGGGAGCCGAGTTCGTAGCCGAACGCGAGCCCGCCGAGGTCCATCCGGTCGGCGAGCAGCAGCGCGCCCGCCGCGACGGCGTGGTGCTCGGGGTATCCGGGACGCGGCTCGGCGAGCGTGAACTCCAGGTCGGAGGTGACCGTGGTCAGCTCGCGGCCGGTCTTCTTCGCCAGCTCGGCCAGCACGTCGGAGCGGTAGTGGGTCCACCGGTTGGGCACCCTCGGGTGCGGCACCCTCCTGAAGTGCACGAACGGCGCCTCGGGGAAGATCGCCGCGGCCGCGGCGGAGTCGGCGCCGCCGCTGTAGGAGATCGCCAGCGTCCGGCCCTGGCTCCTGGGCGGCCCGCCGACGGGGCCCGCCTCGATCCCCCACCCGTCGTGCAACGCCTGCGCCACCTCGGCGGAGACGGGCCGGTCGAAGGTGATCCGCCTGCGTGTCCAGGGCGCGACGACCGACCAGGCGGCCACGGCGAACAGGTCGGGGTGCGCGTCGTCCGGCACGCCGCCGAACGCGCACGAGCTGGTCCTGAGCTTGACCGGGTGCTCGTCGGCCGCCCTGCCGGTGATCTCGTCCTCGGGGTCGAGGCGGAAGGCCAGCTCGGCGCCGTCCCAGGCGACCCTCACGAGCGCTCCTTGAGCCCGTCGATCGCCTGCCAGACCAGCACCTCGTTCTGCAGGACGTGGTCGAGCGCGTCCGCCGTCTCCCTGGACAGCCGCTGCGCGTCACCGGTCCTGGAGGCGAGCTGCCTGACCTCCTCCTGGAGGGTGACGACCTCGCGCCGGAGCGTCTGGACCTCCCAGAGGGCGTCCTTGATGTCCTGGCGATGATCCGCGACCGAGATGTACCGGGAGTCGAACCAGCCACGTACCGCCCTACGCAGCCGTACAGGAACCAGGACGCGCATCATGAACCGTCACCATACCGGCATCAGCCCCCATATTCGGGTGTTCTCCCGGGCTTCTCCCAGATCACCGAATACCGGCGCAGCAGGTGGCGGCGGTACCGCGAGCCGGGCAACAGCCGCCGGGCCTTCCGCCGTACCTGCCCGTATCCCATCTGGACGGCGGCGGCGGGCATGCCCGGCGGCCCGGCGGCCCGCCGCACCTTCTTGATCAGCCATACGACGGCCAGCCCCGGGACCCTGACCAGCCAGTCCGCGAGGGTGACGTCGCGGGCCAGCCCGACCACCACCAGCCTGCCGCCGGGACGCAGCAGCTCCCGCATCCTGACCAGACCCGCCTCGAAGTCCATGTGGTGGATCGTGGACACCGAGCAGATGAAGTCGAACCCCTCCCGCGGCAGGTCGGCGGCGAGGAAGTCGCCCTCCAGGAGAACGACGTCCCGGCTTCCTCCGGTCCGCTCCCGGGCGCGCGCGATCATCTCCGGCGAGGTGTCCACGCCGGTGACCCGCCCGGCCTTCCCGGCCAGCTTCGCCACGAGCAGGCCGTCCCCGCAGCCCACGTCCAGCGCCTCAGCGCACCCTTGCGGCACCTCGCGCAGAATCCCGGGGTGGCGGGCGACATTGGTGTTCCAGTACGTCTCGTCCGGCACGGGGTGGCCGTCTCCTATCGGGGTGCGCGCAGGCCGTTCAAGGTGATGGCGACCAGGCGATGGACCGCGGCCTCCGACGGCATCCCGGCGGCCGCGGTGAGCGCGTGCAGGCAGTACGCGGCCAGCTCGTCCGGGGCGGCGTCGGCGCGGACGACGCCGGACTCGGCGGCATCGGCGATCAGGTCGCGGACCATGGTGTGGACGCGATGGTAGGCGCCGGCCACGTCCTGGTCGCGGTGCAATTGGGCGGCCAGACCGGTGTCCGGGCGATGGTGGGCCAGCTCGGCGCAGGCGGTCAGCACGGCTTCGAGGCGTTCGCCCGGATCGGTGGCCAGCGCACGGACCTGCTCCAGCCGCTGGAGATGGTGCTCGACGTGGCGCTGGTGCCACGCGTGCAGAATCGCCTCGATATCGGAGAAGTACTTGTACAGGGTGGCGCGTCCGATTCCGGCCTCGGCGGCGATGCTCGACATCGTCACCCCGGTGAGTCCTCGTTCGGCGACCAGGGTCGCCGTGGCGTCGAGGATCGTCTCGCGGGCGTCGCGGCGGTGCGCCTCGACGATCTCCTTCCACTGCGCGGCCATCCTCGTAGCGTACAGTCCGTAGACACAGTGTCTTGCCCGCAAACAACATGTCTCATAGAGTGTCGCGCATGCCGAAACTTCAGGTGCCCGGCGCCGTGCTCTCGTACACGGCGACAGGGGCCGGGCAGACTCTGCTGCTGATACCCGGCGCGGGCGGCACCGGCCTCGCGTTCGCGCGGGTCGCGCGGCGGCTGGCGGCCGAATACACCGTGGTTCGTTACGCGCGTCGCGGGTTCTCCGGCAGCCGCGTCGCGGGGCCACCCGGCGAAGCCCTGCCGGCCGTCGACGCGGATGACGCCGCCCGGCTGATCGAACACGTCGGCGACCGGCCCGCCGCCGTGTTCGGCGAGAGCTCGGGAGCGCTGGTGGCCTTGGAACTCCTCACCCGGCATCCCGGCCACGTGGACGCCGTCGTACCGTTCGAACCACCCGCGATGCGCCTGCTGCCCGACGGGCAGCGCTGGATCGACCTGTTCCACGACGCGTACGACACCTACCGCCGGCACGGTATGCGGCCCGCGCTGAAGTTGTTCCGCGAGAACACGTTCGCCGAGCCCGACCGCAAGGCCATGAACGCCGGCAGGGGACTCCACCTGCTCATCCCACCGATACGGGCGAACGTCGCGCACTGGTTCGAGCATGAGCTCCGGCCGTATCCCGCGGGCACGCTCGATCTGACCGCCCTGGCCGCGCTGCGCACCAAGATCATCCCAGCGGTGGGGCGGGCCTCGCGCGGGTATCCCTGCTACCGGGCGACCGTGGAACTCGCCGACCGGATCGGCCTCCAGGTCGCGGAGTTCCCCGGCGGCCACCTGGCCCACCTCACCGAACCGGCGGCGTTCTGCCGAGAGCTCGGGCGACTGCTCACCAACCGGGTCGATGACCCCGGATAGCCCCTCGACGCGGTTTCACCGGTCTGGTAAGCCTGGAAAAGGACCCTGGACAAGCTGTCGAGGTGATCTTCGATGGGTCATGGGCGATTACGCGTACTGGCCGCAGGGGCGGTCGTTCTCGTTTCCGGGCTGAGTCTGTGCGCGGCTCCCGCCGACGCCGCCGGCCCCGTCGGGGGCAGTTCGCGTGAGGCGAGCGCCTTCGACTGCACGGTGAAGGCCGTGGTCAGCTGGAACAGGAACGCGAACAGGTACACCTACCGGGGCTTTGGATCCTGCGCCAAGACCCGCAAGATGCGCATCTGGTGCTTCCCTGTGCACCGCCACTGGAACGGCATCTCGGCGACCTGGCATTCGCACACCGGATACGAGATTCGTCAGGGGCCGAACGTCACGAGGCGTGTGGACACCGGCGGCTCGACGATCAGCGGCGGGAATGAGAACACCTACAAAATCAACTGCAAGCTCGAACTCGACGGCAGGTTCTGGCTGCGCGTGAAAGTGGAAACCGCGCCCTTCCACCTGTAGTTCAGGGCGAGCGCAGGGCCGCCAGGAGCGTGCGATGCAGGGCCGCGAGGTCGGCCGCCATGTCGATCTCCGGCTCCAGCAGCCACTGGATCTGCAGCCCGTCCAGGGCGGCGATCAGGATCCGCGCGGCCCACTCGCTGTCGACCCGACCGGCGCCGAGGCCGGGGTCGGGAGCGAGGACGGGGTCGGCCAGCGCGGCGGCGCCCTCGCGGCGGAAACGGGCGTAGCGCTCGGCGAAGAAGTCGTGTGCCGGATGTTCCGGCTCGGCGGCGGCCGCCGCCACATCGAGGAAGAGCTTGACCAGGCCCGGCGTGGAGACGTTGTCGGCCAGCATCTTCGCCCCGGCCGGGGGGTCGGTGAGGGCGCTGCCGTACATCTCGGCGCTGATCTCGTCCCTGGCCTCGAGTACGGCGGTCAGCAGACCCTCGCGGCTGCCGAAATGGTGCAGCACCCCGGTGTCGGTCATGCCGACCCGCTTGGCGATGTCGCGCACCGACACCTTGCGGCTGCCGGCCTCCGCGTAGATCTCCAGGGCGGCCCGCAGGATCTGCTCTCGCTTGGCCGAGGTCTTGGCGTACGGGCCCCGTGGTGCGCTCACGCGGAGGATTCTAGCGACACGAAACTATTGAGGTCCAAGGTTTTCGTGGTTACGCTGAGGCGCCACCACCCCCCACCTCCAAGGACCATCCATGCACCGTTCTCTTCCCGACGGCTTCCTCTGGGGAGCCTCCAGCTCCGCCCACCAGACCGAAGGCGGCAACACCAACAGCGACTGGTGGGCCATGGAGCACAGCTCCACCGGCACCGGCCACATCAAGGAACCCAGCGGCGACGCCTGCGACAGCTACCACCGCTGGCGCGAGGACATGGACCTGCTGGCCGGCCTCGGCTTCACCGACTACCGCTTCAGCATCGAATGGGCCCGCATCGAACCGGCACCGGGCGAATTCTCCAGGGCCGCACTCGACCACTACCGCCGCATGGTCGACGGCGCCCGCGAACGCGGGCTGCGGCCCATGCTGACCCTGCACCACTTCAGCACCCCGGCCTGGTTCGCCCAGCACGGCGGCTGGCCGGCGGCCGACTCCGCCGACCTGTTCGCCCGCTACGTCGAAGCCGCCGCCCCCGTGTACGCCGAAGGCGTCGAGCACGTGTGCACCATCAACGAACCCAACATGCTCGCCACCATGGCCGGCTTCATCCAGCTCCTCACCACCGGCGCCGTCATGCCCGAGGCGGGCCTGCCCGAGCCCGACCAGGCCGTCTCCCAGGCACTAGTCCGCGCCCACCGCCGCGCGGCCGAGGCGGTCAAGACCCACGCGCCCCACGTGCGGACCGGCTGGACCGTCGCCAACCAGGTCTACCAGCCGCTGCCCGGCGCGGAACACGTCGCCGCCGCCTACTCCCACCCCCGAGAAGACGTCTTCCTCCAGGCCGGGGCGGACGACGACTGGCTCGGCGTGCAGTCCTACACCCGTACCCGCATCGGCCCCGACGGCCCGCTGCCCGTGCCCCCGGACGCCGAACGCACCCTGACGGGCTGGGAGTACTACCCCGCCGCGCTCGGGCACGCCCTGCGCCACACCGCCGCCGTCGTCCCCGGCGTCCCGCTGATCGTCACCGAGAACGGCATCGCCACCGCCGACGACACCCGCCGCGTCGCCTACGCCGGCGCCGCCCTCACCGGCATGGCACAGGCGATGGCCGACGGCGTCGACGTACGCGGCTACTTCCACTGGAGCGCCCTGGACAACTACGAATGGGGCACCTACGCGCCCACCTTCGGCCTCATCCACGTCGACCGGGAAACCTTCGCCCGCACCCCCAAACCGTCGGCCGCCTGGCTCGGCGCCATCGGCCGCACCCGCGCCCTGCCGTACCAGCCATGAAGGCCGCACGCGTCACGGTCGGCGACCCGTCGCTCCAGCCCGTCGCCGACGTCGTCGCCGACCTCGCGCGCCCCCACCCGCCCCTCACCACCGACCTGCACCTGACCCTCGGCGACCTCACCCTCGCGCCGGTGGCCGCGGGCGCGCCCATCAGCGGCGGCGACGAGTGCCACCGCATCACCACCACCCCCACCGCCACCGTCTGCCGGGCCCGCACCCACCAGGGCCTGTTCCGCGCCGCCCTGCACACCAGCCTGTACGGCCCGCCGCACGCCGAGACCGTCGAAGACGGACCCCGCTACGCCTGGCGCGGCCTCATGCTGGACACCGCGCGCCACTTCTGGACCGTTCCCGAGCTGCGCCAGATCATCGACCTGGCCGCCATCCACCGGCTCAACGTCCTGCACCTGCACCTCACCGACAACGAGGGCTGGCGGATCCAGATCCCCGGCCTGCCCCGCCTCACCGCCGGCACCCCGCACTACAGCACCGCCGACTACACCGAGCTGCAACGCTACGCGGCCCGGCGGCACGTCGTCATCGTTCCCGAGATCGACTTTCCCGGTCACAGCGCCGCCGCCCTGCGCGCCTACCCCGACCTGGCCGTCCTGCCCGCGCCGACCGGCTGGAGCGCCCAGTTGCCCGCCCCCGTCGCCCTCGACCCGCGCGAGGCCACCACCCGCGACTTCGTCTCCCACGTCCTGACCGAGCTGTGCCGCATGACCGAAGGCCCCTACGTCCACTTCGGCGGCGACGAGGCCTTCGGCATGGACGGCACCCTCTACGACCAGGCCGTCGTCCTGGCCCGCGCCGTCATCCGCGCCGGCGGCAAGCAGCCGCTCGGCTGGCAGGAATCCGCACGCGCCGGCCTCGACCCCGGCGACGTCGCGCAGTGGTGGGTCGACCCCGAGATGATCGACCTGCCCACCCCCGGCGACCTCGACCGGCGCCCCGAACTCGCCGCCCTGGGCCTGACCGGCGACCTCATCGCCACCATCACCGAATTCTTCGCACCCTCCGGCGACGACCTGGCGCGCATCGTCGGGGCCGGTGGACGAGTTCTGCTGTCGCCACAGTCGCACCTCTACCTCGACCGGCCCTACGCCCCCGCGATCGTCCCGGAAGCGCAGCGGGAACGCGCCGCCGGCCTCGGATTCATCTACGAGCCCCGCACCGTCCGCGACACCGCCGGCTGGGACCCCGGCGCGTACGGGCTCGGCGACGAGCACGTGGCCGGAGTGGAGGCGGCCCTGTGGAGCGAGACCCTGCGCGGCTTCGACGACCTGACCACCATGCTCCTGCCCCGCCTGGCCACCATCGCCCGTACCGCCTGGACCGGACGGCCCACCCCCTGGAACGAAGAACGACGGCACCTGGCGGCCGACGGACGCCTGTGGGCGCAACGAGGCCTGACGTTCCTGCGCTCCACCGAAATCGACTGGACCTGAACGCCGTGACGGACCACGAGACACACACCCCTGCCGTCACCCCGATGCGGCGGCTGTTCCTTTCCATTCCCTTCGCCAGCGCCGCCGCGCCGCTCGCCTACGCGGTCGCCGCCTACTACCTGCCTCTGCAGGTCCAGGCCATCGACGCCGCCGCCAAGATCGAGAACCTCAGCCTCGTCCAGACCCTCAGCGCGATCGCCGCCATGCTCGCCCAGCCCCTGATCGGCATCCTGTCCGACCGGACCCGCACGCGGCACGGCGCCCGTACCCCCTGGATGCTGGCCGGCGCCGCCATCGGCGCCGTCGGCATGGTCGTCGCGGGGTTGTCCACCGCGATCGCCCACCTCGTCGTGGCCATGATGATCCTGCAGTTCGGCTTCAACGCCTTCCAAGGTCCGCTGTCGTCGATCCTGCCCGACCGCGTCCCCACGGACCGGCGCGGCCGATTCTCCACCCTGATCGGGCTCGGCACCGTCCTGGCCGCGCTCCTCGGCCCCGTCCTCGCCTCCGCCTTCGCCGGCCGTATCCCCGTCGGCTACCTGAGCGTCGCGGGGCTCGTCCTGCTGACCATCGTGATCTTCCTCGCGCTCAACCCCGACCGCGACAACCGGCACCTCCCCAGGCCGTCGCTGCCGGCCCGCGCCCTCGCCCGCGCCTTCTGGGTCAACCCCGCACGCCACCCCGACTTCTTCTGGGCCTTCCTCGGCCGCATCCTCATCTTCGGCGGCTTCGCCATGACCAACACCTTCCAGCTGTACATCGCCCAGGACCACATCGGGCTCACCCTCGACGAGGCCGCGCGCCTGGTTCCCCTCATCGGCCTGGCGGGGCTGCCCGGCTTCCTGCTGGCCATCGGGTTGTCCGGGCCGCTGTCCGACAGGCTGGGCAGGCGCAAGCCCCTCGTGCTGGCGGGCGGGCTCATCATCGCCGTCTCCGCGCTGTTTCCCGTGTTCTGGCCCACCGTGACCGGGCTGATCGTCTCCGCGGTCGTCCTGACGATCGGGTTCGGCACCTTCATCTCCGTCGACATGGCCCTGGTCTCCGAAGTGCTCCCCCACAAGGACGACTACGCCAAGGACCTCGGCGTCATCAACATCGCCGCCACCCTGCCCAGCACCGTCGCACCCGTGGCCGCCGGGACCATCGTCACCGCCTTCGGCGGCTACGGCGCCCTCTACCTGGCGGTCACCGTCGTCGCCGCGCTCGGCGCCCTCGCCGTGCTTCCGATCAGGTCGGTGCGCTGAGCCCCGCCCGGTTCTCCATCAGGATCGGCAGGTCACGCGCCTGCCGGTCACGTGGGTGGACGGCGTTGACTGGCACAGTGGACACGTGGACGGCCATCGTCCACGATTGCGGCCAGGGCCTCGCCCACACCTGATCGCGCAGACAACCATGAACCGCAGACCCGCCGACGACAGCCGCCTCTCCTTCCTGCTGGAATTCGCCCGCCACCCGATGACCGTCGGCGCCGTGACCCCGAGCAGCACCGCCCTGGCCCACGCCATCACCGCACCGATCCCGCGCACGGGCGCCCCGGTCGTCGTCGAACTCGGCGCGGGAACCGGCGCGTTCACCCAGGTGATCCAGCGACTGCTCGACGGCCGCGGCCACCACATCGCGGTGGAGAGCAACGAACAGTTCGCCCGCCGGCTGGCCGCCCGATTCCCCACCGTGGACGTCGTGGCCGGCAACGCCCGGCAACTGCCCGCCCTGCTGACCCGGCGCGGCCACCTGCCCGCGGACGTGATCGTCAGCGGCCTGCCGTGGGCCGCGTTCCCACCGGCCAAGCAGCGCGACGTCCTGGACGCCGTGGTGGGCTCACTCTCCCGGGAGGGCGCGTTCACCACGTTCGCGTACGCACACCTGCGCTGGGCCACCCCGGCACGCAGACTCCGCCGATCCCTGGAGGCGTCCTTCGAAGAAGTGGTGGTGGGCCGGACCATCTGGGCCAACATCCCCCCAGCCTTCATCTACCACTGCCGCAGACCCGCCCAATCCCCCTGACCCGCACGTGCGGCCCCCGACAACAGGAACCAGTGGTCAACCCGCTTCTCGGCTCCGCTCGATCCCACGATTTCGACCTTGAGCGATCGCCTTTGACGCGTGGCAAGCAAAGAGGCGGTGTCATCAGGCTTCGGGTGGCCTCATGCCTCGCCGCCCCGGTCAAGACACGGGGACCGGGGCCGGGAGGCCCCGGCAAGGGGGCTCGGCTCCCCCGTCAGAACGGCCCGAGCGAAGCGAGGACCTTGCCTTTGGTTAGTTGCCGGTGAACTTGGGTTTGGTCTTTTCGGTGAAGGCGCGCATGCCCACCTTGGCGTCCTCTGTCGCGAACAGGCCGGAGAACTGCAGGCGTTCGATCTCCAGGCCGGTGTCCAGGTCGACCTCCAGGCCCTGGTCGACTGCCTGTTTCGCGGCTCTCAGCGCTATGGTCGGGCCGGCTGCGAAGGTTGACGCCCATTCCAGTGCGGCCGTGTACACCTGGTCGTCGGCCACCACCTTGTCCACCAGGCCGATGGACAACGCCTCCTCGGCCGTCACGTGGCGGCCGCTGAAGATCAGGTCCTTGGCCTTGGACGGGCCCACCAGCCTTGGGAGGCGCTGGGTGCCGCCCGCGCCGGGGATGATGCCCAGGAGGATCTCGGGCTGGCCCAGTTTCGCGCCTTCTCCGGCCACTCTGAAGTCCGCGCACAAGGCCAGCTCGCAGCCGCCGCCCAGCGCGTATCCCGTGATCGCGGCGATCACCGGCTTGCCGATTCTGGCCACGGCGGTGAAGCAGTCCTGGAGGATGCGGGAGTGGGCGGACATGTCGGCGTAGGACATGTCGGCCATTTCTTTGATGTCGGCTCCGGCGGCGAAGACGCGCTCGCCGCCGTAAAGGATCACTGCCTGCACCACGGGGTCGGCGTCGACCAGGCGGGCGGCTTCGGCGATCTCCTGTTGTACCTGCCCGTTGAGGGCGTTCATCTTGGGACGATCGAGTCTGATCGTCGCGATCCGGTCGGCCACCTCGACACGCACGAACTCACCCATGCCAGGCACGCTACCGGAATCACTCTCCGAAGAAGAGGACGGGTCCTTCCACGCGCACACCCACCGTGTCGCCGACGCGGTACGCCAGCTCTCCCCTCGCCCTGGCGCGCACCACCACACCGCCGGGCAGCACGACCGTGACCGCGGCGTCGTGGCCGAAGAACTCCACCCGCTCCACACGGGCCACGCCCCCGCGTTCCAGCACAAGCTGCTCGGGCCGCAACGCCACCCAACCGCTTCCCGACGCGCCGTCACCCCGCCACGACCCCCCGCCGTCGCCCTGCGGTGCCGCCTCGCCCCTCGCCGAGGCATCGTCGGCCCTTAGCGAGCCGAGGGCGCAGGTGACCGTCCCGTTCGAGGCGAGGGCCTCCAGGACCACCGCCTCGCCGACGAACGTCGCCACGCCCAGGTCGGCGGGGCGGGCGTAGAGCTCCTCCGGGGCGCCCTGCTGGACG
This sequence comes from Nonomuraea sp. NPDC050547, assembly GCF_044457345.1. NCBI lineage: Bacteria > Bacillati > Actinomycetota > Actinomycetes > Streptosporangiales > Streptosporangiaceae > Nonomuraea > Nonomuraea sp. NPDC050547. The sequence goes on from NZ_JBITGW010000011.1 coordinate 331,630, forward strand.
ATCACGCCGTCTCGCATCACGGCCACGGTGTCGGCCATCGACAGCGCCTCCTCCTGGTCGTGGGTGACCAGGACCGCGGTCGCGCCAGCCTTCTTGAGCGCCGCGCGCACGTCGTCGCGGACGGTTCCGCGCAACGACCGGTCCAGCGCGTTGAACGGCTCATCGAGCAGCACCACCCCCGGCCGCGGGGCAAGCGCGCGGGCGAGCGCGACCCGCTGCTGCTGTCCCCCACTCAGCTGGTACGGCATCCGCGAGCCGTACCCACCGAGCCCGACCAGTTCCAAGCACTCCTCCACCCGCTCCGCGACCCCGGCCCCAGCCCGCCGGAAGAGCCCGCGAACCAACCCGAACCCCACGTTCCCCGCCACCGACAGGTGCGGGAACAACGCGGCGTCCTGCGGCACGATCCCCACCCGCCGCTTCTCCGGCGCCAGCCCGCCCACCTCGGCCCCGCCGATCCGCACGGACCCGGCGTCGGCCCGTTCGAACCCGGCCACGATCCGCAGCAACGTCGTCTTCCCGCACCCGGACGGCCCCAGCACCGCCGCCAGATCCCCGTCGGCCACCTCCAGCGCGGCACCCCGCAACACCGGCGCGCCCCCGAACGCCTTCGTCACCCCGGAAACGGCGAGCCCGCTCATGTCCCCCGCCTTCCCAGCAGGAATCCCGGCACCGCGGCCAGCGCCATCAGCAGTGCCGCGTACGGCGCCGCCGCCGCGTAGGCCCCCGCCCCCGTCTCCGTCCACAGCCGCGTGGCCAGCGTCTCCATGCCGGTGGGCCGCAGCAGGATCGTGGCAGGCAGTTCCTTCATCGCGGTGAGGAACACCAGCGCCGCCCCCGCGAGCACGCCCGGCAGCGCGAGCGGCAGCGTCACCTGCCGCACCGCCCCCAGCGGGCCGCGTCCCAGAGACCGCGCAACCTCTTCCAGCACCGGCGGCGACTGGAGAACGGAGGTCCGCACCGCCCCCACCGCCGCGGGCAGGAACAGCACCGCGTAGGCGAGCACCAGCAACGGCCACTGCTGATAGATCGGATAGGCGTAGCGCACGGCGAAGAACACCAGCGACAACGCGACCACCACACCGGGCAGCGCGTGCCCCACATAGGCCGACCGCTCGGCGAACCGGGAAAGCCGCCCCCGATGCCGGGCGGCGACGATCCCCACGGGTACGGCCAGCACGACTGTCACCACCGCCCCCGCGGCGGAAACACCCAGCGTGGCCCCGGTGGCCGCGGCCAGCGCCCCCGGGTCGAGCCCGCGCGAGGACCCGGCCACCAGCCAGTAGAGGATGCTGACCAGCGGAAACCCGACCGCCAGCGACGCCACGAGCGCGGCCCAGGCCAGCGCGGGCGCCTTCCAGGTCCGTACGTCGACACGGCGCCGGGCGGGGCTGCCCCGCAGGGCATAGGCGGCCCGCCCCCGCGTACGGCCCTCGGCCAGCACGATCAGCAGAGTGATCACCACCAGCGCCAGGCCGAGCACAGCGGCGGGAGTGCGATCGAACCCAGCCCGGTAGGACGTGTAGATCTGCGTGGTGAAAACGTCGAAGCGCATGATCGACACGGCGCCGAACTCGGCCAGCACGTACATGGCCACCAGCAGCCCGCCCGCCGCCGCGGCCGGCCGGAGCTGACGCACCACGACGGCCATGCGCCCGCGGCCGAGTGACAGCGCGACCTCTTCGAGCGCCGGGTCCATCCGGCCGAGCGCCGCCGCCACGGGAAGGTACACGTAGGGGTAGGTGCACAACGTGAGCACCAGCGCCGACCCCCAGAACCCCGAGACGCCGGGGAAGGCGGCCACCCACGTGTACGCCGCCACGTAGGACGGCACCGCCAGCGGCAGCGCGGCCAGCGCGCCCCACACCTTGCGCCCCGGCAGGTCGGTCCTGACCACCAGCCACGCCAGCGACACCCCCACGACCAGGCAGGCGGCCGTCACCACCGCCGCCAGCCCGAGGCTCCGTACGGCCAGCTCCGCCGTACGGACGCGAAGGAGCGCTCCGGCGAACGCGGCGGGACCGCCCTCGGCCGCCCGCACCACGAGATAGGCGACGGGCGCGAGCGAGAGCGCGGCGGCCAGCAGGGCGGGCAGCAGCAGCGCCGCGGGGACGCGGCCGCGTGGCATCAGACGAGGCCCGTGTCCTGGAGCAGTTTGAGCGTCTGCTCCAGCGAGTCGAGCTTGGCCAGGTCGATCTGCGGGCCCTTGAGGGCGTCGAGCTTGGGCAGGGCGGGGTCCGGTTCGACTCCGGCGACCAGCGGGTACTCCTTCGTGGTCTGCGCGAAGTACCGCTGGGCGTCGGGGCTGAGCAGGTAGTCCACGGCCTTCTGTGCGGCGGGCACGTGCTTGGACGCCTTGAGCGTGCCGGCGCCGGCCACGTTGATGAGCGCGCCGGGGTCGCCGCCCGGCAGGTAGGCCAGCTTGGAGGGGATCTGGCCCTGTTCCGCGGTCTTCTCGTACCAGTAGTAGTGGTTGATCAGGCCGAGCTGGAGTTGCCCGGCGTCGACGGCGTTGAGGATCTTGATGTTGTCGCCGAAGCTCTGGACGTCGTTGGCCTTCATGCCGGTGAGCCACTTCCTGGCGGCGTCCTCGCCTTTGAGCACCCGCAGCGCGGTCACGAACGCCTGGAAGGAGGCGTTCGTCGGCGCCCAGCCGACCTTGCCCTTCCACTTGGGGTCGGTCAGCTCGAAGACGCTCTTGGGCGGCGCGGCCACGGTGCGCGGGTCGTAGACGATCACCCGGGAGCGGCCGGAGACGCCCACCCAGTCGGCGCCGCGGTACTGCCGCGGCACCTTCGCCAGCGTCTCCTGCGGCACCGGCGCGAGGACGCCCTGCCTGGACAGCGCGCCCAGTGCGCCCGCGTCCTGGGAGAAGAAGACGTCGGCGCGGGTGCGCTCGCCCTCTTCCATGATCTGGGCGGCCAGTTCGGCGCTGTCGCCGTATCTGACCTGGACGTTCAGGCCGGTGGCCGACTTCAGGCGGGCCAGCAGCGGGCCGACGAGCTTCTCGTTGCGGCCGGAGTAGATCACCAGGGAGTCGTCGGCGAAGCCCTCGGCCCCGCCGGACCCGCATGCGCTCGCGGCCAGCAGGACCAGAGCCGCGGCGATCAGCCTACGCACGGACATGGGACTTCCTCAGGTTGATCGTGAACAACAGGACGAGCACCGCCGCCCACGCCAGATGCGCGGGCCAGAAGCCGGGCCGCCGGTAGTCGGGCAGGACGTTCGCGACCGCCTGGTAGACGGGCGAGGCCACCTCTTGGAAGCCGGACACCCAGGTGAGCCGCCCGGCCAGGCCGTCGGCGACCAGCCAGGCGTAGGTGAGCACGCCCGACAGGCCGAGCGCCGCCGCCGCGACGCGTTTCCAGGTGCGGTCCAGCCAGCACAGGATGAGGATCAAGGCCAGCGGGAGCACCACGACGAGCTGGCGGCCGGGCCACCAGAAGCCGTGCATGGTCACCGCCGCGAACGTCGCCGTCAGCCAGCCCGCCGCCAGCGGCAGCACGAGGCTCACGCGTCTGATCCCCAGTGCGAGCGCCGGGACCAGCAGCAGCCAGGCGGGCTGCCAGGCGGCCAGGCCGTACCCCTGGTCGACCAGCAGGCCGGTCAGCCGCAGCGCGCGTCCGGCGAGGTCGGGGGCGAAGCCCATCACGCCCCATTCGCCGGAGTTCTGGAAGTGGTCGCCGCTGGCGTAGACGGTCCAGCCGCCCCAGATCAGGCGGTGGACGGCCAGGTACAGCGCGCCCATGACGGCGAAGGCCGCCGGCAGCGCCTTCGATCGGGTACGCCACAGGCCGAGGGCGGCCAGCGCCAGCGCCACGGGCACGTACTTGACCGACAACCACGGCAGCGCCGACACCACCGCCGCGAAGGCCCAGATCCTCGGGGTGCCCAGGAGCGCGACGGCGCCGACCACGGCCAGCGCCGCGGGCGCCTCGGGGTAGACCTGCTGTCCGTAGACGGCCGCCGGCGCGCTCGCCGCCGCGATCGCCACCCCCGCCGTCGCGATCTTCAGGGGTACGGCGAAGCGGCGCACCGCCGTCCACAGGGTGAGGACGGCCAGGGCCCCGGCCGTCAGCGCCATGACCGCCTTGGCCGCCACCCAGCCGCCGAGGCGCATCGGGATCGCGAGCACGAGGGGCAGCAGGGGGTCGTGCGGGCTGATCTGGGCGCCGCCGTCGAGCACCTCGGTCTGGACGGGCAGCTCCGCGCCGCCCCACGGGACCCAGCGGCGTTCGGCCAGTTCGTCGGAGATGTCCAGCGAGCGGTCCTCGGCCAGGGAGAGGGCGGTGAGCAGGTACTGGGGCTCGTCGACGGCCACGTGCGCGCCGAACGTGGACGGCACCCCGATCCCCAGCACCGCCGCCACGACGGCCACCACCCCGGCCAGCGCCATCCCGCGGTAGAGCCCAGGGGAGTCCACCCCGGTGACGGCGACACCCGCCCCCGCGATCACGACGCCGCCCAACCAGTCGCCGCCCAACCCGGAGCCGAGCAACCCGGAGCCGCCAAACCCGGAGCCGCCGAACCGGTCGCGGCCGGAACGCCGGTGGGCGTGGTCAGGACGTGGGCGTACTGGCGGCGGACCACGTCGAGCAGGTCGGTCTCCGGTGTCCAGCCGGTCAGCGCCCGCAACCGGCGGGTGTCGGCCAGCGAGTCGCCCGGCTCCACCGGCGGGGCGGGCTCGATCGCGTAGCGCACCCGCGCCCCGGTCACCTCGGCCACGGCTCCGGCCAGCTCCCGCAACGTGCGTCCCCGGCCCGTGCCGATGTTGACCACGCCGGGCACCCCGGTCAGCGCGATCACGGCCTGGGCGGCCTGCCGTACGTCGGTCACGTCGCGGGTGCGCTCCAGCGAGCCGAGCACCCGCAGCGGGCGGCCGCGCGCGGCGGCCTCCAGCCAGAGCGACAGCGCCATGTCCGGCCGCTGGCCCTCCCCCGCGACGGTGAACGGGCGGACCACGGTCACCGGCCGCCCGGCGCACAGGTGTTCCAGGGCGAGTTTGCCGCGGGCGTAGCCTCCGGCCGGGCGGGGCTGGTCGGCCTCGTGGCTGGGACGGCCGTGGCGGGCGCCGCCGTACACGGAGCTGGAGGAGGCGATCATGAGCGGGACCCGGCGCGGGACCGCGGCCAGCACCCGCGCGCCCGCGAGCACGTTGTCGCGGTGCCTGCGGCGGGCGAGGCCGGGGCCGCCGCCGCGCACGCCGGGGCAGCCGGCCAGGTGGTAGACGGCGTCGGCGTCGGCCAGGGCGGCGCCGACCAGGTCGTCGTCGTCGAGCAGGTCGGCGGTGAGCGCGGTCAGTCCGGCGCGGGCGGCCTGCGGCCGCCGGTCGACGCCGATCACCCGCCGGCCCGCGGCGAGCAGCGCCTCCGTCAGGGCCCGGCCGATGAAGCCCGCGGACCCGGTCACGACGACTGTCACCCGCGTCCCTTTCGCTGGAGCGCCAAGAGCTAGGTAAAGGTAGCCTAACCTCACTCCTTCCAGCCACAAAGGTGCCTCATGAGGAACGTCACCAGGGCGGCCCGGCGGATCGCCGGCGTGGCGCTGCTGGCCGTCGCGTGCTGGTACCTGACGCGGGTGGTCTCCGGCCCCGACCTCGCCGCGGCCGCCCGCGCGCTGCTGTCCGACCCGCTCGGCCTCGCGCTCGCCCTCATCCTGTACGGCACCGCCTTCGCCCTGCGCTCGTGGTCCTGGACCCGCGTGCTGCCCGGGTTGCCCGGCGGCCAGGCCTGGGCGGCGGTCCACGTGTCGCTGCTGGGCAACCACGTGCTGCCGTTCCGCCTGGGCGAGGCCCTGCGCGCCACCTCGGTCCTGCGCCGGACCCGCCTGACCGGCGCCAAGGCCGTGGTGGCCTCCGTGGTGGCGGTGCGGTCGGCCGACCTGTTCGCGGTGCTCGCGCTGGCCCTGGTGGCGGCTCCTGCGCTGGTCGACGGGCTGGCGGGCTGGTGGGTGTGGCCGGGCGCGGCCGTCCTGGCGCTGGTGATGGCGGCCGCCTTCCGTTTCCTTCCGCGAACCCGGGTCCACCTGCCGCTGGTGACGGCGTGCGCACTGGTGGCGTGGGTGCTGGAGGCCGCCGTGGTGTACGAGGTGGCCAGGATCAGCGGCGTCGCGCTGAGCCCGGCCGACGCGGTGGCGGTGACGGCCGTGACGATCGCCGCCCAGACGGTCGCGGTGACCCCGGGCGGCATCGGCTCCTACGAGGCGGCGGGGACCGCGGCCCTCACCGCGCTGGGCGTCGCATCGGGTCCGGCGTTCGCGGTGGCTCTGCTCACGCATGCGGTCAAGACCGCGTACTCGCTGGCCGTCGGCCTCCCCGCCCTCTTCGTCCCGGCTCCCGGCTACTTCGGCAGGTTCCGCCTGCCCCGCCGCCTGCCGCCCCGCCCGCCGACGCGGGAGCCCGCGCCCGGCGCCCCGGTCGTGGTGTTCATCCCCGTCTACAACGAGGAGGCCACGATCGGCGAGGTGGTGGCCCGCCTGCCCCGCACGGTCTCCGGCCGCCCCGTCGTCACGCTGGTGATCGACGACGGCTCCGCCGACGCCTCCGCCGACCGCGCGCGGGCCGCGGGCGCCACGGTGCTGCCCCAGCCGCGCAACCTGGGTCTGGGCGCCGCCGTCCGGCGCGGCCTGGGTGAGGCGAGCGCCAGGAGCCCGGCCGTCGCCGTCTATCTGGACGCCGACCTCGAGTACTTCCCCGAGGATCTGGAGTCCCTGGCCGCGCCGGTCCTGAGCGGCGCGGCCGACTACGTCGTCGGGTCCCGCTTCTCCGGCACCATCGAGCGCATGCTCCCCCACCGCCGCTTCGGCAACCGGGTGCTCACGCTCTGGGTCCGCTGGCTGACCCGCCGCCGTGACCTGACCGACGGCCAGAGCGGCTACCGCGCCTTCTCCGCGCGGGCGGCGGGCGCGGCCGAGGTCATCCACGACTACAACTACGCCCAGGTGCTCACCCTCGACCTGCTCGCCAAGGGCTTCGCCTACCAGGAGGTCCCGATCCGCTACTCCTTCCGCCAGAGCGGCGAGTCCTTCGTCAAACTCGGCCGATATCTGCGCAGGGTGATCCCCGCCGTGTACCGCGAGCTCAATACGTGACCTGAGGCCTCTACCCTGCGGCCCCATGAACGCACCGGCGTTACGCCTGGCCCGGCTCGTGGCGGCCGGGGTCAGCGCGGGCTTCGCCTTCGGCGGGGTCATCGGCATCGTGTACTCCAAGGACCCCGCGCCGATGAAGGCGCTGGCCTACACCCTGCTCACCGTCCTGTTCGCGCTGCACCTGCGCAACTGCGTACGGCGCGCCGACGGCCGCAGGCCCCGCGGCTGGCCCTGGACGCTGGCCGTCCAGGTGGTGCTGACCGGCGCCGGCCTGCTGCTGTTCCCCGCCACCTGGTACGGCAACACCGGTTTCCTGGCCGCCGCCATGCTGCTGCTGTTCCGGCGGCCGTGGCCGAAGTGGGGCGGGTTCGCGCTGGTGCTGGCGGCCCAGTTCGCCTCCACCCTGACCGTGCGCCCGGCGGTGACCGAGGGCCTGTACGTGGCGATCGGCCAGACCGCGTTCGTGGGCATCGCCCTGTACGGCGTCGTCCGCCTGACCGACCTGATCGCCGACCTGCGCGGCACCCAGGCGGGGCTGGCCGCGGCCGTGGTGGCCAGGGAACGGCTGGCCTTCGCCGAGGAGCTCAACGAACGGGTCGGCGCCGGGCTGGAGCGGGTGGTCGGGCACGGCGAGGCCGTACTCGCCGCCGAGGACCAGGAACGCGCCCGGCACGAGCTCGACACGGGGCTGAGCACGGCCCGGCTGGCCCTGACCGAGGTCAGGTCGGTCTCGCACACCACCCGCGAGGCGGCGCGCGGCCGTCCGGTGGCCGCCGACCTGACCATCCGGGTGGCGTCGGTGCTGGTGGTGGTGACGATCCTGCTCATGATCGTGCCGCGGGAACTGCGGCAGGTGACGCTGGCCACGCCGCCGCCCGGCCTGCTGGCGTTGTTCGGGGCGTCGCTGGTGCTGATGGTCGGGCTGCACCTGCGGGCGTGCCTGCGTACCGACCGGTACTGGCCGTGGGTGCTGGCGGCGCTGGTGCTGGTCACCTATCTGCCGAGCCTGGCTCTGGGGCCGAAGCTCTGGTACGTGGCGGCGTACCTGCCGGGCGCGGCGCTGGCGCTGGTGCCGGGGCGCCTGCGGTGGGCGATCGCGGCGGCGGCGATGCTCGGCGACCTCTACTACCACGCGGCGATCACCGGCTGGGCCGACAACGCGCTCGACACGGCCTACGGCCTGGTCTACATCGCCGAGCGGGCGCTGATCGTCTACGCGCTGTGGCGCATGGCGCGGCTGGCCGCCCAGATTCACGAGGCGCGGATGGAGCTGGCCAGGGTGGAGGTGGCGCGCGAGCGGCTGCGCTTCGCCCGTGACCTGCACGACCTGCTCGGCTACGGCCTTTCCGTGGTGGTGCTGAAGGCCGAGCTGGCCGTGCGGCTGCTGGGCCGCGATCCCGCGGCGGCCAGGCGGGAGCTGGCCGACGGTCTTGACGCCGCCCGCCAGGTGCTGTCCGACATCGACTCGGTCGCCTCCGGCTACAGCACGATCGCGCTGGCCGACGAGATCGCCTCCGCCCGCGCGGTGCTGGCCGCCGCGGGCGTCGAGCTGATCGCGGACGTCTCCGCCGCGCGCCTGCCGGACACGCACGACGCCGTGCTGGCGACCGTGCTGCGCGAGGCGGTCACGAACGTGCTGCGGCACAGCGACGCCCGCCACGGCACGCTCGTGCTCGCGGTGGACGACGAGACGGTGGGGCTGCGCCTGGCCAACGACGGGGTACGCGCCCCCGCCCACGAGCCTGGATCGGGACTCGGCAACCTGCGCGAACGGGTCGAGATCCTGGGCGGGCAGCTGTCGGTCGAGACCGGGCCGGACACGTTCGCGCTGGCGGCGGCGCTGCCGCTAGATCCAGCCCTCGTCGGCGGCGATCCTGATCGCGTCCACCCGGTTACGCGCGTTGAGCTTCATGACGGCTGACGACAGGTAGTTGCGTACCGTGCCCCGGCTGAGCGACAGCCGTACCGCGATCTCGTCGGGCTCGGCGCCGGTGGCGGCCTGGCGCAGCACGTCGACCTCCCGCGCGGCCAGGGGGTTGTCGACCTTGCGCAGCGCGGCGAGGGCGAGCTGCGGGTCGACCACCTGCTCGCCCGCCCGCACCTTGCGGATCGCGTCGATGAGGTCGCCGGTGGGCGAGTGCTTGAGCAGGAAGCCGCTGACGCCCGAGGCCATCGCCCGGCGCAGGTATCCGGGTTTGGCCAGCCCGGTCAGGACCAGCGCGGCGCAGGACGGCAGATTCTCGCGCAGCTGCGCGGCGGCCGTGAGGCCGTCCAGTTCGGGCAGGTCGATGTCGATGACGGCGACGTCGGGGGCGTAGGTCACGGCCGCGGGGACGATCTGGTCGCCGCGCTCCACGGCGGCCACCACCTCAAGGTCGTCCTCCAGCGCGAGGACGGCGGTGAGCGTCTCCCTGAGGATGCGGACGTCCTCTGCGATCAGCACACGGATCACTGTGAATCCTTCACGCGGGATCGGTGAATGCGGCACTACCTGGGGTTACTTCCGATTGGCGACTATACAGACACAAGAGAGGAGCACGTCATGCAGAAGATCACCCCTTACTTCTGGTTCAACAACCAGGCCGAGGAAGCCGCGAGCCACTACGTCTCGATCTTCAAGAACTCCCAGGTCGTCGACGTCACGCCGATGATCGTGACCTTCGAGCTGGAAGGCCAGCGCTTCCTCGCGCTCAACGGCGGCCCGCAGTTCACGTTCAACGAGGCGATCTCGCTTTACGTCGAGTGCGAGACCCAGGAAGAGGTCGACGAGCTCTGGGGCAAGCTGCTGGAGGGCGGCGGCTCGGAGGGCCGGTGCGGCTGGCTCAAGGACAAGTTCGGGGTGTCGTGGCAGATCATCCCGAAGGCGCTGCCGCGCCTGCTCAGCGACCCCGACCCGGCCAGGGCGGAGCGCGCGATGCAGGCCATGTTCGCGATGGCGAAGATCGACGTGAAGGGCCTGGAGGCGGCGGTGGCGGGCTGATCAGTCCTCCACGACGTGCCGGGTGAAACGGGCGCGCGCCGCCGACCAGGCGGCGCCGTCCCAGCCCCCGGCGGTCAGGGCGGCGACCGCGTCGTAGGCCATGGCCATGGCGTGGTGGGTGTTGTCGTGGGCGAACAGCCCGAGCCGCCCGAACGTGGTGACCCCTTCCACGCCGCCCGCCCAGGCGTCGAGACCGGCCAGGTGCCCGGCGTAGCCGGTGCGGTAGACCGGGTAGACGTGCGGCAGGCGGCGTACCTCGATCCCGGCGAGGTTGACCGGCGGCAGCCCCGAGCGGGACAGGCACTCGGCGACCAGCCCCGAGAAGTCGTCACATGTCCAGATCTCGTCGCCCACCTGGCAGGGGATCTCGAAACACAGCACGCTGCGATCGGCCGGATCGGCGGCGCTGACGCGGTAGTTGGCGGGCTCGGAGACACGGGTGACAGGGGTGCCCGCGTCCGGGAGGTAGTGGGCGTCGTACGGGGTCCACCTGCCGCCCTCGTGCACCGCGTAGACCAGCACCATCGCCCGGAACTCCAGCCGGGCGGCCGCGCTCAGCACCCCCGGTCCGGGGCCGGGTTCGACCAGCCTGGCCAGCAGCGGCATCGGGATCGTCGAGAACACGTGCCCGGCACGGATCTCCCGCCCCGCGTGCACGACGCCGCCGGACACCCGGGTGCAGGCGGTGCCGAGCCGGATCTCGGCTCCGGCGGCGCTCGCCGCGTCGGCCAGCGCTTCCACGATCTGGCCGAAACCGCGCCTGGGGTAGTGGAAGACCCTGCCCTGGCCGTTCGGGGCGCCGCGCAGGACTCCGCGGGCGATCTTCCACGGGCTGTCGGCGGTGACCCGTCTGCGTGCCTGGTCGCCGTCGATCTCCTCGCCGGGCAGGCCCCAGAGCTTGTGGGCGTAAGGCTCGTAGAGCGCGCCGTACAGCGCCGGTCCCAGGCTCGCGCGCAGGACTTCCGCGTAGGTGCCGGCGGCCGGCCGTACACGCAGCGGAGAGGTCAGGGCGTCGCGGGCGACACCCCCCAGCAGCCGGTACGGCAGCCGCCGCGCCAGCTCCCCCGCCCGGAGCGGAAACCCGACGAACCGTCCCGCCACTCGCAGCCGCCCGTTGCGCGGCCGGAGCTGCAGGTCCGCGCCGAGCAGCCCGCGCAGGGCGGCCAGCAGGCGCGGCGGCGTGGCGGGGTGCAGGCGGTGGCTGCCGTGGTCCACGCGCACGCCCGCGACCTCGAACCCGGCCGACAGCCCGCCGACGTGGTCCGCGCGCTCCAGGACCACGACCGACAGGCCGCGCGCGGCGGCCCGCCAAGCGGCCGTCAGCCCCGCCGGACCCGCTCCGAGGATCACCAGATCCGCACTCGTCACAGCCGATCAGCTTATGAGACGTTAACTAGTGAAAAATTCCTTCGCAAAACTCTCGCCCGAGAAGGAAAATGTTGAGACGCTGACTCCACCTGAAGCCCCCCAGTCCAAGGAGCAGTGAATGCGCAGAGCCTTGGCGATCGTCGCCTTGCTCCCGTTACTCAACATTCCGGCGGCCCACGCCGACGAACCCGCCGACCGGCAGCAGGCCTTCGCCGCGGCGGCCAAGGAGTTCCAGGTGCCGGCGAGCGTGCTGCTCGGCGTCTCGTACCTGGAGTCGCGCTGGGACGCCAACACCGGCCGGCCCAGCAGCGACGCCGGATTCGGCCCCATGCATCTGACGGACGCCGCCGCCTACACCGGCTCCAACCACCATGAAGAGGGCGAGGAGGACCCGCGCGGCGACGACAGCAGGCCCCTTCCCCCGCGCGAGGAGGCTCCGCCCGCCCCGGCCGAGATCCCCGAGTCGCTGCGGACCATGGAGAAGGCCGCCGAGCTGACCGGCGAGACCCACGAGAAGCTGCGCACCGATCCGGCCGCCAACATCCGCGGCGGCGCGGCGCTGCTGGCCTCCTACCAGAAGGCGCTCGGAGCCCCGCTCAGCGACGACCCGGCCCAGTGGTACGGCGCGGTCGCCCGCTACTCGGGCGCGGAGGAGAAGGAAGCCGCCCAGTTCTTCGCCGACGAGGTCTACACCACGATCAAGCAGGGCGCCGAGCGCACCACCGACGACGGCCAGCAGGTCAGGCTCACCGGCGTACCCGGGCTCGGGGCCATCAAGGAGTGGCTGGACAAGCTCGGGCTCAAGCCCCCGCGCCGCGACGGCGTCGAGTGCCCGCCCACGATCTCCTGTGAGTGGATCCCGGCCAAGCAGGCCGAACTGCCCAACGGCAACTACGGCAACTTCGACACCTCGAACCGGCCCTTCAACCAGAAGGTCGACTACATCATCATCCACGACATGGAGGGGTACTGGCGGCCCTCCATCGACCTGCTGCTGAACCCGGCCCGCGCGGCCAGCTGGCACTACTCGCTGCGCTCCAACGACGGGCACATCGCCCAGCACATCAAGACCAAGGACGTCGGCTGGCAGGCCGGAAACTGGTACGTCAACGCCAAGTCCGTCGGCCTGGAGCACGAGGGCTTCCTCGCCGAGCGCGGCTCCTGGTACACCGAGGCCATGTACCGCACCTCCGCCAAACTGGTCCGGTACCTCGCCCTCAGGCACGGCGTCCCGCTCGACCGCGCGCACATCCTCGGCCACGACAACGTGCCCGGCACCCTGCCGACGACCGTGCGGGGCATGCACGAGGACCCCGGGCCCTTCTGGGACTGGGACCGCTACTTCAAACTGCTCGGCGCGCCGTTCCACCCCTTCGGCGGCCCGAACGCGGGCACAGTCATGATCAAGCCGGACTTCGCCACCAACAAGCCGTACTTCTACGGCTGCGACCGCAAGCAGCCCGAACTCGACTGCCCACCCACCAGCGCCGCCACCGTCTGGCTGCGCAAGGAGCCGCGCCCCGACGGGCCGCTCGTGGACGACATCGGCAAGCGCGGCGCGGGAAGGTCCATCTACAGCGTCTACGACCACAGCGCCCGCGCCGTCACCGGCCAGCGCTACGCCGTGGCCGATCGCCAGGGCGAGTGGACCGCCATCTGGTACCTCGGGCAGAAGGCCTGGTTCCACAACCCCGCCTCGGCGCCGACCGCGATCCCGTCCATGGGGCTCGTCGTCACACCCAAGAAGGGCCTCGCGACCGTTCCCGTGTACGGCAGGGCCTACCCGGAGCAGGAGGCCTACCCGGCCGACATCCCGTACCAGCCGATCACACCGCTGATGTACACGTTCTCCGCGGGCGAGAAGTACAGCTTCGGCGGCGCCCAGTTCGGCGAGTACTACCGCGCGGTCACCATCGACCCCTCCACCCACAAGGTGGTGCGCGGCAAGACGCTCTACTACCAGATCCAGTTCGGGCATCGCGTGATGTTCGTCAAGGCCAGTGACGTGACCCTGTCCTGGGCCTGACCACCGGGCGGGGCGGCCGCGCCGCCCCGCCGCTCACCCGATGAGGGCGGGATAGTCGGTGTAGCCGCGGTGGTCGCCGCCGTAGAACGTGGCCGGATCGGCCAGGTTGTACGGCCCGCCCGCCTTGATCCGGGCCGGAAGGTCGGGGTTGGCCAGCCAGTACGACCCGAGCGTGACGGCGTCGGCCAGCCCTTCGCGCAGCGCCGCGGCCGCCTGCTCGGGGGTGCCTGACCGGGCGCCGGGCTCGGCCTTCGGGTTCAGGATCAGCGTCCCCGGCCACGTGGCCCTGATGACCTTGGTCAGCTCCCTGTCCCACTCCATGATGTGCAGGTAGGCCAGGCCGTACCGGGAAAGGGCGCGCGCCAGCGCCGGGTAGAGCTCGTCGGAGTCCCGCTCCCTGATGCCGTTGCTGGGGTTGAGCGGGGAGATGCGGAAGCCGACCCGCTCCGGGCCGATGGCGTCGCCGACCGCCTGGGCGACCTCGACGGCCAGGCGGATGCGGTTGTCCACGCTGCCGCCGTACGCGTCGGTGCGGGCGTTGGCGCTGCCGCACAGGAACTGGTGGATGAGGTAGCCGTTCGCCCCGTGCAACTCCACCCCGTCGAACCCGGCGGCGAGGGCGTTCCCTGCCGCGGCGACGAAGTCGTCCACGGTGGCGGCGATGTCGGCGAGCGTCATCTCCTTGGGCGCCGGGTGCTCCAGCATGCCCTCGGGGGTGTAGAGCCGCTCACCCGACGGGATGGCCGACGGACCGTGCGGCAGCGCGCCGTCGGGGTAGAGCCACGGGTGCCCGACCCGGCCGGAGTGCATCAGCTGGGCGAACATCCGGCCGCCGCGGGCGTGCACGGCGTCGGTGACCTTGCGCCAGCCCGCGATCTGCTCCTCGGAGTGCAGCCCGGGGGTGTCGATGTAGCCCTGGCCGATCACCGAGGGCTGCGTACCCTCCGAGATGATCAATCCGGCTGCGGCGCGCTGGGCGTAGTACTCGACGGCCATGTCGGTGGGCACCGCGCCCTCGGCGGCACGGCTGCGGGTCATCGGGGACATGAAGAGCCGGTTGGGAAGTTCCAGTCTTCCCACGGTCACCGGCTCGAACAACTCGTTCATCACAACCTCTTCCTGCGTCAACGGGGCCGGCCACGACCGTACGAGCGGCGGAATCACCGACGAATCCGTACGGTTTACTGGTCCGTGTACTTAGGAGGACGCGTGCTCTACGGCAGGACCACCGAGCAGGCCGGGCTCGCGGATCTCATCGCGCGGGCACGCGACGGGCGCAGCGGCGCGCTGGTGATCCGCGGCGAGCCCGGCATCGGCAAGACCGCGCTCCTCGCCTGGGCGGAACGGCAGGCGGCCGGGGTCCGCGTGCTGCGCGTGACCGGGATCGAGCAAGAGGCCGACCTGGCGCTGGCCGGGCTGGCCCGCCTGATGTGGCCGGTTCGCGAGCGCCTCGACCACCTGCCGGCCCCGCAGGCCGGCGTGCTGGAGGCCGTGCTGAACGGCGGCGGCGCGCCGTCCCCCGACCGGTTCCTGACCGGGCTGGCGACCCTGAGCCTGCTGGCCGACCTGGCCGAGGACGAGCCGCTGCTGTGCCTGGTGGACGACGCCCAGTGGCTCGACCAGGCCAGCGCGGAGGCGCTGCTGTTCGCGGCCAGGCGCCTGGCCGCCGAGGGCGTGGCCCTGGTGTTCGCCACGCGGGAGGACGGCTTCCCCGCCGCGGGGCTGGCCGAGGTGCGGCCCTCCCGGCTCGACGCGGCCAGCGCGGCCGGGCTGCTCACCGAGCACGGCCTGGCCGCCGCGATGCGCCGGCACGTGATCGAAGAGTCGGCGGGCAACCCGCTGGCGCTGATCGAGTTCGCCGCCGCCCAGCGCGGCAGGCCGGCCGCTTCCGTCCACCTGCACGTGGCCGACCGGGTGCTCAGCTCCTTCCGCGCCCAGATCGTGAACCTGCCGGAGCGTACGCGGCGCATGATGCTCATCGCGGCCGCCGAAGGACGCGGCGACCTGCCGATGCTGGTGAACGCCGGGAAGGTCCTGGGCGTCGGCCTCGATGACCTGGAGGCGGCCGAGCGGGCCGGGCTGGTGCAGGTGATCGACGACACGCTCGCCTTCCGGCACCCGCTGATCGCCACCGCCGCCTACCAGGGCGCGCCGATGGCCCGCCGGGTCGAGGTCCACCGCGCGCTGGCCCAGGCGAGCGTCACCGCCGACTGCCGGGTTCACCACCTGTCGGCCGCCACCACCGCGCCCGACGAGGACGTCGCCGCCGAGGTGGCCGACGCCGCCGGAAGGGCGCTCGGGCGCGGCGCGTACTCCGCCGCCGTACGTCTCTACCGCCAGGCCGCCCGCCTGTCCCCCGGCGACGCCGCCCAGATCGCGAACCTGGGCCACGCCGCCGGCGCCGCGCTCAGCGCCGGGCATCCGGCCCAGGCGGCGGAGCTGAGCGAGCAGGCGGAGGAGCTGGCCAGGACCTCGCACGGGACCGGGCCCGCCGAGCTGGCCCAGGTGCGCGCGGCCGCGTTGTTCGAGCTGGGTGAGCGGGGGCGGGCCGTGCACCTGCTGATGGAGCGGGCCGGGCAGGCCGAGACGGACCGCGCGGCCGAGATGCTGCGCGCGGGCGCGACGTACGCGTGGTTCTCGTGCGAGTCCGCGGCGGTGCGCACCGCCGCCGCGGGCCTGCGCGAGATCGGCCGGCCCGACCCCATGGTGTACGGGCTGGCGCGGCTCATGGACGAGGACTACGCCGGCGCGCTGCCGCAGCTGGCCGGGTTCCTCGCCGAGCCGGAGGCGGACAGGACCGCCGAGGCCATGTACACCGGCGTGATCGTCGGCGACGACGCCGCCACGCTGGCGCTGGCCGCCGCCGAGGTGGCCCGCTGCCGCGAGCGCGGCCTCGTGGGCGCCCTTCCCGAGGCGCTGCGGGTGCTCGCCGAGACGCAGGTACGCGCCGGGCTGCACCGTGAGGCCGAGATGGCCGTGGCCGAGGCGGCGGAGATCATCAGGGACACCGGGCTGCCCCAGGACCTGCCGTGGCTGAAGGCCGTGCCCGCGCGCATCGCCGCCATCGAGGGCGACGCCGACACCTGCCGCGACCTCGCCGCCCAGGCGCCCGACGAGGAACACGCCGGCACCGCCATCACCCTCAGCCTCCTCGACCTGGGCCTGGGCGACTACGAGTCGGCCCTGGCCCGGGTGGAGACCGCCTGGCGCGGGCCGGGCGCGAACGGCCTCGACCTCATCACCGCCGCCGCCGACCAGGTCGAGGCCGCGGTACGGCTCGGCCGCCCCGACCGCGCCCAGGCCCCGTTGCGCCGCTTCACCGCCTGGGCCGAGGCCACCGGCCAGCCCTGGGCCCTGGCAGTGGCCGCCAGAAGCCAAGCCCTGACCACCGACCCCACCCTGCCCACCTCCTCGGGGATGACCGCCTCAGGGGCAACCCCCTCGGGGACAACCCGACCGGGGGTGACCGAATCGGGGATGACCGGCTCCGGAACCGGAGCCGGAAAGGGTCCCGAGGCCGGGAAGGACACGGGGGCCGGGAACCAGGAGGGTGCCGGGACCGGGGTGGGTGCCGGGGCCGGGGCTGGGGAAGGTGCCGGGGCTGGGGTTGAGGAGTTGTTCTTGCGGGCCGTACGGCTGCATCGGGAAGGGCCGGGGCGGCCGTTCGAGCGGGCGCGGACCGAACTGCTCTACGGCGAGTGGCTGCGGCGGGCCAGGCGGCGCAGTGACGCCCGCACACCCCTGCGCTCCGCTCTGGAGATCTTCGAACGGCTCCGCGCCGCCCCCTGGGCCGAGCGGGCCCGCGCCGAACTCCGGGCGACCGGCGACGGCGTCCCGGTGGCCGAGGCGACGGCGGCCCATCCGCGCGACCGCCTGACCGCCCAGGAACTCCAGGTGGTACGGCTGGCCGCCGAGGGCCACAGCAGCCGGGAAATCGCCGCCCAGCTGTTCCTGAGCAAGCGCACGGTGGAGCACCACCTGTACAAGGCCTATCCGAAGCTGGGCGTCGGCAACCGCCGCGAGCTGGCCCGCCTCGACCTCACCAGCGCCGGCTAGCGCTTCTTGACGAACTCCGCGACCGCCTGCCGGGTGCTCTGCAACGCCTCCTGCGAGGAGTCGAACGTGCGCTGGGCCACGCCCACGAACACGCAGTCGACCATGACGAGCTGGCTGATGCGGCTGGCCATGGCGGCAGGGCGGAACTCGGTCTCCCGCCCGGCGGAGATCAGCACGTGCTCGGCCAGCTCCGCGATGGACGAGCGCGGGTTGTTGGTGATCGCGACGGTGGTGGCCCCGGCCTCGCCCGCCCGTCCCAGCGGCTCCAGCACGTCGGGCGTCTCCCCCGAGGTGCTGATGCCGATCGCCACGTCGCCGGGCTTGAGCAGGACGGCACTGGTCAGCGCGAGGTGGGCGTCCTGGAAGGCGTGGCTGGACATGCCGATGCGCAGCAATTTCTGCGCCATGTCCATGGCCACCAGCCCGGAGGCGCCGACCCCGTAGGCGTCCACCCGGCGGGCGCCGACGATCGCGTCGACGACCAGGCCCAGCCGCTCGGAGGTCAGCTGCGCCACGGTGTCGTTGATCGCCTCGGACTCGGCCCTGGCGACCTTGTGGATGACCTCCGACAGCGGATCGTCGGGGGCCAGGTCGCCGGGCACCAGCCGGTCCGGCTGGGCCGCGGCGGCGGCCAGCGCCAGGCGCAGCTGCGGGTAACCGGCGAATCCGAGCAGCCGGGCGGTCCGCACGATCGTGGCCTCGCTGGTGCCGGAAGCGGCCGACAGCTCGGTGATCGTGCTGCGCGCCACGGTCGCGGGATCCTCCAGGATCAGCCGGGCCACGGTCTGGGCGGCGGGCGTCAGCGACGGCAGCACACCTCGGACCGTGGCCACCAGGGTGTCGGCACGCATGCCGTCGCGACTGTCGTCCACAAAAACGATTATGGGGCCAATGTCAGCGCAGTGTGCCGTTCGTCATACCCGCGGGTTCCTCGGGTACGGCGATGAGCCCGAGTTCGGCCCGCGCGACCGCCAGCGGATGTGAGGGCACCACGCGGACCGTGTAGCCGAAGGCGCCGGTGTTGTCGAGCGGGATCGTGCCCGTGTAGTGGGCGCGGCCGTCGTCGCCGGGGTCCCCGTCGAGCGTGAGCTCCAGGTAACCGGGGTGGATCAGCTCGTCGTGCGGGCCGACCCTGCCGTAGGCCGCCTCCACCATGACGTCGGAGGGGTCGAGGTCGCCCAGCGCGATCGTGGCGCGCAGTTCCAGCGCGGCGCCCACCTCGGGCGTGTCGCCGACGCCCGACGCCTCCACGTGCTCGACCCTCACCCCCGGCCAGGCCCGTGTCACCCGCAACCGCCAGGCGGCGAACGACTTGGCGGGGGCGTACCCGTCGGCGGACAGGGCGCGGGCCGAGGCGGCGGCGGGCGCGTAGAGGCCGACCACGTAGTCGCGCAGCATGCGGCCGGCCAGCACCTTCGGGCCCAGCGAGGCGAGCGTGTGCTTGACCATCTCCAGCCAGCGTCTGGGCAGGCCCTCGGGCGAGCGGTCGTAGAAGCGGTCGGCGACCTGGTGCTCGATGAGGTCGTAGAGGCCGGCCGCCTCCAGCTCGTCGCGGCGGTCGGGGTCGGTGACGCCGTCGGCGGTGGGGATGGCCCAGCCGTTCGTGCCGTCGTACCACTCGTCCCACCAGCCGTCGCGGATCGACAGGTTGAGCCCGCCGTTCAGCGCCGACTTCATGCCCGAGGTGCCGCTGGCCTCCAGCGGGCGCAGCGGGTTGTTCAGCCAGACGTCACAGCCCTGGACGAGCAACTGGCCGAGTGCCATGTCGTAGTCGGGCAGGAAGACGATGCGGTGGCGCACGTCCTCGGCGTCGGCGAAGGTCACGATTTGCTGGATGAGCTTCTTGCCGCCCTCGTCGGCCGGGTGGGCCTTGCCCGCGATCAGGATCTGCACGGGCTTGTCCGGGTCGAGCAGCAGGGTCTTCAGCCGTTCGATGTCGGAGAGCATGAGCGTCAGCCGCTTGTAGGACGGCACGCGGCGGGCGAACCCGATGGTCAGCACGTCGGGGTCGAGCGCCTCGTCGATCCAGCCGAGCTCGGCGTCGGAGGAGCCGCGGGCCCGCCAGGAGGCGCGCAGCCGTTCGCGGGCGCCCTCGACCAGGCGGCGGCGCAGGATGCCGCGGATCGACCAGATCTCGGAGTCCGGGATCTTCTGTACTCCCTCCCAGCCCTGGGCCCGCTCGATCAGGGCGGGCAGCTCACGGCCGGCCAGTTCCATGAGCTCGCGGCCCACCCAGGTCGGCGCGTGCACGCCGTTGGTGATCGAGCCGATCGGGATCTCGTCGAGGTCGAAGCCCGGCCACAGGGTGTGGAACATCTCCCTGCTGACCTCGCCGTGCAGCTCGGAGACGCCGTTGACCCGCTGGGACAGCCGCATGCCCATGATCGCCATGTTGAAGCGGTCGGGCTCCGCCTCCTCGCCGAGCGCCAGGATGCGGTCGACCGGGACCGTCGGCCAGGCGTTGTCGCCGCCGAACTGCCGCTCGATCATCTCGACGGGGAAGCGGTCGATGCCCGCGGGGACCGGGGTGTGGGTGGTGAAGACGGTGCCGGCGCGTACCGCCTCCAGGGCCTCGTCGAAGCTCAGCCTGGCCTCGGTCAGCTCGCGGATGCGCTCCAGGCCGAGGAATCCGGCGTGGCCCTCGTTGGTGTGGAAGACCTCGGGCTCGGGGTGGCCGGTGCTCTCGCAGTAGGCGCGGATGGCCCGTACGCCGCCGATGCCGAGCAGGAGTTCCTGCATGAGGCGGTGGTCGGTGCCGCCGCCGTAGAGGCGGTCGGTGACGTCGCGGGCGGCGGCGTCGTTCTCGGCCACGTCGGAGTCGAGCAGCAGCAGCGGCACCCGGCCCACCTGGGCCGCCCAGACCTGGGCGTGCAGGGTACGCCCGCCGGGCAGCCCGACGCGGACGCGCACGTCCTTGAGCAGGGTCAGCGGCAGGCCGCCGGGGTCGAGAGAGGGGTAGTGCTCCAGCTGCCAGCCCTCGGGGGACAGCGACTGGGTGAAGTAGCCGTGGCGGTAGAGCAGGCCGACGGCCAGGATGGGCACGCCCAGGTCGCTGGCGGCCTTCAGGTGGTCGCCGGCCAGGATGCCGAGGCCGCCGGAGTATTGGGGCAGGGCTGCGGCTATGCCGTACTCGGGAGAAAAGTAGGCGACGGCGCGCGGCGCGTCGGAGAGCGTCTGGTACCACCGGGGCGCGGTCATGTACTCGCGCAGATCGTCGGCGGCGTCGGCGAGACGGCGCAGAAATCGGCGGTCGGCGGCCAGCTCGCGCAGTCTGGCGGGGTCGACGGCGCCCAGCAGGGCGACGGGATCGTGCCCGACCTGACGCCACAGCTGTGGGTCGACCTCGGCGAACAGGTCCGTCGTCTCCGGGTGCCATGACCAGCGGAGATTGTGGACGAGCTCGCCGAGTGCGGCCAGCTCCGCGGGCAGGACGGTGCGGACGGTGAACCTGCGGATAGCTCTCACGTTGGGAACCCTAGGGCGTCGAAGGGGCGAGCACGAGGTGATCGGGACCTCTGAGTCCCTCACCGTGCGCATACCCCTTCAAACCCCCTTCCGACCACAAGCATGAAGCGGGACTATTGGGGCAACTCCCCCATATGGCCGTCCCCGGGACACACTTGGGTGGCTTCCGCCGCCTCCCGCATCGAGATGCAAGGATCGTTCCTGCCACGTATCTGCTCTACGCGGACCCGAGCCATGAGAACGGAAGCGATGATCGGACGAATTCCCATCACGGACATCCAGCCTGTCGTCGGATGCGGGCAATGGCCCGCCAAGTCGGTAGCTGGTGAGACCTTCGAGATCTCCGCCACCGTGTTCCGGGAGGGACACGACGCCGTGGCGGCCGGGGTCGTGCTCACCTCGCCCGACGGCCTGCGCGGGCGGCTGAGACCCATGCTCGAACAGGGCAAGGGGACCGATCGCTGGGCGGTGCCCGTCACCTTGGCCGACGAGGGCGACTGGCAGTTCCGCGTGGAGGCGTGGAGCGACCCGATCGCCACGTGGCTGCACGACGCGGGGATCAAGATCCCGCGCGGGATGGACAGCGACCTGATGTGCGAGGAGGGCGCGCGCCTGTTCGAGCGCGCCGCCCGCGCCGTACGGCCGGCCGACTGTCCCCACCCGACGCGCCCCGCCCGCACCACCTCAGCCTCCTCCGCCTCCTCCGCCTCCGCGGCCGACGACACGCCGGCGGCGGGCGCGCCCGGCGAGAGCCCGTGCGGGCACCGGGTGGCGTTGCTGTCGGTCTCGGCGACCCTGCGCGACGAGGACCTCGACCCCCGGGCGCGGCTGTCGATCGCCCAGTTGCCGGAGACCGCCGCGCTCCTGGCCGCCCACCCGCTGCGCGACCTGGTGACGCGTTCCAAGCAGCAGCGGATCAGGGTGGAGCGGCGCCGGGCCCTGTACGGCTCGTGGTACGAGTTCTTCCCCCGGTCCGAGGGCGCGATCGTGGACGCCGCCGGCATCAGCAAGTCCGGAAATTTCCAGACCGCCGCCAAACGCCTGCCCGCCGTCGCCCGCATGGGCTTCGACGTCGTCTACCTGCCCCCGATCCACCCGATCGGCCACGCCTTCCGCAAGGGGCGCAACAACACGCTCACCCCCGAGTCCGACGACCCGGGCTCCCCCTGGGCCATCGGCTCCGAGGACGGCGGCCACGACGCGATCCACCCCGACCTCGGCACCATCGAGGACTTCGACGAGTTCGTCGGCCGCACCCGCGAGCTGGGGATGGAGGTGGCGCTCGACTTCGCGCTGCAGTGCGCCCCCGACCACCCATGGGTCAAGGAGCACCCGGAGTGGTTCACGATCCGGGCGGACGGCACGATCGCGTACGCGGAGAACCCGCCCAAGAAGTACCAGGACATCTACCCGCTCAACTTCGACAGGGACCCCGAGGGCATCTACACCGAGGTCAAGCGGGTGCTGCGGCACTGGATGGACCACGGGGTGCGGATCTTCCGCGTGGACAACCCGCACACCAAGCCGGTGGCGTTCTGGGAGCGGCTGCTGGCCGACGTCCACACGACCGACCCCGACGTGGTCTTCCTGGCCGAGGCGTTCACCAGGCCGCCCATGCTCCAGACGCTGGCGAAGATCGGGTACCACCAGTCGTACACGTACTTCACCTGGAAGAACTCCAAGCAGGACGTGGAGAGCTACCTGACGGAGCTGTCCGGCGAGACCTCGCACTACCTGCGGCCGAACCTGTTCGTGAACACTCCGGACATCCTGCACGAGTACCTGCAGCACGGGGGCGTGCCCGCGTTCAAGATCCGCGCCGTCCTCGCCGCGCTGTGCTCGCCCACGTGGGGCGTCTACTCGGGGTACGAGCTCGCGGAGAACGTCCCGGTACGGCCAGGCAGCGAAGAATACCTAGATAGTGAGAAATATCAGTACAGACCACGCGATTGGGTGGCAGCCGAGCGAGAAGGCCGCAGTCTCGCCCCCTTCATCACCCATCTGAATTTGTTCCGAAGAGCTCACCCAGCACTTCAGGAATTGCGTAATCTACAGTTCCACAGGGTTGACCACCCGGACATGGTCTGCTTCTCGAAGCGACTCCCTGGCGCCTATGACGCGGCCACACGACGGCAGAGTTTGGGCGACGTCGTTCTGGCGGTCATCAACCTGGATCCGCACAACACCCATGAGGCGACGGTCGAACTCGACCTGCCCGCCCTCGGACTCGACTGGAACGCCGAGTTCGTCGTGGACGACGAGCTCACAGGTGAGTCGTACCGGTGGCGGCAGCAGAACTACGTGCGCCTCGACCCCCATATCCACCCGGCGCACATCTTCACCGTGCGAGCGGCTCACAGGTAACGAAGCCTTTCGGGGAGTCCAACTTGTCAGACACCGTGAACTCCGCTGCCATCCCCAACACCTTCGACGAGGAAAAGCCCCGCGACCCCCACTGGTACAAGCGCGCGGTCTTCTACGAGGTGCTCATCCGGGGTTTCGCCGACTCCAACGGAGACGGCACCGGCGACATCAAGGGCCTCATCCAGCGTCTTGACTACCTTCAGTGGCTGGGTGTCGACTGTCTGTGGCTGTTGCCCTTGTACGAGTCGCCGCTGCGCGACGGCGGCTACGACATCGCCGACTTCATGAAGATCCTCCCGGAGTTCGGGGACCTCGGGGACTTCGTGAAGCTGGTCGACGAGGCGCACAAGCGCGGCATGCGGGTCGTCGCCGACCTGGTGATGAACCACACCAGCGACGCCCACCCCTGGTTCCAGGCCTCCCGGCACGACCCCGAGGGCCCGTTCGGCGACTTCTACGTCTGGAACGACAACGATGAGAAGTACCAGGGCGCCCGGATCATCTTCATCGACACCGAGACGTCCAACTGGACCTACGACCCCGTGCGCGGCCAGTACTACTGGCACCGCTTCTTCCACCACCAGCCGGACCTCAACTATGAGAACCCGGCGGTGCAGGAGGCGATGCTGGAGGTCCTGAGGTTCTGGCTCGACCTCGGCATCGACGGGTTCCGCATGGACGCCATCCCCTACCTGTTCGAGGAGGATGGCACCAACTGCGAGAACCTGCCGAAGACCCACGCCTACCTCAAGCGGGTGCGGGCCGAGGTCGACCGCCTCTACCCCGACCGCGTCCTGCTGGCCGAGGCCAACCAGTGGCCGTCGGACGTGGTGGAGTACTTCGGCGACCCGGTGGGCGGCGGCGACGAGTGCCACATGGCCTTCCACTTCCCGCTGATGCCGCGCATCTTCATGGCGGTACGACGGGAGTCGCGCTACCCGATCTCCGAGATCCTGGCCCAGACGCCGAAGATCCCGGAGAACTGCCAATGGGGCATCTTCCTCCGCAACCACGACGAGCTGACGCTTGAGATGGTCACGGACGAGGAACGCGACTACATGTACTCCGAGTACGCCAAGGACCCGCGCATGCGCGCCAACGTCGGCATCCGGCGGCGCCTGGCACCGCTGCTGGAGAACGACCGCAACCAGATCGAGCTGTTCACGGCGTTGCTGCTGTCACTGCCCGGCTCGCCCGTGCTGTACTACGGCGACGAGATCGGCATGGGGGACAACATCTGGCTCGGCGACCGCGACGGCGTGCGCACCCCGATGCAGTGGGACCCCGACCGCAACGCGGGCTTCTCCGACTGCGACCCGGGGCGGCTCTACCTGCCGGTCATCATGGACCCGATCTACGGCTACCAGGCCATCAACGTCGAGGCCCAGCAGAAGAACGGCGGCTCGCTGCTCCACTGGACCAAGCGCATGATCGAGATCCGCAAGCGGCACCCGGTCTTCGGCCTGGGCGAGTTCATCGAGCTGAACTCCTCCAACCCGAGCGTGCTGGCGTTCGTGCGCGAGCTGGGCGACGACCGCATGTTGTGCGTCAACAACCTCTCGCGCTTCCCTCAGCCGGTCGAGCTTGACCTGCGCAGATTCACCGGCGTCTCACCGGTCGAGACCATGGGCGGGGTACCTTTCCCACCGATTGGCGAACTTCCGTATCTTTTGACGCTTCCTGGGCATGGGTTCTACTGGTTCACTCTCCCACCGGCCAGAGCCCAGGAGGAGTAAGACGTGCTGGAGCAGCTCCTTGCCGCATGGCTACCACAGCAGCGCTGGTTCGGCGGCAAGGGGCGCCCGATCGACTCGGTGTCGGTCGACGCGGACGTCGAGCTGGAGCCCGGACTCCAGCACGTGATCTTCGCGGTCTGGCAGGACGGCTCCCGCGAGCGCTACCAGCTCCTGCTCGGCATCCGTGACGAACTCCCGGAAAGGCTGTCGCACGCCCTGATCGGCGTCATCGGCGACAAGTACCACTACGACGCGGCGCACGACGCCGACCGCACCGGCTGGCTGCTCGACGGCATGGCCCGCAACGCCTCCACCGGTGGCCTGCGCCTGCGCCACGTCCCCGGCGTCGCCGTCGACACCTCCCCGCGCAGCCTCGTGCTGGGCGCCGAACAGTCCAACACCTCTCTGGTGTACGGCGACGCGTACATCTGCAAGCTCTTCCGGCGGCTCATCCCCGGCGTGAACCCCGAGCTGGAGATCGTCCGGGCCCTGGCGGCCAGGAACGCGCCGCACATCGCGCAGCCGTACGGGTGGATCGAGGGTGAGCTCGACGGGACCGCGACCACGTTCGCGATCATGCAGGAGTTCCTGTCCACCGCCAACGACGGCTGGGACCTGGCCCTCGCCAGCGTCCGCGATCTCTACGCGATGCCCGAGCCCGTGGCCGAGTCCGGCGAGCGCGTGCTCGCCGCCGAGGCCGGCGGCGACTTCGCCGCCGAGGCGGAGCGGCTGGGCGCCGCCACCGCGCGCATCCACGGGGAGCTGGCCGCCGCGTTCCCGACCTCGACCGTGGAGCCGCACGAGATCAAGCGCATGGCCGAGGACCTCCGCCGCCGCCTGGGCCGGGCCATCGCGGAGGTGCCGGTGCTGCGCGAGCACGCCGGGCCGATCGAGGCCGCATTCCAGGACCTGGACGAGGTGGCCGTCGAGGTGCCCATCCAGCGCGTGCACGGCGACTACCACCTCGGCCAGGTTATGCGTACGACCACCGAGTGGATCATCCTGGACTTCGAGGGCGAGCCCGGCCAGCCGCTGGGCGAGCGCAAGGCCCTGTCCTCGCCGTTGCGGGACGTGGCCGGGATGCTGCGCTCCTTCGACTACGCCGCCCGCCACCTGCTGGCCGGCCACCCCGAGGCGGACCGCCTGGAGCCCCGGGCGGCCGACTGGTCCGCGCACAACCGGAAGGCGTTCCTGACCGGGTACAGGAGCGGCGGCGGCAACCTGGACGCGACCCAGGAGCCGCTGCTGCGCGCCTTCGAGCTGGGCAAGGCCGTCTACGAGGTGGTCTACGAAGCGCGCAACCGCCCCTCCTGGATCTCCATCCCCTTGGCCGCCTTCGGCTAACGGCCGGGGCGGAGCTCCTCGACGAGGCTCTGCAGGCCGTGGTCCGGATGCCCGTCGGCGACCCGCTTGTCCACAAGGTGCTTGAACGGGGCCAGCAGGTTGCCCTCGATGCCCTGCTCACGCATGGCCAGCGCGATGCTGTCGAGGGCGACCTTGTTCACGCCCAGGTTGGCCACATCCGTACCCCATCGCCCGGCGTCGACCTCCTCCGCCCAGCGGTGCGCCAGCTCGCCCATCGCGCGCAACCACGGCACCAGCAGCGTCGAGGCGAAGTCGCCCAGCGGCAGACCGGCCGAGCGCACCAGCGCGAACCCTTGCGTGATGCCCGCGATCTGCCCGTACATGCCGGTCAGCAGGGCCATGTCCAGCAGCGGCGCGAGCCCCGGGTCCGCGTCCACGAACCGCGCCTCGGCGAGCTGCCCCAGCGGCTCGGCGAAGCGGTCGAACACCTCCCTGGAGCCGCTGTAAAGGATCAGCGCGCCGGGCGCGCCGATCATCTGGGGAACCGCCATCACGCCGCCGTCGAGGTAGTCGGCCCCGCGCGCTCCGGCCCATTCCGCGGTACGGCGGGCCTCCTCGGGCCGCCCACTGGTCAGGTTGACCAGCGTCACCCCCCGCAGATCCGTCTCCCCGAGCAGCCCGTGGACGGTGTCGTAGTCGAGCACGCACACGATCACCAGTGACCCGGGCCGCACCGCCCCCGCGAGGTTCCCGGCCCGCCTGGCACCCATCGCGACCAGGGGTTCCGTCTTACTGTCGGTGCGATTCCATACGGTGACCTCATGCCCGGCCTTGAGCAGGGTCTCGGCGAGCGCGGTGCCCATGAGGCCCAGGCCGACGATCGAAATCTCAGTCATGGCTCCAGCGTGCTGGCGTGGGGTTATGGTCGGCTTCTGAGCGAGTTATGGGGGGATTATGCGGTTCGGGGTGCTGGGGCCCCTGGAGGTGTGGGCGGCCACCGGGGAGCCGCTCACCGTGCGGGAGGCGAAGGTCCGGCTGCTGCTGGCGGGTCTGCTGGTGCACCGCGGGCGGCCGGTCTCCGCCGACCGGCTGGTCGAGGAGCTGTGGGGCGAGCGGCCGCCGCGTGACGCCCTCGCCGCGCTGCGGGTCAAGGTGTCCCAGCTGCGCGGGGCGCTGGCCGACCGCGACGCGATCAAGTTCCACGCCGCCGGATACGTGCTCGACGTGCCCGCCGAGGCCGTCGACGCCGAACGTTTCCAGGCGCTGCTCGCCGCGCCCGCCCCCGACGCCCGGACACGGGCCGACGCGCTGGTCCAGGCGCTCGCCCTGTGGCGCGGGCCCGCCTTCGCCGGTCAGTCCGACCACGACGTGGTGCGCCCGGCGGCGGCCAAGCTGGAGGAGCAGCGCCTGTCCGCCCTGGAGGAACTGGCCGAGGTGCGGCTGACCCTCGGCGAACCGGTCGAGGTCGCCGACCTGGTGGCCGAGCACCCCTTGCGCGAGCGGCTGCGCGCCGCGCACATGCGCGCCCTCTACCGGCAGGGCCGCCAGAGCGAGTCCCTGGCCGCCTACGCCGACCTGCGCGAACGCCTGGCCGAAGAGCTGGGCCTCGACCCGTCACCCGAGCTCGCCGACCTGCACGCCCGGATCCTGCGCCAGGACCCGGCCCTGCAGGCGCCCACGCGCGCCCAGAGCAACCTGCCAGCCCCGCTCACCGACCTCATCGGCCGCGACGAGGCGGTGGCCGAGGTGAGCGCGCTCCTGGCCGACAACCGCCTGGTCACGCTCACCGGCCCCGGCGGCGTCGGTAAGACCCGGCTGGCCCTGGCCGCTGCCGCCGCCTCGGCCCAGGCCTTCCCCGACGGCACGTGGCTGGTCGAGCTGGCGCCCGTACGCGCGCGGCGCGACGACCGGTGCGTGGCGGCGATCGTGGGCGAGGTGCTCGGGCTCCCCGACCACGGGCAGGGATCCGTCGCCGACCGGGTCGCCGCCGCCCTGTCCGGCAAGCGCGCCCTGCTCGTCCTGGACAACTGCGAGCACGTGGTCGAGCAGGTCGCGCCGCTGACCCGCCACCTGTTGCAGGCCGCGCCCGAGCTGCGCGTGCTGGCCACCAGCCAGGAGACGCTGCGCGTCAGCGGCGAGAGCGCCTGGAGCGTGCCGCCGCTCGCGCCGGAGGCGGCGATCGAGCTGTTCAGCGTCCGCGCGGGCGGCGGGCTGGCCGGTGACGCGGCCGTGGCGGAGATCTGCGCCCGCCTCGACGGGATCCCGCTGGCGGTCGAGCTGGCCGCCGCGCGGGCGCGCGCCCTGTCCCCGCGCCAGCTCGCCGACCGGCTGGACGACCGGTTCCAGCTGCTCAGCAACGGGATGCGGGACGCGCCCGCGCGGCAGCGGACGCTCCGGGCGATGATCGACTGGAGCTGGGATCTGCTGTCGGAGCCGGAGCGGCTGGTGTTGCGGCGGCTGGCCGTACACGCTGACGGGTGCACGCTGGAGGCGGCGGAGCAGGTGTGCGCGGAGCCCGGCCACGACGTGCTCGACCTGCTGGCCAGGCTGGTCGACCGCTCGCTCGTGGTGGGCGGGGCGCGCTTCCGGCTGCTGGAGTCCGTCGCCGCCTACTCGGCCGAACGGCTGGCGGAGGCGGGCGAGTCCGACCTGGTACGCCGGCGCCACCTCGACCACCACGTCGCGCTGGCCGAGCGGGCCGAGCCGTACCTGCGCGGGCACGACCAGCAGCGCTGGCTCGACACGCTCGACACCGAGGCCGCCAACCTGCGCGCGGCGCTCGACACCGCGGCCGCGATGGGGCTGGCCGGGCAGGCGCATCGACTGGTGCGGGCGCTGGCCTGGTACTGGGTGCTGCGCGGCAGGCTGGGCGAGGCGCGCCGGTCGCTGGAGACGGCGCTGTCGCTGGCCGAGGAGCCGCAGACGCGGATGTGGTGGGCCGGGGTGGCGATGTCGATGGGCGATCCCGTCGACCTCGATCCCGCCGAGCTGGGCAAGATCGACGATCCTGGGCAGCGGGCCAGGCTGGGGTGGTTCCTGGGGATGGCGCTGTTCGGGTTCGAGAGCCCGGAGTGCAGCGACTCGCTGATCGGCCCGGCGCTGGAGACGTTCGTGGAGATCGGCGACACCTGGGGCGAGGCCGCCGCGCTCAGCGTGCGGGCCAAGCGGGCGATGATGCGCGGTGAGCTGGCCGAGCTGCGGGCCGACGCCGAGCGGAGCCTGGAGCTGTTCAAGCTCGCCGGTGACCGGTGGGGGCAGACGCGGGCCACCGAGGTGCTCAGCTCGCTGGCCGAGATCGTCGGCGACTACGCGCGGGCGGCCGAGCTGCGGCGCGAGGGGCTGCGGGTGGCCGAGGAGCTCGGGTTGTGGAGCGACGTCACCTCGATCCTGTCCAAGCTCGGGCGGATCGCGCTGCTGGAGGGCGACTACGCGCTGGCCGACGACTACCACGAACGGGCCCGCAGGCGCGCGGTCGAGCAGGCCAACCGGCCGGCGGAGGAGGACGCGGAGGTCGGTCTCGCGCTGTCGGCCCGGCGGCAGGGGCGGCTGGACGACGCCGAGCGGCACCTGCGGCGCTGGCTGGGCTGGGTGCGCGAGGTGGCCGGCGAGCCGGGGGCGGCGCTGATCCTGGCCGAGCTCGGCTTCATCGCCGAACTACGCGGCCACGCCGTCCTGACCGGCCAGGACAACGCGCCCTTCGGCACGGGTCAGGGCGGTTTGGGCTTCGCCGCCGGTCAGGGTGGTGCGGGGTTCGGTGCCGGCCACGGTGGTGCGGGGTTCGGTGCTGATCCGCGGGCCGCTGTGCTGGTGCACGCGGACGTGGCGGTCGCCTCGCACCTCGACGGGCTGGCGGCGGCGCGGGCCGTGGGTGATCCCCGGGCGATCGCGCTGTCCCTGGAGGGCGTGGCGGGGGCCAGGACGCTCCAGGGACGGCATGAGCAGGCGGCGGTGCTGCTGGGGCAGGCGACCGCGCTGCGGGAGGGCTCCGGGGCGCCGCTGCCGCCGGGCGAGCGGGGCGACGTCGACCGGATCGCCGCCCATGCGCTGGCGGGGCTGGGCGAGCAGCCGTACATGTCGGCTCGCGCCCGTGGCGCCGCCCTGCCCCTGTCCGACGTTCTCGACCTGGCCTACCGGGCCACCTGATCAGGAACGGGCGTCTCCTCCGGGGCGCGTTCCAGCTCCTCGCCGGGCTGTGCGCTTGTCGGCGGGACCATGCGCAGGGCCACGGCCGACAGCAGGGCGGCGGCCAGGAGGACCACGGCCCCGGCTCCGGCGGCGACGTTGAGGCTGGTGGTGAACGCCTCGCGGGCGGCGCTCGCCAGCGCGGTCCCCGTGGCGGCGGGGAGGTCCCGCGCGGCGGACAGGGCCCCGCCCAGCGTGTCGAGCGCCGCCCGCGGGGACACGCCGTCGGGCAGTTCCAGGCTGCCCCGGTAGACGGCGGCGGCGATGCTGCCGAAGACGGCCAGCCCCAGCGCGCCGCCGAACTCCTGGCCGGTCTCCGACAGCGCGGCGGCCGATCCTGAGCGCTCCGGCGGCGCGGCGCCCACGACCAGGTCGGTGCCGACGACCAGGAGCGGCGAGGCGCCCAGGAAGAACAGCACCTGGCCGCCGACCAGGAGCACGACGCCGCCTCCCGCGTCCACCTGGGTGAGCAGGGCGACGCCCGCCGCGCCGACGACCAGCCCGGCGCCGGCCACGTACCCGGGACGGATCTTCCTGGTCAGCAACGGCGCGACCAGGAAGCCGATGATCACGGCGACGCTCGGGGGCAGCGCCCACAACCCCGCCTGCAGCGGGGACAGGCCCTCGACGAGCTGCAGGTACTGCCCGGCCAGCAGGCCCAGCGGCGGGCCGATCAGGATGACGAGCATGAGCGTCCCGAGCGCGGCGCTGAACCGGCGCTCGGCGAACAGCTTCATGTCCAGGAGCGGGTCGGCGAGTCTGCGCTGCCTGCGGATGAACACGGCGGCCAGGGCCAGGCCGGCGACGAGGGTGGCGGCGGCCGGCCAGGTGGGGCCGTACGTGGCGATCTCCTTGACCCCGTAGATGGCCAGCAGCGCGGCGGCGACGGAGAGCACCACGCTGGCCGCGTCGACGCGGCCGCTGCTCGGCGCGCGGTACTCGGGCAGCAGCAACGGCCCCGCGACCAGCAGGATCGCCATGACCGGCACGCCCAGCAGGAACGCCGAACCCCACCAGAAGTTCTCCAGCAGCGCCCCGCCGACGACGGGCCCGAGCACCATGCCCGCGGTGAAGCCGGTCATCCACAGGCTGATCGCGGTCGTGCGCTGGGCCGGATCGTGGAACATGTTCCTGATCAGCGACAACGTCGAGGGCATCAGCGTGGCGCCGGCGACGCCGAGCAGGGCGCGCGCGGCGATGAGCGACTCGGCGCTGGGCGCGTAGGCGGCCAGCACGGAGGCGGCGGCGAAGGCGGCCCCGCCGATCAGCAGCAGCTTGCGGCGGCCGATCCGGTCGCCGATGTTGCCCATCGTGATCAGAAAACCGGCGATGAGAAAGCCATAGATGTCGTTGATCCACAAGAGCTGGGCGGCGCTGGGCCGCAGATCCTCGGTCAGCGCGGGGACGGCCAGGTGCAAGACGGAGACGTCAATGGAGATCAACAGGGTCGGCAGGATCAGGACGGCCAGACCGGTCCACTCGCGACGACCGGCACGTTTCATGTTCATGCAAATAAACCATAAAAGCTCAACTCGACTTGAGGTCAACCTGATATCGGCGATTGCCGGCCGGGACAACACCACCAACCACTACTCTTCGTAGGCATTGTCTAACGAAGGGTAAGGAGGCGGCATGCGGCGCGTTGTGGTGGTGGCGGCCGCGGCCACCGGAATCTCGCTGTTCGCCGGCGCGGCCGTCCTGCTGGCCGGCGAAGACGCCCCGGAAGCCGCGCGGACCGCGCGGACGACGCCCTCGCCCGGCGACCCGCTGACCCCCGGCGAGATCAGCCGCGCGGGCGCGATCGCGACCGGGCCCTCCCACGAGCACATGAAGGCCGGCCGCGTCGAACTGCTCTACGTCGAGCGCGACGACGACAAGGCCGAGGACGACCGGCGGGCGGAGGCCTACCTCTACGACTACGCCGACGACTCGCTGATCGTGCGCACGGTCGACCTCGGCGACAACAAGATCGTCAGGGAGACCC
The DNA here is from genome assembly GCF_044457345.1 of Nonomuraea sp. NPDC050547. Classification (NCBI taxonomy): domain Bacteria; kingdom Bacillati; phylum Actinomycetota; class Actinomycetes; order Streptosporangiales; family Streptosporangiaceae; genus Nonomuraea; species Nonomuraea sp. NPDC050547. The sequence continues at coordinate 364,185 of NZ_JBITGW010000011.1, forward strand.
GGGACAAGGGTGTGCAGCCGCCGCCCTCCCCCCGCGAGGAGACGGCCGCCGCCGAACTGCTGCTGGCCCACCCCAAGCTCGGCAGGGGCGTGCGGCGCGCCTACGCCAAGGCCGCGGGCCGCGAGCTGCGCTCGGCCGCCGACCTGGGGCTGCGCGGGCTCATCTACTCCCAGCCCGGAGGGCCGTGCGCCACCCACCGGTGCGTGCGGCTGTTCGTCCGGCTGCCCGACGGCAAGCACCTCGACACCAGCCGCATCGTCATCGACCTGTCCGCCAAGAAGGTTCACACCCTGGAGTGGTGACTTGTTCCTGCAACTCGCTCTGGCGGTCTTCGTGGCCGCCGCCGGTTCCGTCACGCCCCTCGCCTCCGGTACGGCTCCCGCGGAGCGTCCGTGCGGCTCGCCGTACCTGATCGATCGGGAGCTTCCCGGCGGCGCGCGCTGGCAGCTGTGCTGGGAGATGCGCACGATCGAGGGGCTGACGCTCAACCGGGTCACGTACACGCCCAAGGGATCGCCGGCCGTGAGCGTGCTGCGGAGCGCGGCGCTGGCGCAGATCCACGTGCCGTACGACTCGGGCGAGCCGCGCTACCACGACATCGGCTCGCTCGGCTCGGCGGCGATCCCGCTCACCGACGCCGACTGTCCGGGCGGCGAGCGGCGCAGGCAGGTGGTGTGCGTGACGACCAGGCCGCGCGGCCACGCCTACCTCAAGGACGGCTTCGGCGACCCGGCGCTGCGCAGGTCGAAGCAGGGGCGCGAGCTCGTGGTGCTGTCGGCCTACCAGGTGGGCTGGTACACCTACATCGCCGAGTTCGTCTTCGGCGACGACGGCTCGATCACGCCGCGCGTGGGCGCGACCGGCTCGCTGGCGGGCACCACGACGGCGCCCAAGCACGGCTGGCCGATCGGGGTGGGCGGCAGGCACTTCGAGGAGTCCCACAGCCACAACGTGTTCTGGCGGATGGACTTCGACATCCAGGGCGCCTCCCGCGATGTCGTGGAGCAGTACGACTTCGCGGGCGACAGGACGAAGAAGCGGGCGTTGAAGCGGACCGTCCTACGCCGCGAGACCAAGGCGGTCAACCGGCGGATGCGCTGGTGGCGCGTGGTCGATCCGAAGGTGCGCAACACCGATCTCCACCCGGTCAGCTGGGAGATCAACAACTCCGACAGCGCGCAGTACCGCGGCCCGGCGGACGAGGCGTTCACCCGCGCCGACCTCTACGTGACCCAGTACCGCTCCTGCGAACGCCTGGCCACCTACAACGTGGCTCCCAAATGCGGCAAGTCCGTCGACCAGTACGCCGGCCGCGAGCGCGTCAAGGACCCGGTGATCTGGGTGAACGTCGGCTACCACCACGTCGCCAGGGACGAGGACGCCGACCCGATGCCGGTCCACTGGCAGGGCTTCCGCATCACGCCACGGGATGTGACGGCGAAGAACCCGCACTAGCCGCGGTACGGCCGGCCTCCTGCATCGCGGTGATCCTCAGGATGACCGCGACGGCCAGCGCGGCGGCGATCCAGTACAGCGCGATGCTGAACACGTCGAACCGGGCGGCGCGGGCGAGGGTCTCCGGCTCATCCCCGGCGAACAGCAGCCGCCCGGCCACGTTCCCGCCCAGCCATCCGCAGAGCCACGCCAGCCACCAGGCCCACACCAGGCCGGGACGGCGGGCGTGGCCCAGGCCGACGCCCTGGACCCCGCCGGGCGTGGAGGCGATCCAGATGTCGTCCACGATCTGCTTGGGGAACCAGAGGTTGACGATGGGCACGACCCATCCGAACGTCAGCCACCTGCGCGAGTGCCGGTGAGGCTCGGGGCTGAGCTCCTCGGAGTTGTCGCGCACGCGGAAGAGCCAGAACAGGAATCCGGCGATGGCGGCCAGGCGGGCGGCCATCTCGACCAGACCCGACCCGGCGAAGATCACGTCCGCGCCGTTCAGCTCGGCCTCGGTGACCGAGGAGGGGTCGGCGATGACCTGGTCCATGAGCGAGGCGACCCACAGGTCGACGCCGGCCGCGGCCAGGCCGACCACGGAGTCGACGGCGAGCAGGGCGACGGCGAGCCCGGCCGCTCCGCGGACGGGTTTCACGGGTGACATCGGGCGCTCTTGATGTAAGGGGTGCATGGCGGGTCCTCGTGCGTCTGGATGGGGGTTGCGTCAGTATGTCGAGTACCTGGGCACCAGGTCATCTGTATTGCGATGCCGAGATTTCGCACTTTCGGGGATTCCCATCGTGAAAGCGGGCAGGGGCTGAGGCAGACGGCCGTCGTAGGGCACTGTGGGGAGCATGCCGATGAGGACAGAGCTCGACCGCCTCGCGGGCGGGGCACATCATGATCCGCATTCGATCCTCGGCGCCCACCCCGGCGGCGGCGGGGTCACCTTCCGTACGCTGCGCCCGCTGGCCGAGCGGGTGGAGGTGGTGCTCGACGACGGCGGTTCGCATGTCATGGAGCACGTGGCGCACGGGGTGTTCGAGGTCATGGTGCCCGGCCTGGACAAGGTCCCCGGGTACACGTTGCGGATCCGCTATGGGGGCGGCGAGCCGTACGAGACGAAGGACCCCTACCGCTACTGGCCCACGCTGGGCGAGATCGACCTGCACCTGATCGGCGAGGGCCGCCACGAGCGGCTCTGGGAGGCGCTAGGCGCGAGGGTGATGACCCACGAGGAGGCGGAGGGGACCGCCTTCTCCGTCTGGGCGCCCAACGCGCGCGGCATCAGGGTCGTGGGCGACTTCAACCACTGGGACGGCGCCGGGCATCCGATGCGCTCGCTGGGGCGGTCGGGGGTGTGGGAGCTGTTCGTGCCGGGTGTGGGGGCGGGGCAGCGCTACAAGTTCCAGATCCTCGGGGCTGACGGGGTGTGGCGCGACAAGGCCGACCCGATGGCCAGGCGGACCGAGACGCCGCCGCAGACCGCCTCGGTGGTCGAGCAGTCGGACTACACCTGGGACGACACGCGGTGGATGGACGAGCGCGCCGCCGAACCGGCGCAGCAGCGGCCGATGAGCGTGTACGAGGTGCATCTCGGTTCGTGGAAACCCGGACTTGGCTATCGCGAGTTGGCCGAACAGCTGACGGATTATGTCAGCGAGATGGGCTTCACGCATGTCGAGTTCATGCCGGTGGCCGAACATCCCTTCGGTGGCTCCTGGGGTTACCAGGTCACCTCCTACTACGCGCCCACCGCGCGTTTCGGGACGCCCGACGAGTTCCGGCACCTCGTTGACCGGCTGCACCAGGCCGGGATCGGCGTGCTGCTCGACTGGGTGCCCGCGCACTTCCCCATGGACGAGTGGGCGCTGGCCCGCTTCGACGGCACCCCGCTGTACGAGCACGCCGACCCGGCACGCGGCGAGCACCCCGACTGGGGCACCTACGTCTTCGACTTCGGCCGCACCGAGGTCCGCAACTTCCTGGTGGCCAACGCGGTCTACTGGCTCAAGGAGTTCCACATCGACGGGCTGCGCGTGGACGCGGTGGCCTCGATGCTCTACCTCGACTACTCGCGCCGCGAGGGCGAGTGGACGCCCAACGTGTTCGGCGGGCGGGAGAACCTCGACGCGGTGGAGTTCCTGAAGGAGATGAACGCCGTCGCCTACCGGGAGACGCCGGGCATCTCGACCGTGGCCGAGGAGTCGACCGCCTGGCCGGGGGTCTCCCGGCCGGTTCACCTGGGCGGCCTCGGCTTCGGCTTCAAGTGGAACATGGGCTGGATGCACGACACGCTCGCCTACCTCCGGCACGAGCCGGTCTTCCGCCAGTACCACCACCATCAGATGACGTTCTCGCTCATGTACGCCTACAGCGAGAACTTCGTGCTCCCGCTCTCCCACGACGAGGTCGTGCACGGCAAGGGTTCGCTGCTCGGCAAGATGCCCGGCGACGAGTGGCAGCGCTTCGCGCAGTTGCGGGCGCTGCTGGCGTTCATGTGGGCGCATCCGGGCAAGCAGCTGTTGTTCATGGGCGGCGAGTTCGGCCAGGGCTCGGAGTGGTCGGAGGAACGCGGGCTCGACTGGTGGGTGCTGGAGTTCGACGGGCACAAGGGCGTGCAGAAGCTGGTGCGCGACCTCAACGAGGTCTACCGGCGGACGCCGCCGCTGTGGGAGCAGGACTGCTCGCCCGAGGGGTTCCGTTGGATCGACGCCGACGACGCCTCCGGCAACACCTTCTCCTTCGTCCGCTACGCGGCCGACGGGGCGGCGGTGGCGTGCGTGGTCAACTTCAGCGGGGCGCCGCACGAGGACTACCGGCTCGGCCTGCCGTACGGCGGGCGGTGGGAAGAGGTCGTCAACACCGATGCCTACGAGTACGCGGGCAGCGGGGTGGGCAATCTCGGCGGGGTGGAGGCGGTCGAGGAGTCGCGGCACGGCCTGCCGTACTCGACGGTGCTGCGGGTGCCGCCCCTGGGCGCGGTGTGGCTCCACAGCGAAGGCCAGCCCGCAGAGTCCGCAGAGTCCGCAGAGTCCGCAGAACTTGAGGAGGGCTCGGAAAAGGCACCTTAACGGAAGCTCAAGTGAGGCTTAAAAGGGATCTTCACCCATTGCCCCGACAAGCCGGTCATCCTTACGCTTCCCCCCAGCAATCTGAGGCCCCCTCAGCCCCCTGCCAGGCGAGGGGGCCTCAGATTGCGCGCACCACCTCAGGGGCACCTCTGGGCTTGCGGGGCAATTCCCCCTAAACTCCGAGATCATCCCCCATCGGAGGACGAGTGCGACTTCGACGCCTGATCGCGGCAGCGGCCCTGCTCGCCGTACTCCCGGCCACCCCCGCTTTCGCCGACGACCCGCCCCCGGCCTCCGACAAGCTCGAAGAGAGCATCGCCGTCGGCACCGGCCCGGTACGCGCCATCGTCGAGCTGACCGACCCGGCCCAGAACGCCCCGATCGCCGGCGCCGCCGCGCAGAGCGACGTGGAGGTCGTTCTCCAGCCGGCGACGCAGCCGTTCGTGGTCGTGAACGGCACCGCGGAAGAGCTCGCGAAGTTAGCCGAGGACCCGAGAGTCACCGCCGTCCGCCGCGACCGCGCCTACCCGCCCACGCTCTCCTCCAGCCTCAAGCAGATCGGCGCCGACCAGGCCCACGCGCAGGGCTTCACCGGCGCCGGCCAGACGATCGCCGTCCTGGACACCGGCATCGACCGCGACCACCCGTTCTTCCAGAACCGCATCGTCGACGAAGCCTGCTTCTCCGCCGTCGACCAGGGCGTGGAATCGCTGTGCCCGAACGGCTCGACGACCCAGGTGGGCCCCGGCGCGGCCGACGCCGAGATCGACAAGTGCGTGCTCGGCGGCGCGAACATCTGCGACCACGGCACCCACGTGGCCGGCATCGCCGCGGGCAGCGGCGGCGTGGCGCCCGGGGCCGGGATCATCGCGGTCCAGGTGTTCAGCCGCATCAACGACGCGGAGACCTGCGGCGAGCCGTCGTGCCTGGGGGCTTACGAGTCCTCGCTGCGCCTGGCCATGGACCACGTCGCCACGCTCGCCGCCACCCGCCCGATCGCCGCGGTCAACCTCAGCCTGGGCGGCTGGCCGACGATGACCTCCTGCGACGACAGCGAGGAGGGCGCCGCGTTCAAGCCCAAGGTCGACGACCTGCTGGCGAAGGGCGTGGCCACGGTGGTCGCCGCGGGCAACGAGTCTTTCACCGGCGCCTCCTACCCGGCCTGCGTCTCCTCGACCGTGGCCGTCGGCGCCAACGACGACGGCGACAGGGTCGCCGACTTCTCCAACAGCGGGGCTTTGCTGGACCTGTTCGCGCCGGGCGTGGACATCGAGTCGTCGGTCCCCGACGACCAGATGACGTCCTACAGCGGCACCTCGATGGCCGCGCCGCATGTGGCGGGGGCGCTGGCCGTACTGAAGGCGCAGAACCCGCAGGCGCCGATGCCGGAGCTGATCGAGAAGCTGAGGACGACCGGCCGCCCCTACGCCTACGACGGTGTCACCACGCCACGCCTCGACCTGCAGGCCGCCCTGACCGGCGCCACCCCCGGCCCGCCGATCGAGCAGACCCCCACGCCGGGAAACCCGGAGGACCCGGACCCGGAGAACCCTGACCCGGGAAACCCCGACCCGGACCCCAGCGGCCCCTCCCCCGAGCCCCAGCCGGACAACCCCCAGCCCAGCCCCGTCCCGCTGCCCACCGTGACGGTGACCGTGACCGTGAAGGCCACCCCGCCCGCGGCCGTCTGCAAGCGGGGAACGGCCGGCAAGAAGCTGACCGGCAAGCAGTGGGCCGTGGAGATCCACCGCAACACCGGCACGATCCCGGACACCACGCTCACCTGCTACCTGCGCATGGTCGGCAAGGCCAGCAAGGTCTTCCCCGAGGTGACCAAGGCCTCGTCGCTGGGAACGGCGTACCGGGTGCTGAAGGGCACGTCAGGCGCGCGGGCCAAGCTGGACGCGGCGTTGCTGAGGGGATGGCTGAACTGGTCGAACGGCACCGGCTCCCTCCAGACCCTCCAGTCAGCGGAGAAGGTCCGCCTGAGCGCCAAGTCCTCGGCAGCTCAGCTTACAAAGTCCACAAAAACCCTAAAGGGCAGCTAATCATCCGGAACTGCCGATATCCGCATAACGGAGCCATCTCAAACTCCCAAACCTCGTAGGCCCCTCAGTAAGCTCAGGCCCCACGACCATCACATGTGGGGATTTTTCCGGCTGTCATCAGTCAAATCGGCGCATGAGCTATTGGGGGGCTTTCCAATATCAGAGCTCTGCTTCGGCGCGCCACGCCGCTGACGGCGTCCCACTGCCTCACGCCTGCCTGCGTGTCCGGGCGGGCGCCTACCCTCGGAGGAACAGTGAGACTACGGTCTCTGCTCGCCGGCGCGGTCGCGCTGGCAGCGACCTCGGCCGCACTCGTGGTGGCCCCGGCCGCCCAGGCGGCCACCGCTGACCCGGTCGTCAGCGCGGAGTTAAGGCAGGAAGCGAAGACGGAAGCCGTCCGCGCGATCATCGAGCTGACGCCCGGCGCCAGCGTCAAGGACGTCGCGGCCGCCGCCGAGAAGGCGTCCGCCAAGGCCGACGTGATCGAGGATGACGCCTCGGCGAAGTTCTTCGTCGCGGAGGTGGACGCGGCGACGCTCTCGGCGCTGAAGAACGACAAGCGCATCAGGTCCATCCAGAAGGACGAGCTCAGCGCGGCCACGCTCGACGCCAGCACCAAGCTGATCGGCTCGGACAAGGCGAACGAGGCCGGCTGGACCGGCAAGGGCCACACCGTCGCCGTCCTGGACACCGGCGTCGACAGCGACCACCCCTTCCTCGCGGGCCGGCTGGTCGGCGACGCGTGCTTCTCCTCGAACTTCCAGAACGACGAGTACAAGTCCGAGTCGCTCTGCCCGAACAAGAAGGACGAGCAGATCGGGCCGGGCGCGGCCAACGCCGAGACCCAGCGGTGCATCGCCGCCGGCGTCAACCAGTGCTCCCACGGCTCCCACGTGGCCGGCATCGCGGCCGGCAAGAAGACCGCGGGCGCTCCGGCCAACGGCGTGGCCCCCGAGGCCAAGATCATGCCGATCCAGGTCTTCAGCCGCATCGTCACCGCGAGCGTCTGCGAAGGCTTCGGCATCCCGGCGCCCTGCTACCTCAGCTTCAACTCCGACCAGAAGCTGGCGCTGGAGTACCTGGCGACGGTCGCCACGGCGAACAACGTCGTCGCGGTCAACATGAGCCTGGGCGGAAACGTGAAGTTCACCGCGCCCTGTGACACGGGCGACGCCGCCGCCATCAAGCCGAACATCGACGCGCTCGCGGCGCTCGGTGTGGCCACGGTCATCGCCTCGGGCAACTCCGGGTTCCAGGACGGCGTCAGCAGCCCCGCCTGCATCTCCTCCGCCGTCAGCGTGGGCGCCACCGACGACGGCGACGCCGTCGCGCCGTTCAGCAACCGCGGCGCGCTGCTGGACCTGTTCGCGCCGGGCGTCGGCATCAACTCCTCGGTGCCGAACAACGTCTACGGCAACAAGAACGGCACCTCGATGGCCGCCCCGCACGTCGCGGGCGCCTTCGCCGTCGTGAAGCAGGCCTACCCGGCCTACAGCCCGGCGCAGATCCTGGCCAAGCTCCGCACCACCGGCAAGCCGATCACCTACTCGGCCGAAGGCGGCCCCCAGGTCACCACGCCGCGGATCGACCTGGCCAAGGCCACCCCGCCGAAGCCGACCCAGTCGCCGACGCCGACGCCGACGCCGACCGTGACGCCGACCGTGACGCCCACGCCGACCCCCACGGCCACGGTCACGCCGACGCCCACCCCCACGCCGACCAAGACGCCGACCTCGCAGCCGGACCCGGACCCGATCTCGATCGACCCGAACCCGGAGCCGGTCCCCGACACCTGCGAGCGCGGCAAGGGCACCAAGCCGCTCAGCTCCAAGGCGTGGGCCACGGAGATGCTGAAGACCAAGGGCTCGCTGTCGGACAAGACGCTGATCTGCTACCTGTCCATCGCGCAGAACGGCAGCAAGGTCTTCCCCGAGGCGACCAAGGCCGACACCCTGGCCCGCGCGTACAAGGTGCTGAACACGAAGTCGAAGGCGGGCAAGGCGCTGCTCGACCGGGAACTGCTGGCAGCGTGGCTGAACTACGCGCACGGCGTGTACAACTCCTCGGCCAAGGTGCACGGCACGACCACGCTGAAGAAGGCGATCACGATCGCCGAGAAGCACCGGACCGGCAAGGCGACGACGGCGCAGCTGAAGAAGTCGGCCGTCTTCCTCTACCGGCACGTCAACAAGTAAGGAACGACTGATCGCCGTCCCTCTCCGGGGTGCCGCCCCGGAGAGGGACATGTCGCTTAGGGTGTGAAATATGGACCCAGGCAAGGCGATCTTCGAAACCGTCGACAAGCTTCGCCAGCGGCGCACCGCCCCGCTCGTGCTGGAGCTCGATCTCACCGAGGGGCTCACCGAAGGGCCTCCGGCGGATCCGCTCTCCGCGCTGCTGTCCATGCGCAAGCCCCGCCTGGCCGACGTGCTCGGCGGGCTCAAGCGGGCCAGGCACGACTCGCGGGTCAAGGCGCTGATCGTGAAGATCGGCGGACAGCCGCTGGGCCTGGCCATGGTGCAGGAACTGCGCCAGGCGGTCATCCACTTCCGCGCCTCGGGGAAGCTGACCGTCGCCTTCTCCGAGACGTTCGGCGAGTTCGGGAACGGCACCGTCCCCTACTACCTCGCCTCCGCCTTCGAGCGGGTCTACCTCCAGCCGAGCGGCGACGTGGGACTCACCGGCGTCGCGCTGGAGGCGCGCTTCATCAAGAACGCCCTGGGCAAGCTGGGCATCGCCTACGAAGGCGCGCAGCGGCACGAGTACAAGACCGCGGCCAACATGTTCACCCAGGACCACATGACCGAGCCGCACCGCGAGTCGATGACCCGGATCGCCGAGTCGGTCACCGAGCAGGTCGTGGCCGGGATCGCGGACGGGCGGCGGCTGGATCCCGAGAAGGTCAGGGAACTGGTCGACCGGGGGCCGTTCATCGGGAACGAGGCGGTCGAGGCCGGGCTGGTCGACCGGCTGGCCTACCGGGACGAGGTCTACGACGAGGTCAAGAAGGCCGCGGGCGCCGACTCGATGCTGTTGTTCGTGTCGCGGTACGCGAAGGCGCCGGCCGTACGGAAGCTGCCTCACCCCGGGGCTGACACGGTCGCGCTCGTGCACGGCAGCGGGCCGATCAGGATGGGCCGCAGCGGGCGCAGCCCGCTCGGCGGCGGCGGTGGCGCGATGGGGTCGGACACGATCGCCGCGGCGCTGCGGGCGGCGCGCAGGGACGAGCACGTCAAGGCCGTGGTGTTCCGCGTCGACAGCCCCGGCGGGTCGTATGTCGCCTCTGACACGGTCTGGCGGGAGGTCGTACTGACCCGCAAGACCAAGCCGGTGATCGTGTCGATGGGTGACGTGGCGGCGTCGGGCGGGTACTTCGTCGCGATGGCGGCCGACGTCATCGTCGCGCAACCGGGGACGCTGACCGGGTCGATCGGGGTGTTCGGCGGCAAGCCGGTCCTGTCGGAACTGCTGGAGAAGGTCGGGGTCAGCTCCGAGCTGATCTCCCAGGGGGCCAACGCGGGGATGTTCTCGACGTCCCGGGCGTTCTCCCCGGAGCAGTGGGACCGGGTCAACGCCTGGCTGGACCGTATTTACGATGACTTCGTGGGCAAGGTGGCCACGGGGCGCAAACTCACCCGCGAACGTGCGCACGAGCTCGCCCGCGGCCGCGTCTGGACCGGCGCCGACGCCCTCGAAGGCGGCCTGGTCGACGAGCTCGGCGGGCTGGAGGACGCCCTGGTGCTGGCCCGCAAGCGCGCCGGGCTGGCCGACGACGCGCCCGTGCGCACCTACCCCCGCCTGAACCCGCTGGAGCGCCTGCGCGGGCCGGACTCCAGTGAGGACCGCGCCGCGGCCCTCACGCGGATGCGCCTGGAGGCCTGGGGTCCGCTCGCCCGGCTCTCCGCCGAGCTCGGCCTCCCGCCGCAGGGCCCGCTCGCCCTGCCCGCCTGGTACGAGATCCGCTGATCTTCTGAGTTACGGCAAGCCGCCCCCACACCCCCCGCCGACGCCGGCGGGCGGGTCGGGAGGTGTCGTCAGGCAGTCTGACGTGGTTGCTCGCCGTGACGGCCGGCGGACACCGCCGAGCGGGTCAGAAGCGGCAACCGCAGGACGAACCGGGAACGATCCTCGACCCGGAGCGTCCCGCCGTGCCGGGTGGCGATCTCCCGCGCGATCGGCAGCCCGAGCCCGCTGCCGCCCGGATCCCTGGTCCGTCCTTCGGCGAGCCGCGTGAAGCGCTGGAACACCCGTTCGCGGTCGTCCGGCGCGAGCCCGTCGCCGTCGTCGCTGACCTCCAGCACGGCCTGCTCGGCACAGGTGTCGCCGCGTACCACGAGCCGGACGGTGCTGTCGGCGTGCCGGATCGCGTTGTCCAGCAGGTTGACCAGCACGCGGGTGAGCTGAAGCCGGTCGCCCTCGACGACGACGCCGTTCTCCAGCTCGGTCAGCAGCTTCTTGGCCGGATGCCGCCTGGCCAGCTCGTCGCGGGTCAGCTCGGCCAGGTCCACCGGCTCGGGCCGGGGCTCCATCCCGGCGTCCAGCCTGGCGACGGCGAGCAGGTCCTCGACGAGGAGTTGCAGCCGGTCGGCCGCGCGGTCCACGGCTTCGAGGGCGGCGTGCTCGGGACCGTCGCCGCGGGTCTCCATGAGCGCCAGGTCGACCTCGGCGCGCAGCCCGGTGATGGGGCTGCGCAGTTCGTGGGAGGCGTCGGCGACGAAGCTGCGCTGCTGGCTGAGGGCGCCGTCGAGCCGGTCGAGGGTCTGGTTCACGGTGACGGCGAGGGCGGCGATCTCGTCGTGGCGGCCGGTTTCCGGCACACGCCGGTGGGGGTGGCTGCCGGTGATCTCCTCCAGCTCGGCCGTGATCGCCTCGACGGGCTTGAGCGCGCGCGCGACCAGTACCCACGTCAGCACCATCACCCCGGCGGTGCCGACGGCGGCGGCGACGAGCAGGCCGAGCAGGGCGGGCCAGTCGTAGAGGTAGCCGGGTTTGGGGGTGGCGACGTAGACGGACAGGTCGGAGGCGGCGTTCGTGGGGGTGATCGTGAAGCCGACCACGATGAGCTCGCGGCCGTCGTGCCGGACGACGCCGTCCCAGCGGAAGTCGTCCTGGGGCGGGAGCTGTGTGGTCAGCGGCGGCTGCCCGGCCAGGTCGGGCGTGCTGCCGAGCACCTTCCCGCCCTCGGCGACCACCTGAACGCTCTGGCCGCTGACCGACGGGATCGGGTTCGGCAGCGCGTTCTCGCTCGCCAGTATGGCCAGCCGCCGGGCCGCGGTCGCCAGTTGGTCGGTCACGCTGTCGATCTCCGAGCGATATCCCTGGACGGCCAGGCCGGTGCACAACACCAGCGCAAGAACAGTGGACACCAGCCCGGCGATGACGCAGCTGCGCGCGCGAAGGCTCACGCGTTTACCCCCCTTTGTGCGTTTTGGGGGAACGCCTACTGGCGAGTAAAGCTTCCGGATATTTCAGTATTTACCCAGGTCAGGATGGACCTGGCCGTGCCAATCCTTCGCCCTGCCCGCCGGATCCGACATCGGGTAAAAACTCGAAGTCAGGACGCGAAGAAGGAGCGCAGCGCCGGGGCGAGGGCGCCGGCGTCGACGTTGTGCGGCTGCCCGGCCAGCGTCTCGCGCCGCGCGGCGGGAAGGGCGGCGGCGAGGGCCTCGGCGGAGTTCGTGGCCCACGGCATCGTGCCGCCGTCGAGGACCAGGGTGGGGATCGCCACCCCGGCCATACGTTCGGCGGACAGGGAGAAGTCGCCGACGACCATGGCGTCGTAGATCAGGGTGTGGGCGGCCTTCTCCATGCCGGGCCACATCGGCATGCCGCGCATCGGGGTGACGAACTCGGCCGGCAGCCCGACCGCCGCGGTCAGGAACAGCTCCACCATGTCGCCCCTGCGGCCCTGCTCGCGCAGCGCGACGAGCCGGTCGAGGTAGTCGGCGGGCACCGGCGGGCGGGAGTCGTCGATGATGTACGGGGCCTCCCAGACGGCCAGCTTGGTGATGGGGAGCCCGTTCAGGACCGCCTCCAGCCCGATGATGCCGCCGCCGGAGGAGCCGAAGACGTACGCCTGGCCGCCGGCCTCCCGGATGACGGCGTCGAGGTCCTGGTAGACGCGCTCGACGGTGAACGGCTCGGTGTCGCCACTCTCGCCGGAGCCGCGCCGGTCGTAGTTGTACACCGTGAACGAGTCGGCCAGCAGGCCGGCCAGCGGCGCGTTGACGGAGCGGTCGGTGGCGCCGCCGCCGCCGATGATGACCAGCGCGGGCCCCTCGCCGATCCGGTCGTAGGCGAGGGTCGTGCCGTCCTGGGAACGAACGGTGCTCATGGTCTTCTCCCTGTCTGGGGGTCGCTTGCCTCCAGTGTTCTAGCGACAAAAGAAATTGTCAAGAATAAAAGTCCTTTCGGCGAACGGCATGCGGCCTCCCAGCCGGGGATCGGAGAAGAGGGGTCAGACCGGGCGGTAGCGGCCGCGCAGCCGTACCAGAGGGTCGACAGTGGGGGTCACGTAGTCGACGGCGAGCACCCCGGCCACGAACAACGTGTGGTCGCCCGCCGGAACCACCCGGACGGTCTCCAGTTCCAGCGCGGCCACCCCGCCCCCGACGATCAGCGCGGAGGTACGCGGCCCGCGGTGGTGCGGCACGCCGGCCACCAGATGCCGCGCCGACGGGCGCCCGGCCGTGGCGAACCGGCTGGCGACGGCCGCCTGCCCCGACGACAGCAGGGAGGCGGCCCAGAGGTCCTGGCGCAGCAGTACCTCGGCCAGGTAACCGCGGCTGGTCAGGGAGACCAGCACCAGCGGCGGGTCGGCGGAGACCGACATGAGGGCGGAGACCGTGACCCCGAGGTCGTGGGGGGGGGGGCCCCCCCCGGGGGCCCCCCCCCCCCCGGGGCCCCCCGGGGGGCCCCCCCCCCGCGCCCCCCCAAAAAAAACCCCCCCCGGGGGGCCCGCCCCCCCCCAGGGGCCC
>NZ_JBITGW010000012.1:0-352809 GCF_044457345.1 Nonomuraea sp. NPDC050547
CCCCCGACCTCGCCCTGCTGGCCGGCGACGTCATCGTCGTCGTCGGCACGGCCGAGTCCACCGCGGCGGTCGCCGAGATCCTCGCCACCGGATAGCCGCGCCGGACCGGCCGTGACCTTCCGGCCCGAAGCGAGATGACTCCTGTCACCAGCGGCTGGTGACAGCGGCCTCTACGCCGGCGGCACCCCTCTGGCCGATGATCGAACCATGACGAACAAGGACACCTCCTCCCCCAACTGGACGCTCGGCCTCTCCTCCGGACTCGCCATCGGCATGGGCCTCGCCGCCGCCCTGAACGACATCGTCCTGGGAATCGCACTCGCGCTGTGCTTCGGAGTGGCCCTGTCGTACGCGCTGGCGCCCAAGAAGGACGAGGCCTGACGAGGCCGACCTGGCCATCTTCGTCGGCTCCGTGCACGACGACACCCTGCTGCGGCCGGGGTCGCGCTCATCGTCGGCGGGGTGCTGGTGGTCGAGCTGGGCGCGCAGTCGGCGCGCTGAGCGCCGGTCGTCCATTTGCGTTCGAGCGCGCTCGAAGACATAACGTCCCGGCATGACATCACAGACCTGGATCATTACCGGCGCCTCCCGTGGTTTCGGCCGCGCGCTGGCGGAGTCGGCGCTCGCCGGAGGCGACCACGTGGTGGCGGCGGTGCGGCGGCCCGAGAGCGTCGCCGATCTCGCGGCCGCCTACCCGGACGACTTCCTGGTGGCCGAGTTCGACGTCCGCGACGTGAATGCGGCCGCGGGCCTGATGCGTGCCACCCTCGACCGCTTCGGCCGGATCGACGTGCTCGTGAACAACGCGGGCAGGGCCGTGGTCGGCGCGGTCGAGGAGGTCACCGACGCGCAGTTGCGTGAGCTCATGGACCTTCACCTGTTCGGCCCCGCCGCGCTGGTCCGGGCGGCGCTGCCCGCGATGCGCGCGCGGGGCGCCGGGACCATCGTGCAGATGAGCAGCCAGGGCGGGCGGATGTCGTTCCCCGGCGTGTCCACGTACTCGGCGTCGAAGTTCGCCCTCGAAGGGTGGTCGGAGTCGCTGGCCGGGGAGGTCGCGCCGTTCGGGATCCGGGTGATGATCGTCGAGCCGAGCCGGTTCAGGACCGACTTCAACGCCGCCGACGTGCTGGAGTTCGCCGAGACGTCGCCGACGTACCGTGAGGTGCTCGCCGGGGTGCGCGCGGACATGGCCGGGACCGACGGCCGCCAGGAGGGCGACCCGGCGCGCGCGGCCGAGATCATCGTCTCCCTCGCGCACGGTGACGACGTGCCGCTACGGCTGCCGCTCGGACGCGAGGCGGTCGAGCGCATCTCCGGCGTCCACCGGCGCGGACTGGCGGAGGTCGAGCGGTGGGCGGAGACCGCGCGCAGCGCCGACTTCGAGGACGTCCCGGCATCGGCCCGGCCGATTTAGGCTGATTGTCATGGCCACCGACGACCTGATGACCAGGGCACTCGAGATGATCGGGGACGACGGCCCGCCGTCGGTCGAGGCGATCCACCGCCTCGCCGACCTGGCCGACGTGCCCACGCCGATGACGATCGTGGAGGTCGCCGACCTGCTCGACATCTCGCCGCACACGCTGCGCTACTACGAGCGCGCCGGGCTGGTCGAGGTGGCCCGCGACGGCAACGGCCATCGGGTGTACGACGACCGGGCGGTGCGGCGGCTGGTGTTCCTCACCCGGATGCGGTTGTCCGGAATGCCGATGCGCGACCTTCAGCACTACGTCGCGCTCGTCGACGACGGGGCCGGGACAGTGCCAGAACGGCTCGACATGCTGCTCGAGCACCGCGACACCATCCGCCGCCGGATCCGGGAGCTGACCCTTTCGCTCACGGCCGTCGAATACAAGATCGCCACCTACGGAGGCGAGACCGGGCCCGACGTCCACACCAAGGTTTGAACGACGCCTCAGGCTAACGAGCCGCGAAGCAGGGCAGATCATCCCCCGCGTCGGCAGGGGAGATGACAGTGCGTCCCATCAGGTATTCGGCCGAGATCGAGCCCCAGGAGCCGGGCTTCGAGGAGAGCCGCCAGAAGGCCATCGACATCGTCACCGAGTTCGAGCGGAACTCGGTGGCGGGAGAAGGCGTCAACCGGGCCGTGCGTTTCGCGCATGCCAAGGCGTACGGCCTGGTCAAGGGCACCTTCGAGATCCTGGACGGCCTCCCGGCCGAGTACGCCCAAGGCGTCTACGCCCGCCCCGGCATCCACGACTGCGTGGTCCGCTACTCCAACGGCCTGGCTCACCTGGGGATCGACCGGGCATTGGGCAACGTGGTCGGGATGGCGACCAAGGTGTTCGGCATCGAGGCGGAGACCACGCTGGAGGACGAGCGGCACACCACGACCATGGACTTCAACATGATCAACGGCCCGTTCTTCTTCTGCAACACCGCACTGCACTACCGCTTTCTCGCCAAGCTCTTCATCGACATCCCGAAGTACCACGCCGGCGGGAAGAAGGGCACGCACCAGATGTTCCACGACTGGGTCACCGGCTACGGCACCCTGCCGCCGGACGAGTGGGCGTGGGACGAGCTCGGCGCCTTCATCCGGCTCGGTTCGCAGGCCCGCTGGCAGAACCTGCTGCTGTCGACCTTCTGGACGATGGGCGCGGTACGGCACGGTGACCACGTCGCGAAACTCCGCATCACCCCCACGCCCGTCTCCGCGGGGGCGGTCACGAACCGCGACCTCGACCCGGCGGCGCACGACGAGGTGTTCCGCCCCGCGCTCGTGGACGAACTGTCCAGGCACGGCGCCGAGTTCGAGTTCCAGGTGCAGCTGTGCGCGTCGCTGGAGGAGATGCCCGTCGACGACCTGACGGTGGAGTGGCCGGAGCGCCTCTCGCCGTTCGTCACGGTCGCCCGGATGCGTTTCCCGCGCCAGGACATCGGCGGTGCGGACAATCTGGCCGCCGCCGACGTCGTCTCGTTCACGCCGTGGCGCTGCGGCGCCGAGCACGTCCCCGTCGGGAGCCTGCAGCGCCTGCGCAGGGAGGTCTACCGGCTCTCGTCCATCGAACGGCACCGCCTCAACGACCAGGTCCGGGCCGAACCGGACAGCGTCGCCGACGTCCTCCCGCCGACACCCTGAGGGAAAGGAATCCGATCATGCAGCAGGACTATGTCCCGATCTCTCCCGGCGTCACCGCCGAGGAGATCGGCAAGTGGACCCAGCCCACCCGGCGGCAGACCGACGGCGTGGGCCTGCGGGTCGGCAACAAGGCCGAGTTCACGCTGGTGGCGCCGGTGAAGCCGGGCGGCGCGGAGATCTTCCGCGAGCGGGTCAAGAAGGCACAGATCGAGGCGGCCTATTGGGAGGGCAAGCTCGGCACCGTCCACGACCTGCGCGTCGCCCTGATCAACGACGGCACGCAGATCCTGTTCGCCGCTAGCTACAGCGACGAGTTCAAGCCGTACGTGGTCGACGTCATCAACTTCGCCACGCCGTGGATCGACCACATGTTCGTCGACGTGGCCGAGGGCTATCCGGGGCTGGGGTCGCCCGACGCGCTGGCGTACATCGCGAAGCACCAGGTCGAGGCGAGCGTCTGGTACGCCTCGAACGAGCAGGCCACCGTCCGTGACATCGCGCGCGGGCAGAAGGCGCTCACCTCGCTCAACGACCTCCTCGACGCCACGCAGGCATGAGCGAGATCCGGCTCGACCTCGGCGACATCCAGGGAACGGTGCTGAGGCCAGGTCCGGCGGCGTACCGGGGGGCGTTCCTGCTGTTCAGGATCGACGACGCGGCGGCGGCCAGGGCGGCGCTCCGCGACGTCCTCGGCTCCGTGACCTCGGCCGCCCACATGGACCGGCCGCGCCCCTTCACCTTCAACATCGCCTTCACCCACACCGGGCTGGAGAGGCTGGGCGTGCCCCAGGAGTCCTTCCCCCGGGAGTTCCGGGACGGCATGGCCGCGCGCAAGGACGTCCTGGGCGACGTGGGCGACAGCGACCCCGCGCGCTGGGAATCTCCGCTGGGGACCGGTGACGTGCACATCGGCATCGTGATCATCGCGGGGGACGAGGCGGACCTCGAACGGCCGCTCGCGCTGGCCGCCGACTTCAAGGGCGTGTCCCAGGTGTACCGGCGCGATGTCCATCTGCCGCCCGGCGGCAAGGAGCATTTCGGGTTCCGGGAGGGGATCGGCGGGCCGTACGTCGTCGGCAGCGGCATCGACGCCCTGCCCGGCCAGGACCACGTGATGCCCGGCGAGTTCATCCTCGGCTACGAGGACGAATCCGGCCGGGTGGCCCCGCTGCCCGAGCCGGAGATCCTCACCCGTAACGGCACCTTCGTCGCCTTCCGCCAGTGCGCCACGCACGTGGCGGAGTTCCGCCGCTACCTGAAGGAGCACGCCCGCTCGCCAGAGGACGAGGAGTTGCTGGCCGCCAAGATCGTCGGCCGCTGGCGCAGCGGCGCCCCCCTCGCCCTGAGCCCCGACCACGACGACCCCGGCCTGGGCGCCGACCCCCACCGCAACAACGACTTCACCTACGACGGCGCCGACCCCGACGGCCTGCGCGTGCCGCGCGGCGCCCACATCCGCCGCGTGAACCCCCGCGACTCCCTGACCGGCACGATCGTCGACACCCGAATCCACCGCATGGTACGGCGCGGCGCCCTCTACGGCCCGCCCCTGCCCGAGGGCCGGACCGACGACGACGGTGTCGAACGCGGCCTGATCTTCATCTTCATGGGCGCCAGCCTGACCCGCCAGTTCGAGTTCATTCAGCAGGTATGGATCAACAACGGCGACTTCACCGGCCTGGGCACGGAAAGGGATCCGCTGGTCGGCGCCAACGACGGAACCGGCGTCCACACCATCCCCGCCCACCCCCTGCGCCGACGCCTGACCGGCTTGCCGCGCTTCGTCACGGTACGGGGTGGCGAGTACCTCTTCATGCCCGGTCTCACGGCTCTGGACTGGATCGCCACCCGGACTCCGGCGGGATGATCCCCCACCTGTCCCGCTCCCGCAGCCGCCGCCCGTGCTCGTCGGTCTCGACGAGGCTCGCCACACCCGCGAAGGCGATGTCGATCGTGGTGGTCCCGGACGTCTCCCGGCCGCTGCGCAGCAGCAGCTTGGAATGCGTCGGCACGTACACCCACAGCCGGAACCTTCGGTCGGGATAGTCCACGATCTCCATTCTGGGGCCGCGTTCAGGTGGTGACCTGGGGCCACATGGCGCGTACCGCCTCGGCGCGCTCTTCGACCAGCCGCATGCGCAGCTCCCGTTCGAGCTTCGCGTAGTGCTCCGTCCGCGCGGTCTCCTGCCCCGGCCACTTGCGGTAGAGCAGGCCGACCTCGCTGTGGAACCAGCCGTGGCTGATCACGCTGGCCGGGACCAGCAGGCCGGTGTCGTCGGAGCCGGGGATGCCCATCCACCCGCCCAGGGCGACCGCCAGTTCACGCCGGACGCAGATGGTCGTGGGGTGCACGGGGAGCCGGTAGTCGTTCCCGCGCCAGTGGTCGTAGACGAACCCGGGTTCCAGCCGCCCGCCGGGCGGATCGCTGTCGAAGGCGACCGTGGAACCGTCGGGCAGCAGGTCCAGGACCCGGGACGTCGTCCACCGCACGAGCGGATCCGCCGCCAGCACGCCGATGTCCCTCATCAGCACATCCGGCATGAGCACGTCGTCATGGTCGAGATTCTTGATCAGCTCGCCCCTGGACCGCGCGAGCGCGAGATTCCGTGTCAGCGCGACCCCGCCCCGGCGCCCCGTCGCGAACGTGACGATGGGGTCGCGCGGAAGGATCTCCATGGCCGCGCCCGTGGCGCCGTCCTCCTGGATGACCCACTCGACCTCCCAGCCGTCCGGCAGGCGTTGCGAGCGGACGGACTCGTAGGCCGCGAGGAGATGGCCGGGAACCGGGTTGTAGCTCGGCGTGACGATGGAGACGAGGGGCACGTGGCCGACCCTAGTGGGGCTTGGCGCCGGGTGCGCCGGCCAGGGTCGGCCCCTACCTGTGGTGGTCTGGTGCCGGTGGGGTACACGGCGATGTGACGTACGCCACGTCACAACGTGGTAGGTACCGGCGTCTTGTGCACGTACGCATGGCCGGAGGAGAACAGGTGGGGGCAGCGATGAACGAAGCGGCGACCGAGGCGTTCGTGACACACCGCAATCTGCTGTTCACCGTCGCCTACGAGATGCTCGGCTCCGCCGCCGACGCGGAGGACGTGCTCCAGGAGACCTGGCTCAAGTGGGCGGGGGTCGACCTTGACGAGGTCCGGGACCGGCGGGCGTACCTGGTGCGGATCACCACGCGGCAGGCGCTCACCCGCCTGCGCGCGCTCGGCCGGCGCAAGGAGTCCTACGTCGGGCAGTGGCTGCCGGAGCCGCTGCTGACCACGCCCGACGTGGCCGAGGACGTCGAGCTGGCCGACAGCGTGTCGATGGCGATGCTGCTGGTGCTGGAGACGCTCACGCCGACCGAGCGCGCGGTGTTCGTGCTGCGCGAGGTGTTCGACCTGGACTACGACGAGATCGCCGAGGCCGTCGACAAGACCCAGGTGGCGGTCCGGCAGATCGCCCACCGGGCGCGGGCCCACGTGGCGGCGCGCCGGCCTCGGGGACGGGTTTCCCCGGCCGAGACCCAGGACGCGCTCAAGGCGTTCCAGCGGGCGGTCGCGACCGGCGATCTGCAACGCCTGCTCGACATCCTCGCGCCGGACGTCGTGCTGCTGGGCGACGGCGGCGGAGTCGTCCAGGCCGTGCTGGAACCGGTCGTGGGCGCCGGGAACGTGGCTTCCCTGCTCGCCGGGTCGAGCAGGTTCGGCGATGTCGCGGCGTTGCGGCCGTCGCAGGTCAACGGCCACCCGGCGCTCATCTTCCGGCTCAACGGCGAGATCGACACCGTCCTCGCGCTCCGCATCGACGACGGTCTCATCACCGGCCTGTACGCCGTGCGCAACCCGGAGAAGCTCTCTCACCTGGAGCAGGAGACCAGCCTGCGCCGCTAGAAGCCCGTATGGCGTATGTCACACGGCCATGCCGTCACAGAATCCGAATTGGCGGCATCTTTTGGTCATACAGTGCGTAACCCACCCAAACCCTGGAGCAAGTCATGAGTTCAGTGCTGGATTTCGGCGGCGACATCATCGAGCCGGGCGCACCGGAGTACGAATCGGCCGGCCGCTCACTGCTGGCCGCGGGCAGTCCGGCGTACGTGCTGCGGCCCAAGAGCGTCGCGGACGTGCAGGCGGGGGTGAGGTTCGCCGCCGCGGAGGGCCTGTCCCTGTCCGTACGCGGCGGCGGCCACAGCTTCGCGGGCTTCGGCACCAATGACGGCGGCGTCGTGATCGACCTCGGCATGCTGGCGAACGTGGAGATCATCGACCCCGTCCGCCACCTCGTGCGGATCGGCGGCGGCGCCACCTGGGGCCAGGCCGCGGCCGCGCTGGCCCCGCACAACCTGGCGATCTCCTCGGGCGACACCAAGAGCGTCGGCGTCGGCGGGCTGACGCTGACCGGCGGCATCGGCTGGAAGGTCAGGAAGTACGGCCTGGCCCTGGACAACCTGGTCGCCGCCGAGCTGGTCACGGCCGGAGGCGAGATCGTACGGGCCAGTGAGCGGGAGAACCCGGAGCTGTTCTGGGCGCTGCGCGGTGGCGGCGGCAACTTCGGGATCGTGACCGCCTTCGAGTTCGCGGCGCACGTGACGACGGAGGTGTTCTTCGGCGCGATCACCTTCCCCGCCGCGGAGGCGTCCGCCGTGCTCCAGGGCTGGGCGGACCACCTCCGTGACGCGCCCGAGGAGCTCACCTCCCTCGTGAGCCTCGCCAATCCGGGCGCCGGTGGCCACGAGGCGCCGGTCGAGATCGCCGTCGCCTTCGACGGCGACGACCCGGACCTCGCCGCGGCGGCGATCGACCCGATCCGGCGGCTCGGCACGGTGATCGGCGACACCGTCGCGCTGATGCCCTACGCGGACGTCCTGGTGGACGGCGGGACCCCGCCGCCCGGCATCCAGCTCGTCACGCGAGGCGCGTTCGTCGAGAAGGAGTCGGTGACCTCGGCCCTGCGGATCCTCACCGAGGTCGGGACGTCGCAGGGCTCGCCGCTCATCGTCGTGCGCGGCGTCGGCGGCGCGGTGGCGCGCGTGGCCGACGACGCCACCGCCTACGCGCACCGCCGGGCGGAGCTGATGGTCGTGACGCTCACCGGGGGCCCCAAGCCGGTCGTCGAGGCCGGCCGTCCCGCCTGGGACGCGATCTGGGAACGGCTCGCACCGCACGTCAGCGGCGCGTACGCCAACTTCCTCGCCTCCGCCACCGAGGAGGACGTCGCCGCGATCTACCCGAAGGAGACGTACGAGCGGCTGGCGGCGGTCAAGCGGGACCACGACCCGGGCAACCTGTTCGCGGGCAACCACAACGTGCGCCCGTAGCCGCTACCGCCGGCCGCCGAACTCCCAGTCGTGGACCTCGATGCCGGCGTACCGGTCCCGGGTCAGTACGGCGCGCGCCGCATCCGGGTCCGGCGCCCGGATCAGCAGCGCCGTACCCACCCAGGTGCCGCCGTCGTCGGACAGCAGCGGCCCGTAGGCGATCAGCTCGTCCCGGCCCGAGGGGTCCAGGTCGGCGGGCCGCCCGGAGCCGAGACCCAGCACCAGGTACCGGTTGCCGCCTTCCCCGCCGCCCGGGAAGTCCCACATGGTGCGCCCCAGCACGTTGCGCCATCGGCGTACCACCACGTCCCGGTACACACCGGCCTGGTAGTTGGGCTCGTCGAAGGCGAACGCCCGCGCGGTCGCGGCGTCGGGCAGGTCGACGATGTGGACGCTGCCGCTGGCCGTCTCGGTGCCGCGGACGAAGGTCGGGCCGCGGGCGATCAGCTCCTTCGTGTACCCGTCCATGTAGGACCAGTGCGCTTCCAGCAGTTCGTCGCGCAGCGCGGCAGAGTCTGGCCGATCCCGGTGATAGCAGAAGAACTCCATGGCGACAGTACCTATCACACCGATTTCAGATGGCGACAACATTCGGATTCTATGAGTATCCTGGCTGCATCACGGAGAGAAGGAGCGGTGATGGTGCGGCTGACGCGGGTCCAGCAGCAGGCGCGTACGCGGGCTTCGGTGCTGGCGGCGGCGAGGCAGGAGTTCATCGAGCAGGGCTACGTCCTGGCCAACGTCGACCGGATCGCCGAACGGGCGGAGCTGACCCGGGGCGCGGTGTACTCGAACTTCCCCAGCAAACGGGCCCTGTATCTGGCCGTGCTCGTCGAGATGGTGGGGCAGGCCGAGACAACGGAGCCCGCCGGACCGCCGCGGTCGCCTGCCGAGGCGCTGGGCACGTTCGCCAGAACCTGGCTGGAACGGCTGCCGCTGGTCGACGACAGCGCGTCGGGCGGGCGGCTGCAACTGCGCTCGCTGGCGGGTGTCGTCGAGGACGAGCAGGCCCGCGCCGTGCTGGCGCAGGTCGCCCAGCTGGAGGCGCTGCTGCTGGCCATGGGACTGGAGACCTGCTCATCCCACCGGCAGGTACGGCTGGCCGAACTCGTGCTGACGTTGCTGGGCGGCGCCGGCTTCCTGGCCGAGATGGCTCCTGGCTTCGGCGACCCCTTCGACCGGGCGCGGGCCTGTGAGCATCTGGCCGGGCTCGACCTGGCCGACACGTGGGCTCCGCCGCATCTGCCCTTCGTGACGCCGGCCGTACCGTGTCAGGACGCTTGGACACCGCCGGGGGGGTTGCCGGATCTGATCACCGGTGACCGCGTCGACCTCGGCGCCGACGGTGTGGTGGCGGTGCTGGGGGCGCACCGCGTGTCCGCGGCCGAGGAGGCCGTCCGGGCGACGGGGCCCGGCGAGCGGGTCACGGTGGTCGTCGTCCCCGGCGACCTCGCCGAGACCGGCGCTCTGGTGCGGCTCAGGATCAGCGACCTCGCCGGTTGCCTGCGGCGCGTCTTCCCGCCCGCCGCCTGGGCGCGCCTGCGGGTGGTCGTCGACGACGGAACCGTCGCGGCCGCCGCCGGCCTGACCGAGGCCGGCCATGAGACCGAAGCCGCCGTCCGCGTCCGGGACGGCATGATCGTCGCTCGGGCCGGTGGGCGGGGCGCCGCCCACGCGGCCGCGGACCACCCCACGTCGCGAAAGGCCACGACATGACCCGCACCGACCTGCTGGTGCTGCACACCCTGCGCTGCGGCGGACATTCCGGTCTCGCCCGGGTGTCCGCGGCCACCGGCCTGGACGAGTCCGCGGTCGAGTCCGAGCTGATCGACCTCGCGGTCGCCGGTCTCGTCACGCACCAGATGGGCGCGTGGGGCCTGACGGAAGCGGGCCGGGCCACCGATGCCGAGTGGATCAACGAGGAGCTGGAGTCCGGCGGCGCCCGCCCCGCGATCACCGCGGCGTTCGAGCGCTTCCTGGTGCTCAATCCGGAACTGCTCGACCTCTGCACCGCCTGGCAGATGCGCTCCGTCGACGGCGTCCTGACCGTCAACGACCACCGCGACCGGTCGTACGACGGCCGCGTCCTGGACCGGTTCTCCGACCTGGACCAGCGCGCCGCGGCCGTCTGCGCCGAGCTGTCCACGGCGCTGCCGCGCTTCGGCCGGTACCGCGTGCGCCTCAGGGACACGCTGGGCCGCGCCAGGGCGGGCGAGCTGGAGTACCTCGCCGACCACACCACGTCGTACCACACCGTCTGGGCCGAGCTGCACGAGGACCTGCTCGCGACGCTCGGGATCACCCGGTGGTGAGGTGGGTCAGGCCGCTGTCCGCGCGGTCCGAGGAGAGCGCGCGGGCCGTGGGGGCCAAGGCGAGCGGTCTCGTGGTACTGCACCGCCTGGGCCTGCCCGTGCCCGCCGGGTTCGTCGTCACCACCGAGGCCTGCCGGGCCTATCTTCGCGAAGGCCGTCTTCCTGACGGGCTGACCGGGGAGCTCGCGCTCGCCATGACCGGCCTGGAGGCCGCGACGGGGCGCCGGTTCGGCGGGGCGCGGGCGCCGCTGGCCGTGTCGGTGCGCTCCGGGGCGAGCGTGTCGATGCCCGGCATGATGACCACGATCCTGAACCTCGGCCTCACAGCCGAGGCCACGGCGGGACTGGCGGCCGAGACCGGCGACGCCCGGTTCGCGCAGGACTCACGGCAGCGGTTCCTGTCCGGCTTCGCCGCCGCGCGGGACGTCCCCGACGACGCGGCGCGGCAGCTGGAGCTGGCGGTCGAGACCGTCTTCTCCTCGTGGGAAACGCCGCGCGCCCGCACGTACCGCGAACTGCACGACATCCCCCACGATCTCGGAACAGCCGTGATCGTCCAGGCGATGGTGTACGGCAACCGCGACGCCCACAGCGGCACCGGGGTCGCCTTCAGCCGCGACCCCAACACCGGGGAGAACGTCCCGTTCGGCGATGTTCTGTTCGGGCACCAGGGCGAGGACGTCGTCTCGGGCCGGTCGCTGACCCGGCCCCTTCGCGAGCTCGCCGACCGCGAACCGGCCGTCTGGGCGGCGCTGACCGAGGCTCTGCGCCGGGTCGAGGGGCACTACCGCGACGCGTGCTACGTCGAGTTCACCTTCCAGGCCGGTGAGCTCTGGTTGCTGCAGGTCCGGCCGGGACGGTTCGTGGGCGGCGCCGCCGTTCGCGTCGCGACGGAGCTGGCCGACGCGCGGCTGATCACGCGCGGCGAGGCGCTGCTGCGGGTCTCGCCCCAACACCTGCCGCACGTACGCACCCCCCGCATAGCCGCACCGGCACGGGCCGACATCCTGGCCCGGGGCGTGGGAGCCTGCCCCGGCGTCGCGGCCGGCAAGGTGGCGACCACGACCGACGCGGCGGTACGCATGGCCGCCGACGGCCCGGTCATCCTGGTCCGTCCGGAGACGTCCCCGAATGACATGCGCGGCCTGGCCGCCGCCGCGGGCATCGTCACCGCGCGCGGCGGTCCGGCCAGCCATGCCGCGGTCGTCGCACGGGCGATGGGCAAGCCCGCCGTCGTCGGCATCGCCGACCTGGTCGTCGACGGCCGCTCCCTGAGCGCCGGTGGGCGCACCGTCGGCGAGGGCACGGTGGTCACCATCGACGGGACCAGCGGCGAGGTGGCCCTCGGCAGCCCGCGCATCGCCACGGACACGGCCGACGCCCACCTGCGCCGGCTGCTGGCGTGGGCGGACGACGTCTCGGGCGAGCGCTCCGAGCGCGATGAGGCCCAGCGCCTCATCGCCGCCCACATCGCTCTGCGTGACTCCTAGATCTCAGGGGCGGACGCCGGGCCCGAACCCCGTCCAGCGCAGGTCGTCCGGGAGGTGGCCCATGTCGTTGTACAGCATCACCGACGGGCCCACGCCGTCGCGATACTCGATCACGGTGAGCGCCGTGTTCCCGCAGGTCAGGCCCAGCCACCGTACGGGCGGCGCGTCGAGGGCGTCCCGGACCAGCCAGGCCACCTGGTAGGCGTGGGTGACCAGGACCTCATGGGTCTCGGCCGTGGCAGGGCGGGCGAAGCGATCGGTCAGGGCGTCGGCGAGCCGCGCGCCCTCGGCCGCCTCCTTGGCGTCGTATCCGTCGAAGAACCCCCTCCACGCGGGCGGCATCTCGGCCGGGACGTGGGGGACGTGGTCCACCAGTTCCGCCGCCTCCCCCACCGGAACCCCCGGCAGGCGGGCGCCGATGATCTCCGCCGAGCTCACCGCCCTGGACAGGGGTGAATGCCAGACGGCGTCCACGGGCAGGCGGGCCAGCCGGTCGGCCAGCAGCTCCGTCTGCCGCCTGCCGACGTCGGTCAGCGCGCCGAAGGGGTCGGCCGCGCCGTGCCGTACCGCGTAGATGTGCCGTGTCGCCATCTCGGATCCCTTCTCAGATGTTCATGAAATCCCGATGTTATAGGCATCCTAAAGCAGACAGGCGATGACGCGGTCGAGGGCGCCGGTGAGCACGTCGGGCGGGGTGGCGAAGTTGAGGCGGACGAAGCCGTTTCCCGCCGACCCGTGGTCGGCGCCGGAGGCGGTGGCGACGCCGGTCCGCCGCAACAGGTGGGCGGCGGGGTCGGCGAGGCCGAATCGGCGCAGGTCGATCCAGGCGAGGTAGCCCGCCTGCGGCTCGACGTATCCGATGTCGAGACCGGCGAGCGCGTCGGTGACCAGCTTGCGGTTGCCGTCCAGGAACCGGACGGCCTCGCGCAGCCACGGCCGCCCTTCGCGGAACGCGGCGACCGTGGCCGTCATGCCGAGCGGGCTCATGCCGCCGACCGCCGCCCTCGGCAGCCCGGCCCAGACGCGCGCGTCGCCCGGATCGCCGAAAACGATCAGCCCGCAGCGCAGGCCGGGGAAGTTCCACGCCTTGGTGGCGCTGATCAGGGTGATGGCGGTCTCGTCGAGCGAGCCGTACGGGATGAAACCGGGCTGATAGCGCAACGGCGCGTGGATCTCATCGCTGATCACCTTCGCGCCGTACCGCGCGGCGAGCGCGGCCAGGGCGCGCAACGGCCCGCCGTCGAGGACGCGGCCGGTCGGGTTGCCGGGGTG
Organism: Nonomuraea sp. NPDC050547; assembly: GCF_044457345.1. Classification (NCBI taxonomy): domain Bacteria; kingdom Bacillati; phylum Actinomycetota; class Actinomycetes; order Streptosporangiales; family Streptosporangiaceae; genus Nonomuraea; species Nonomuraea sp. NPDC050547. Next base: position 13,483 of record NZ_JBITGW010000012.1, read on the forward strand.
GCAGAGCAGCACGCCGCCCGCGCCCGCGCGCAAGGCTCGCTCGATGCCGTCGAGGTCGAGCTCGTAGCCTCGCTCTCCGACGGACATCGGCACCTGTACGGCTTCGCGCCCGGCGACCCGGATCGCGTCGAAGAACCGGCCGTAGACCGGCGTCGGCACGACCACCGGCGAATCAGCCCTGGTCAGATGCGTGATCGACATGATGATGCCGCGCATCAGCTCCGGCAGCAGCCGTACCCGGTCCGGGCCGACGGTGAGGCCGTGCTCCTCGGCGAGCCACTCGCTGGCCGCCTGGGGGACCTCGCTCAGCTCGTCGGCGAGCGGGTAGCCGAAGGCCTGCCGCCGCACGTCGTCCTGGACGGCGGCCAGGATGGGCGCGGCGACCGGCAGGTCCATCTCCGCGACGGTGAGATCGATGATGTCCCGGTCGTACTGCGACCAGCGCTTGTTCCGTCGCGCACGGGATCGCTCAAGGTCCCAGTCGAGGTCGGTCAAACCATGCTCCTAGCTTCTTGCGGGGTCAGGGATCGCTGGTGGCGCAGGCCCGATCGGTGCGCGAGCCACCAGATTCCCGCGCTGAGCACACCCACGAGCACCGAGTCATACGGCGCGGCGATGACGTCGGCCCCGCCGAAGGAGCCGAGCGCGGACAGGAGGCCGAGCATGACCAGGAAGCCCACCAGCCAGCCGCCCACCGCCCGCAGCTTGGAGGTCCGCACCAGGTAGATGACGAACCCGATCAGCAGCAACGGCACGGCCACCCGGATCTTCTCCCAGGTCGACCAGTAGAGGATGAGCCCGGACAGCACGAACGAGGCGAAGCCCACCGGGATCGCCCACCTGCGCAGCCAGCCCTTCTCCATCGGGGTCGACGCGGCCAGGACGGTCACCGCGACCGAGACGGCCGCGTAGCTGAGCCCGTAGTAGAAGCTGAGCGAGCTGGCGATGGACTTCCAGTTCCCGAACGTGAGCACGATGACCGAGCCGATGCCGACGTTGAGCAGCAGCGCGCGCCGGGGGATGCCGAACCGCGCGTCCACCTTGGCCAGCGCGGCGGGCAGCAGCCCGTTCTGCGCGGCGCCGTAGGTGTAGCGGCCCTTGACGCCGATGCCGATCAGCAGGCTGCCCGAGGGCGAGAAGATCGCGTCGGCGAGCAGGACGGTGGCGAACCACGACAGGCCGAGCAGGGTCGCGAGCGAGGCGAGCGGCGAGTTGAGGTTGATCCCGTGCCACCCGCTGCCGAGCAGGCCGTTGGGCAGCGAGAAGATCATCACGGCCTGCAGGCCCATGTAGAGCACGATCGTCCCGGCCAGCACGATCAGCGTGGCCCTCGGCACGGTGCGGCGCGGATCCTTCGCCTCGCCGGACATGACCGCGGCGGCGTTGATGCCGGTGAAGGAGTAGACCAGGCCGCCGCCGACCACGGCGGTGAGCGCCGCCGAGACGCCGTAGGGCGCGACCCCGCCGCCGGTCGCCACGTTGGTGGTGTCGAAGCCGCTGGCCAGTAAGAGGATCACGGTCAGCGCGGGGATCACCACTTTGATGGTGGCCACGACGTTGTTGACCCGGGCGAGCAGTTTGATGCCGAACAGATTGATCGTGCAGAAGAACACCAGCAGTCCGGCGGCGATCAGCCGTCCCGGCCAGCTCAGCGACTCGCCGGACATCACCCACGGCAGCCACTTGGCCGCGTACTGCACGACCGCCGTCGACTCGCTCGGCCCGGCGCTGACGGCCTGCAGGAACACCGCCCAGCCGACCACGGCGCCGACCAGCGGGCCCGAGGCCAGCTGCGGCCACCGGACGTTGCCGCCGGACATCGGATGGCGGAAGGCGAGGTCGATGAAGGCCAGCGACACCAGCGCGGTGGCGACGGAAGCGATCGTCCAGGACAGGAAGGCGGCGGGGCCGGCCGCCTTGGCCGCCGTGTACGGCGCGAGCAGCCAGCCGGAACCGATGACACTGGAGAAGGTGATCAGGGCAAGGGACGTGGTTCCGAGGCCGCGCCGCAGGCGCAGATCCTCGTCCGGCGAAACGGCCGACAGCGTCTCAGACATGTCCTGAACTATTGACGATGACCCAATTGCCTAGGTAGACCGGAAATGTCGAGGTCTAGGGTTAGTCTATGCCTATGTCCCTCCCCGGCTTCGACGGCACAGGACACAAGGTCGAGACGATGGACCTCGTCGTGTTCACCACGGTCGTCCGCACCGGAAGCCTCGGCGCCGCCGCCGCCGAACTCCGGCTGTCGATGCCGTCGGTCAGCGTCCGGATCGCCTCCCTGGAACGCAAACTCGGCGCCCCGCTGCTCGTGCGCAGCGCCCGTGGAAGCACGACCACCCCGGCCGGCGAGCGCCTGAACGACTACGCCCAGCGCTGCCTCGACCTCCTCGACGAGGCCGCCATCGCGGTGACGGCACACGAGACCCAGCGGCTCGTGCTCGCCGCGCCCGCGAGCCTCGGCGACGTCGTCTTCCCCGCCGCGCTCGCGGCGGTCGCCGGCAAGCCGATCACCGTGCACTGCCGGGTCGCGCACAGCGGCGAGGTCGTCGGCCGCCTGGCCGACGGCAGCGTGCACGCCGGATTCGTGATGCCGAAGGTGCCGCTGCGCGCGTTGCGGTCCGAGCCGATCAGCCGCTCCCCGCTGGTCGCGGTCTGCCGCCCCGACCACCCCCTCGCCGGTCGCCGGCGCCTGCGGGTCGACGACCTCGCCAGGACCGGCGTCATCGTCTACCGCTGGGGCCGCGACGCCCAGGAACTCGCCGCCTCCCTCGAACACCCCGAGCGCGGCCTCGACGCCCCGATCCACACGACCGGGCTGCCGTCGACCGCGCTCCGGATGGCGCTCGACGCGAGGTTCGTCGCGGTGGTGCCCCGGTTCGTCGCGGCGCGATCGGTGCGCGACGGCGACACGGCGCTCCTGCCGCTGGGGTTCGGTGGGTGGCGGGTCGACGTGCAGTTCGTGTACGCCTCGGCCACGGCCGACCGGCTGGGTGTGCGGACCCTGCTGGACCACCTGCCCGCGATCCGGGCCACGTTCGACCAGAACTGACCTGGGACGTCAGCAGGCCCTCGCCTCCGGGACATGTGGCATCGTGTCGACGATCTTGGCCTCCAGCATCGCGACGGCGGCGCGCAGCACCTCCGCGCCGTCCGGCCCCTCGGACAGGTTTCGCCAGCCGAGGAAACGATAAGTGCCGGGCTCGAAGATCAATTCGGCGCGTTCCCGGCCGTCCGGGCCCTGGTAGTCGATCGAGGCGCCGATGCCCTGCCGCCCGGCCGGGTCGGTGAGGTCGGTGCGCATGGTGGCGGCCGGCAGCTTGGACAGCGCGCCGAACACCGCCTCGCGCAGGCCGACGCCGGGGAAGGGATTCTGGGCCAGGGTGATCAGGCGGAAAGCCACCGTGACGTCGACTCGTGGCCCGACCTGGTCCTCGCTGGGCCTGGGCCGTTCATTCCTGACGGAGGCCTCGGCGTCCGCGCGTACCCGGGCGAGCAGTTCGCCGGGGTCGGTGGGCAGGTTCCCGGCGCCGTCCACCGGCAGCACGTCCGCGGCGCATCGCCCGGTCTGGTAGTCGACCGTGCCCGGGGTCGGCATCGTGGAGGGGACCTGGCCTCTGTGGATGCTCCGCCTGCCGTAGGTGGAACGGGTCAGCGCGTTCCCTGGGTCGGCGGCGGGGACCCAGGCCTCGTGGGTGACCTCCTGGGTGTGCTCCCCGTCGCCCTCGACCTCGCTCAACGTGAGAATCCAGTTCTGCTCCAAGCGCTTGACGTAGACGAACTGGCCGGTCTGTGGCGCCGGTTGCCTGGCGGCCGCGGTGGCCGCGTGCTGGAGCAGTTCCGCCGCGTTGGCCGGGGTCGCGCCGCCGTTGGGGCCGATCATGAAGGCGACCGCGGCGACGGTCGCCGCCAGCCCGACCGTGCCCGCCCTGAGCGCGTGCTTGGCGTAGCCGGTACGCGGCTTGCGCCCCGCCGCGAGCAGATCCCTCGCTCTGGCGGTGGCCGTGGCGGAGGGGCCGGGCAGCGCGTCGTACGACGACTTGATCTCCTGCAGGTCCTGCGTCATGACAACTCCTCGATGCCGACGTACGAGCGGAGCTTTCTGCGTGCCCGGTTGAGCCGCGAGCCGACGGTGCCCCGCGGGATGCCGAGTGCCTCGGCGATCTCCTCGTAGCTGAGCTGGGCACCGGCGACCAGCAGAAGCACGGTCCGGTCACCGGGCGAGAGCGCCGCCAGCCCGGCGGCCAGGCTCGGCCGCATGACGGCGGCCGACACCCGCTGGATCACGTGCTCGTCGTGGCTCACGACGTCGGTGACCTCGGCGCTCCTGGCCAGGGCGCGATACCTGCGCGCCTCGGCCCTGCGATGGCCGGCGATCAGGTTGGAGGCGATGCCGTACAGCCAGGCTCGTGCGTCGGGGTGGGAGAGGTCGTAGCGCGTGCGCCCGTGGAAGGCCCGCAGGAACGTCTCGGCGGCGAGGTCGTCCGCCGCCGATTCGCCGAGGCGGAACTGCACGTAGCGATGAATGGCCTGGTGATAGCGATCGAACAGCGCGCCGAACCGCTCGGGGCGGCTCAGCGATGCCTCGATGAGCTGTGCGTCGGTCTCGGTGGTTGGCGGAGCCGACGACGGAAGGGGTGGTGGCATGCCTGCCTTTCGGAGAAACTCCGTGGACACGCCTACTTCGCCGTACCCCCGTTTCGTATTCACGCCTTGGCGCGCCGGGCGCTAGTCCCAGGCGACCGGCAGGCTCTTGATCCCGAAGATGTCGGCGGTCTCAGGACGCAGCACGACCTCTTCAGCCGGTACGGCCAGCCGCAGCGTCGGGAATCGCTTGACCAGCGCGGCGAAGGCCACCCGCATCTCGATCCTGGCCAGCTGCTGCCCCAGGCACTGGTGGATGCCGTGCCCGAAGGCCAGATGCCCGCCGTCCTGCCGGCGCAGATCCAGAACGTGCGGATCGGAGAACCGCTCCGGGTCACGATTGGCCGTGTTGTACGACAGGATCACCGCCGAACCCGCCGCGATGGTCTGCCCGCCCAGCTCGACGTCCTCCAGAGCCGTCCGCATGAACGTCTTGCCCACGGTCAGATACCGCAGCAGTTCCTCCACGGCCCGCTCGGTCAGCTCGGGATCAGCCCGCAGCGCCGCCAGCTGCGCCGGGTTGCGCAGCAACGCGAACGTGCCCAGGGCCAGCATGTTCGCGGTCGTGTCCAGCCCGGCGGCCAGCAGGATCAGGCTGACCCCCCGCAGCTCCTCATCGGTCAGATCACCCTCGATGAGATCGCTGAGCACGTCGTCGGTGGGGTTGGCCCGCTTGGCCGCGACCAGCTCGGCGAGGTAGGCCTGTACCGCGGTATAGGCCGCGATCAGCTCCTCGTCGAGGGTCTCCCCGTCCATGAACTTCTCGACGTTCGCCTGGAAAGAGCCCCGGTCGGCGTACGGCACGCCGAGCAGCTCGCAGATCATGACGGCCGGAACCGGCTTGGCGAAGGCGGTCACCAGATCGGTGGGCGGCCCGGCCTTCTCCATGGCGTCCAGGTGCTCGGCGGTGACCTGCTCGATCCGCTCGGTGAGCTGCCGCATCCGCCGTACCGTGAACTTGCCCGCCAGCGGCTTGCGGTAGCGGCTGTGCCGCGGATCGTCCATCAGCAGGAACTCACCCGGCGGCGCCGGCGGAACCTCGATGTCACCGAAGTCGATCAGCGGATGATGACGCATCAGCTCCTTGCGCGAGCTGAACCGCGAGTCGGCGAGAACGGACCTTAGCAGGTCGTAGCCGGTGACCAGCCAGCCTTCGTGCCCGTCGGGGAAGACGAACCGGCTGATCGGACCATGGTCGCGCGCCTCGACCAGTTCCTTGGGCGGGTCGAAGGGACAGCCGGGCTGACGCGCCGCCGGCATCGCCGCAATGGTGTGGACAGATTCACTCATGACCTGTCCTCATATCGCGATAGTACGTGTTTGACATGTCTTGAAAGCTACGTTGCATTCGGACAAGCTGTCAACCCGCCCGCGTGCGTTACCCCAGATTTATGCCGATATTTCAGTGCAATGACGTTGCACCCAAACGCAATGGACGTTGCAATGAATGGAGGCGAAGGCAATACTGGCGGCATGCCAGGAGGACGGTTGACCCAGCAGGACCGCGAGCGCATCGCGGCCGGACTCGCCAGCAGGCTCTCCTACGCCCAGATCGCCCAACGGCTGAACCGCCCGACCTCGACGATCAGCCGGGAGGTGGCGCGCAACGGCGGCCCCGGCGGCTACCGGGCCCAGCAGGCGCACCAGGCGTCGGTTCAGCGGGCCAGGCGCGGCACACCGGCGCCCCCGCGTGCGACCGGAACACCGGCCGGCGCTTTGGAACAGGAGATCATCGAGATGGTGGTCAGGACGGGACTGCCGCGGATGACCGCGCGCGTACAACTCGACCTGGCGCTGTCCGAGAACGGCAGGCGCACCGCGGCCGAGCTCACCCGCAGGCTGCGGATCAGCCCGGCCTCGGTATCCGTGGCCGTGAACTCCCTGGTCGAGAGCGGGTTCATCCGGCGCGAGCGCGATCCGCGGCGCCGGCGCGACATCTACGTGCTCGACGACGACGCCTGGTACCACGCGGTCGTGACCAGCGGGCGGCAGACCCTCGAGACCATGCGCGCCACGATGGCCCTGGCCGAGGCGCACGGGCTCGACAGCACCGTGGGGCGGCGGCTGGCCAGGACGGGTGCGTTCCTGGAACAGGTCAGCAAGGACACGATCGAGTCAGCCGATCGCTGGCGTGGCCTCCTGGAGCTCGGCGAGTGACGATCGCTCACTCTTCGCCGTCCGCGGCCCGCTTCCCCGGCCCCGACTTGTGGTAATCCTCCGGCTCGAAACGGCCGTATCGAATCAGGTTGTAGAGGCATTCACCCGTGGAGGGCGGAGTGAAGAAGAAGTTCTTTTGATAGCGCTTGCCGAGCACGCCGTAACGGACCATGTCGGTGGCGGTGCGCGCGACGTAGCGGGGGCCCAGGCGCAGCAGAATGCCGAAAAACGCGCGCGCGGACATCATCGGGCCGAACCAGTGGTTGATGGAGATCGACGGGGACTCCGAGCGCAGGTAGTGCCACCAGCCCCGGGGGATGTAGAGCAGGTCGCCGGGGCCGACCGTGGTGGTGTAGACCCTGGCGCGGGCGAGGCGGGGATACTGCTCCGCGTCGTAGTGCTCGGGGTCCACCGGGCTGTTGACGATGTTGTCGACGAAGGGGTGGACGAGGTGCGTCTGCCGTACCGACACGAGGACGACCCGCTTGTAGCCGCGGATCTGGGTGAAGACGTTGTCGTTGGCATCGCTGTGCAGCCCTGAGCAGGTGCCGCCCGAGCCGACCCACAGCCTCGTGTCGGTGGCGTGGGTGCTCGGCGGGGTGAGCGGGGTGAAGTCGAAGGCCGAGCCGTACCCGGGGATCAGCTGATCGGGGCGGCAGTATCCCAGGTAGCAGGCCGCCTTCAGGTCGGGACGCTCAGCGTGGTCGAGGAAGTCGTCGAAGGGCATCTCGCGCTCGTACGACTCCTGTCCGCCGGGGAGCAGACCTCCTGACTTGGGCAGTTCGTCCAGCACGGTGACAGGGGTGTCACCCCCGAGGGCCCGCAGGCTGTCGAACGTCCAGCCGGCGGCCTTCCAGCCGTCGATGAGACCGTTGACCTTGATCGGTTGTCGTGCTCTGATCGCCGCGTGCAGGGTGTCCGGCCGCGTGTCGTTGACGGCTGGAATCGGCCTCGTCCTCAGCTGCGCCATTCTTTACACCTTTTCTGTCGCACGGTGAGATGGACAGTTCGGCCCCTAGTCTGCGGAGCCGGTAATTTAGGGTCAAGTGACGCTTCTATTGATAAATAGGGTCGAGAGACTTTATGGCTTGTGTTCCTCACCCGCGGTCACCAAGCCCGATTCATAGGCCACGATGACCGCCTGCGCGCGGTCGCGGACGGAGAGCTTGTCGAAGATGCTGGTGATGTAGTTCTTGACGGTCGAGAGGCTGATGTCGAGGACCTGGGAGATCTCGGTGTTGTCGAGGCCGGTGGCCATCAGGCGCCACACCTCGACCTCGCGGGGCGTGAGTTCGCCCAGGCCCCTGGTGGCCGGCCGCGTACCGTGGGGGGCCCGTACGTAGGTGGCGATCAGCCGGGTGAGCAGGCGGGGCGCGACGGCGGCCTCGCCGGCGTGGACGGTGCGGATCGCCGCGCTCAGCTCCTCCGGGGAACTGTCCTTGGGCAGGAACCCGTAGGCCCCGGCGCGCAGGGCGCCCACCAGGTACTCGTCCATGTCGAAGGTGCTGAGGGCCAGGACCCGGCTGCCGGGCACGGTGGCGGCGAGTTCCTTGGTCGCGGCCACTCCGTCCAGGACGGGCATCCGGATGTCCATGACCACGACGTCGGGGCGCAGCCGCCGGGCGAGGGTGACGGCCTGCGCGCCGTCCTCGGCCTCGCCCACCACGTCGAACGACGGGTCCGGGGAGAGGATCAGCGACAGGCCGCGCCGTACCAGCAACTGGTCGTCCACGATCATGACCCTGATCATCGGCGTGCCCCCTCGTGCTGGACGGCCGCCTCGTCGGACTCGTCCGTGGTCAGCGGCAGGCCGGCCACCACGGCGAACCCGCCGTCGGGCCGCGGGCCCGCGCTGAGGGTGCCGCCGTGCAGGGCGACACGCTCACGCATGCCGATCAGGCCGTATCCCCCGATCGGTGCTCCCTCCTGGGGTGGCGCTCCCCCGCCGTCGTCCCGCACCTCGACGGTGACCCGGTCCTGGGCATAGGTCAGCTCGACGGACGCGCGGGCGGGCCCCGCGTGCTTGCGGGCGTTGGTGAGGGCCTCCTGGGTGATCCTGAACACCGTGAGGCCGACGGTCGGCGGCAACGGCCGCGACGGCCCGTGGACGCTGAACTCGGTCGGCAGGCCTGCCAGACATGACTCCTCCACCAGGCGGCCGAGGTCGCCGGCCCCCGGCTGGGGCTGTGACGGCGTGGCCTCCGGTTCGTCACCGTCGCGCAGCACGGCGAGGAGCTGGCGCATCTCGCGCAGCGCCAGCCGCCCGGAGGCCTCCAGGGTGACCAGCGCGTCCCGGACCACCTCCGGTTCGGCGAGGTTGGCGCGGGCTCCGCCGGACATGAGCTGCATCGTGGTGATGTGGTGGGCCACGATGTCGTGCAGCTCTCGCGCGATGCGGCGGCGTTCGTCGGCCACCGCGCGGTCGGCGAGGAGCCTGCGGTTGGCCGCCACCTCCGCCTGCCAGCGGTTGACCGCCATGGCGGTGCCGACGACGATCAAGGTGGTGAGCGGCGGGATGACGGCGTCCTGCCAGGACGGAAAGCGGCCGATGCTCTGGCTCACCAGCGTCAGCGCCACCGTCGCGACGGCCGCGACCGCCGTCACCCGGCCGGGGCGAGCCCTGGCGACCGCGTACAGGGCGACCACCAGGACGGCGCCGAAGTGCCTGGGCAGCGGCACGATCAGGGTGGCCGCCGAGTCGAGTACCAGGATGGCGGTGAGCGCCGCCACCGGGTGGCGGCGCCGGGCGAGCAGCGGCAGGGCGGCCAGGGCGACGAAGAGGAACCCGGCCACGCTCACGGCGTGCCGGCCGTCGGGGGCGTTGAAGAACGCGTAGCTGAGCAGGTTCATCACGCAGGCGCCGCCGGCCACGAGCGCGTCATTACGCGTCCACGGCGGCTCGGCGTCGTCCGCCTGCCGGGTCCTGAGCATGTGTTCCCCCTGTGTCCCGTCCCCGGACCAGGGTTACACAGCGGCGGCGGTGACCAGGACCACGCTCCTGGTCACCGGCGGAGGGAAGGACCCAGGGCCCCGATCAGGATCATCCGCTGCCACGAGGTTCGGCGCCTGTCCTGCTGATGGTCTGGAAGCAGGCCGGGAGCCCCCGGCAGACATCCGCATTCCGTCCGCCGGAGGACATCGTGATCCGCGCCCTGACCGGGTACTCCACCACACACCCATGGAAGGTCATCGCCCTCTGGGCGGTGCTGGGTGTCGCGCTGAGCGCCCTGACTCCGACGCTGTTCGACCGCGTCACGCAGAACCAGGCCGGAGACTTCCTGCCCCGCGGATACGACTCGGCCGCCGCGCTGCACATCGCCAAGGAGCGGTTCGGGGTGAACCCCGACGCCACCACGGTGACGATGCTGGTCGCCCGGTCCGACGGCGAGGCCCTCACCGCTCCCGACCGGCGCCGGATCGAGGCCGAGGCGGCGAAGCTGGCCAAGCGCCGGGTGATCATGCCCAGGGAGGACGACGGCCCGCAGCAGTTCCTGATCCCGGACCGCTCCCAGACCCCGCGGATCGCCCCCGCGATGACGGCGCCCGGCGGGAGCTTCCAGCTGCTCTCCGTCGAGCTGGTCGGCAATCGCGCGGACAAGGGTGTCCAGGGCGTCTACCGGACCTTCCGTGACGCTGCCAGGACGCGGTTCGCCGAGGCGGGGATGCGCACCGGGTTCACCGGGGCGCTCGCCGACACCGTCGACACCATCGACTCCCGCAAGATCGTCACCACGGTCGGCAGCGGCATCATCATGGGCCTGATCATCCTGCTCAACGTGCTGGTGTTCCGCAGCGTGCTTGCGGCCCTGCTGCCGCCGCTCGCGGTCGCCCTGATCGGCTTCGTGGCGGCGGGGGCCGTCGCGGGGGCCGCGATGCTCACCGGGCTCAAGCTCGACGCGAGCACTCCGGGCCTGATCAACGTGGTCCTGCTCGGCATCGGCATCGACTACCTGCTGTTCCTGTTGTTCCGCTTCCGCGAGCACCTGCGGGAAAGGCCGGAGCAGTCCGCCCGCGAGGTGGCCGCGCAGGTCTCCGCCCGGGTGGGCGCCGCGATCACCTCGGCGGCGCTGACCATCGTGGCCGCGTTCGCCACGCTGGGCCTGGCGACCTTCGGGCAGTTCCGCTCGATGGGCCCCGCGATCGCCGTCGCGGTCCTGGTGATGATGATCGGCAGCCTCACCCTGCTTCCGGCCCTGCTCGCCGCCGCCGGGCGCAAGATGTTCTGGCCCTCCCGTACGGCCCTGCGCCCCGAACCGGGCGTGGGCCGGGCCGCCCGCCTGGGCGCGCTCGTCACGCGACGGCCGCTGACGATGCTGACCGTCTCCGTCGCCCTGCTCGCCGCGCTGGCCGCCGGGCTGATCGGCATCCACATGGACTACGGCCAGGGCGGTTCCGCCGCCCGGACCCCCGCCGCGGCCACCGCCGCCGAGATCTCCCGTGCGCTGCCCGCCGGCGTGTCCGACCCGACGAGCGTCTACGTCGCCGCCAAGGACGGCCGCGCCCTCACCACCGATCGGCTCGACGGCCTGTCCCGCGCGCTCTCCGAGGTCGGGGGTGTGGGCCAGACCGCGCCGACCGTCCTGAACCAGGACCACAGCGCCGCCAGGATCGACCTCTACCCGACCGCCGACCCGCAGAGCCGGCAGGCCCGCGACCTGGCCTCGGGACCGATCAGGGCCGCGGTCGCCCGGCACACGCCCGCCGGGACGACGGCGCACGTGGGCGGCACCCCGGCCGTCGTCGCCGACATCTCGACCGCCGTCGACCACGACCTCACGATCGTGTTCCCGGTCGCGGCGGCGCTGATCGCGCTGATCCTCCTGCTGCTCCTGCGCAGCCTGCTCGCGCCGTTGATCCTGATGCTCTCCGTCGGGCTCGGCTTCGCCGCCACCCTCGGCGCCGCGGCCCTGCTGTTCCAGCACGTCCTGGGCGAGCCGGGCGTCGGCTTCACGCTGCCGCTGGTGCTGTTCCTGTTCGTCGTGGCCCTCGGGACCGACTACAACATCCTGATCGCCGACCGGATCCGCGAGGAGATGCGGCGATCCGGTACGGCTCGCGCCGCCGTGGCCCGCGCCGTACGGCACACCACGCCGGCCATCGCGACGGCCGGCCTGGTCCTGGCCGCCTCCTTCGCCAGTCTCGTCACGTCACCGGGCAACGAGCAGATCGCGTTCGCCATGACGCTCGGCATCATGCTCTCCGCCCTCGTCGTGTCCCTGGTGCTGGTCCCCGCCCTGGCCGCGCTCCTCGGCCGGGCGGTCTGGTGGCCGCTCCTCACCGAACCCCGGGCCGGCAACCGGTCAGCCCGCAACCATCTGCCGGGAGGCAACCGATGATGATGATGAAGAGCGCGATGCTGGTGTTGGCGGCCCTGGTCGCTTCGGCGCCGGGTCAGGCCGACGCGGCCCCCGCATACGGCCGGACGGCCTTGCAGGCTGATCTGGACACGATCCGCGACGCCGGCACGCTGGGAGTGCAGGCCCGGGTGGTCTCACCCCGCGGTGACCTGGCCGCGGCCAGCGGTACGGCGGTGCGCGGCCGTAAGGTGCCGGTCCCCGTCGACGGGCACTTCCGGATGGGCAGCAACACCAAGACCTTCGTCGCCACCGTGATCCTGCAACTGGAGGCGGAGGGCCGCCTGTCGCTCGGCGACAACGTCGAGCGATGGCTTCCCGGGCTGGTGCGCGGCAACGGCAACGACGGGCGCGCGATCACCGTCAGGCACCTGCTCCAGCACACCAGCGGCCTGCACGACTCCGTGGGCGACATCGAGATGAAGATGCGCACCGAGCGGGGTTACCGCGAGTACCGGTTCCTGCGCATGAGCCCGAGGAAGCTGGTGGCGCTCAGTGTCGGCCACCGCCCGCTCTTCGCCCCCGGCGCCCGCTGGAGCTACTCCAACATCAACTACCTCCTCGCCGGGATGATCATCGAGCGGGCCACCGGGAACTCCTGGCGCGAGGAGGTGACGCGCCGGATCATCACCCCGCTGGGACTGCGGAACACCACCCTGCCCGGCGACTCCCCTCGCCTGCCCAAGCCGCACCCGGAGAGCTACACCGACGACGCCAAGACCGCCCGCCCGTTCCGCGCCACCCGGCTCAGCCTCGGCTGGGCCGGCCCGGCGGGCGAGGCCGTCACCACCACCGGCGACCTGAGCAGGTTCTGGCGCGGGCTGATGGGCGGCCGGCTCCTGCGGCCGCAGCAGCTCAAGAAGATGACCACCACGGTCCCGGTCGGCGCGCCCGGCAGGGAGTTCGGTCTGGGCATGGCCAAGCAGAAGCTCAGCTGCGGGATCACGGCCTGGTCGCACCCCGGCGGCACGCCCGGGTTCATCACCGACAACGCCGTCACCGAGGACGGCCGCACCAGCGTGGTCGTCTCCCGGACCAGCTACCCGGGCACACCGGAGCAGGGCAAGGCCACCGCCCGCCTGATCGACAACGCACTCTGCGGCAACTGAGTATCGCGGCCCAACCCCCACCGGCACCCCCCAGCCGCCGCGATAGTGTGCGGCAGTGGCTGACAAGGTCTCGAAAGGCGACGTCATCGCGTTTCGCCTCAACGCCCACCACCTCACCGCACGGTTGGGCGCGAACGGGCTGCTCGACGCGGCCGGCCGGTGCGGAATCCAGAACAGCCCGCCCGGATCGGCGCTGCTCGCCCTGCACGCCAGGGTGGAGAACCTCTCGCCGGAGCAGGTGACGCACGCGGTCGCCGAGGAGAAGAGCCTGCTGCAGAGCTGGTGCATGCGCGGCTCGCCGTTCTCCTTCCCGACCGCGGACGCCCCGGTGTTCACCACCGGCGTGCTGCCGCCGTCCGAGGAGGGGCGGCTTCATCTCATTCTCGGCGTGGAGCAGGCGCTCGGCGAACTCGGCATGAGCCTGACCGAGGCGGTCGAGCTGACCGGCGCCGAGATCGACGCCGGGCTGTCCGGGCGCCGGCTCGCCATCAACGAGCTGGGCGCGGAACTCGCCGTCCGGATCGCCCCCCACCTGCCGAAGAGGCAGCGCGGCATCTGGGAGGGGCAGGGCCCCTACGCCCAGGGCCAGCCGCTCGGTGAAGGCGTCGTGCATTTCTGCATCCGCATCCTCACGTTGCAGCGCGTGGTCTGCTTCGCGCCGCGCGCCGGGAACAAGGCGCCGTTCGTCCTGGTCGAGGAGTGGCTCGGCCGTACGATCCCCGACGTCGACCCCGAGGTCGCGCGGGCCGAACTGCTCCGCCGCTACCTGCGCTGCCACGGACCGTCGACACGCGCGGACTTCGCCGCGTGGGTGGGGATCAAGACCGGTGACACCGGCCCCTGGTGGAGCCTGGTCGAGGACGAGCTGACCCCGGTCGAGTACGACGGCAGGTCCTGGATCCTCGCCGAGGACCTCGACGCGCTGCGGTCGGCGCCGAAGCCTCAGGGGGTACGCCTGCTCCCGCCGCGCGACCCGTACACCCAGGCGCGTGACCGCGAGACGATCGTCGACCAGAAGTACCACCGGGAGGTGTGGAAGACAGTCGGCGAACCGGGCACGGTGCTCGCCGACGGCGAGATCACCGGCATCTGGCGGCCACGCAAGAGCGGCCGGAAGCTGACCGTCACCGTCAGGACGTTCGGCTCGCTGCGGGCTCGGGACAGGAAGGCGATCCAGGGTGAGGCCGAGCAGGTCGCGCCGTTGCGGGGCGCGTCGTCGGTGAACGTCGAGTTCGAAACCTACTGACGACCAGCCGCGGTCGACACCGCGCTCTGCTCCAGGAAGTAGTTCCTGGCGGGGCTTCCGGCCTGACGGCGACCAGGCCGCCGATCCGCGGACATGCCGTCACGCGCGGCACCCCGCCGTCCTTCCAGGACGGCGGGGCTGCCTCGTTCCGGGCCCTCTCCAGCCGGAGGAGGGCCCGGAAAGGCGGACTACTTGACCGCCCCCAGCCGGTACTCGGCGCCACCACCACAGCAGAGCCTGTAGTCCTTGGTCACGTCGCCCTGCAGGGTCACCTGGCCGAGCTGGTCGTTGGGATCGAGGTCGTCCACCTCGATCAGGCGGATCACCGCGTTGAAGGGGACGCACTTGTCGACCTCGACCCGCTGGCCCGCGGCCATCGACACGTAGCGGCCGGCCGGCCAGATCTTCCCGCCGTTGCTGGTGAGGTACACCTCGTCACGGCCGTTCTCGCTGATCGTGAGCGCCCGGATACCGTCGAGGAACACGTTGCCCCCGCAGGCGAGTTTCTCCCGTGCCGGAACCTCGGCGGCCGCCGACGTCCCGGTGAGCGCGAGTACCCCGACGCCGATGGCCACGGTCGCGAGCTTGAACAGCCTTCGCATGCTGGCTCCTTCTGCCGGTTGCTGGAGCCGCCAGCGAACCGCGCGGCGTCTTCATCCGGACTTCGGGCCGACGTCACCGCACGTCAGGAGGTCGAGGTTGTGCACCATCCGCGCCAGCACACCCACCGTCGCCGCGTACTCCTCCGCCGAGACACCGCGCCCGACGACGCCCCTCACCTCCCCGACCGCCTCTGCCCATCTCGCCTGGACCCTCCTCCCTTCGGCCGTGAGCACGACCCGTTCCCCCGCCTCGGCCACCAGCCCCCGGGCCGACAGCACCGTGAGGGCGTCGCGCACCCCGCCGAAAGGAGAGAGGACGCCAAGTAGATCAGCGGGGCCGTCGAGCAAGCTGGTGAGGATCTGCCACTGACGGCGGTCGGCATCCAGCCGGGCGAGAGCACGGTCGACCGCCTCGTCGATCGCCGCGTCGAGCCGCTTGGCCCAGTACCCGACGGGCCTCCGCCGCGAAGAATTCATGTCCATTGACATATTCATGTCTATGAGCATGTACCATGGGCGCATGACGGTCAACGACGAGGTGCGCCAGGTGGAACAAGCCATGGTCAGGGTCCGCCGCCGGCAGACCCGGCGGGCGCTCTCCCCCGGCGGCCTTCCCGACCGGCTCGCCGGGGTCCTCGACGCCGTGGAACCCGACCATCCCCACGGAACGACCGTGGGCACGCTCGCCCACCGGCTCGGCGTCGACCAGCCGCGGGCCAGCAAACTGGTGGCCGAGGCTGTCGCGGCGGACCTGCTGACGCGCTCCGCCGACCAGCGGGACGGCCGCCGCTCGCCGCTCGTCCTCACCGAGGAGGGGCTGACCGCGCTGCGAGCCGTACGCGATCATCGTGCGGCGCGCTTCGCCGGCGCCATGCACGACTGGCCGGCCGAGGACCAGCGGACCTTCGCCCGGCTGCTCACCCGCTTCGTCGACGCCCTCGACGAGGCGGACGCCGACCGCCCCTGAGCGACGTCACC
The DNA here is from genome assembly GCF_044457345.1 of Nonomuraea sp. NPDC050547. NCBI lineage: Bacteria > Bacillati > Actinomycetota > Actinomycetes > Streptosporangiales > Streptosporangiaceae > Nonomuraea > Nonomuraea sp. NPDC050547. The sequence continues at coordinate 29,573 of NZ_JBITGW010000012.1, forward strand.
CGCAGCTCAGTCCTCACCCGGCGCGAACCTCGGCTCCTTGGACAGCGCCAGCCGTACCAGCTCCAGATTTCCACCCACTCCGGCCAGCAGCGCGGCCCCCGCCACCCTGATACGACCGCCTCCGTTCGACCCGATACCTTGCCACATAAGGTATCGGGTCGTACCGTCTTCTTATGGCTGAGGACACCGAGGCGCCGCCGGGATCGGCCGCCATCGCTCGTCTGCGTCGCGAGCTCGCCCGCGGCACGACCGAGCTGGCCGTGCTGTCCGTCCTCGGCGTTCGCCGCCGATACGGCTACGAGCTGCTGAAAGTGCTGCGGGAAACGGCCGAAGGGGTCCTGGAGGTCAAGGAGGGCACGCTCTATCCGCTGTTGCACCGGCTGGAGGATTCCGGCCACATTCTGGCGACCTGGGAAGCCGAGGGGCGGGCCAGGCCGCGCAAGTACTACGTCATCACTCCGGAGGGTCGCACGTACCTCGCCATGCTGCGCGCCGAGTGGAGCGGCCTGGTCGGCGGGATGCGACAGCTCCTCGACACGCTTGGTGAGGTGCGTGAATGAGCAACGAGCAAGAGATCATCGACGATTACGCGCAACGGGTCGGCCGCCATCTGACGGGATCGGCCCGGGACAAGGCCAAGGCGGAGCTCGGCGCGCACCTGTCCGACGCGTCCGAGGCGGGAGAGCTGGACCAAGCCCTGAGCCGGCTCGGCACCCCGCGAGAGGCGGCGGCCACCTTCGCCGACTTACGATCCGCGCCGCCAGCGCCCATGAACGCGCGGCTGGCCGCGATCGTGATCGACAACCTGCCGCTCGCCGGCGTCACGCTCGCGCTGCTGGTGAAGGGGATCATCAGGATCAACGAGCTGGGGAACGGCTTCGCGCTGGCGTTCCCGCCGTTCCTGTACTTCAAGATCGGTGACGGATGCGTGGCCGTGGGCCCCGTCCTCTGCGACACCGACCCCTACGGCTACGCCGGGCTCCTCTACACCCTGGGCGTCCCGCTCGCCCTGCTCTGGTCGATCGCCGGCCTGGGCCTGGTGGAGGCCTGGACCGGCGCCACCCCCGGCAAGCGCCTGCTGAAACTGCGCGTCGTGACCGAGACCGGGCTACGCGTCCACCCGGCCAGGAGCATCGCACGACGCCTCAGCCTGATCCTCGGACCGGCCGCCTGGCTGGACTGGCTGCCCTTCGTCTGGGGGGACCGGCGCCGGTTGCTCGACCACCTGACCGGCACCAAGGTCGTACGGGCGCCGTCACCGTCCTAGTTCCGTGACGAACTCCAGGGTGGTTCGCGCGAGCCCGGCCAGGAACAGGTCACGGTCGAAGCCGTCGTCGTCGGCCATCCCCGGCGGAGGCGTGTTCATGAAGCTGAAGTGGCCCGCCTTGGGCACGATGCGAACGTCGACCGAGGCCGGTGCGCCCTTCAGGAGGAGGGCCTGCTCGACGGGCGTGACCGTGTCACGCTCGCCCGCGTACACCAGCATGGGCGCGGTCACCGCGTCCAGGGCGCCCGGCGCGGCGAACCACCCGGCGGCGGGCGCGTACAGGGCCAGACGCGCCACGCGCGGTTCGCGCGGAACCTCCAGGGGCCGCCCGTCCGCACCCCAGGGCGTCGCACCGGCGAGGCAGAGGGCGGCCCATCCGCCGATCGAGTGACCCACCGCCACGACCGCCGCTCCGGGAGAGGCCCAGCGGTCGAGCGCGTCCTTCAGGCCGCGCGGGCGGGCGAGCAGCTCCGCCGGGGTCGCGTCACGGCCGTTGAGGCGTTCGAAGCGGGGGGCGATGACCTGGCAGCCATGGTCGGCCAGGTGTTCGAGCAGCGGGCGGTGGCGTTCGGGGTCGCCGCCCGCTCCGGCGGCGAAGAGCACGACCCGTTCCTGTCCCGTGGGACCGAGCGTCAAGGCGTTCATGTTGTTGCTCCTTCGGGCCGTTGCCTGCCGTACCGAATCCTGTCAGACGGGGCCGGGAAGCCAGGTCCCGTGAAAACCCGACGGAACACGGACCGGCAGGTACACCTTTGCCACGGGCTCGGCCGCCAGATCGGCGGCGTCCAGGATCGCCAGATAGCCGGTTCCCCGTGAGCGGTCGTGGACGAAGGTCATCAGGTAGCCGTCCCCCGCCGCCCCGCTCCGGGGGACGAAGACCGCCTCGCCGCAGGTGTGACCCGGGGGCAGCCGGTGGGCCTCGCGGCTCGTGCCGGCGGCGAGATCGTACCGGTAGATCTCCGAGCGCTCCGGCTCGCTCTCCAGCGAGAAGCTGGTGACGTACCCGTACCGGTGGCTCTGCCCGACCTCGGCGTCGGCGACCCGCGGGTACTCGATCGGCACGTCGTCCAAAGGCTGCTCGGTGACCTTGCCCGAGGCCAGGTCCAGCCGCCAGCGGTACAGGACCGGCACGCCACCGCCGACGTCCTCGGGGCCGTCGCGCCACAGCGTCGGCACCCGGCAGCCGATGACCGTGATCACGCCGTCGGCCTCCGCGGCGTTCATGGTGTGCCACACGTAGCAGGGCTCGACCTCGAACCAGCGCACCGGCCCGCCGTCCCGGCGCATCACCCCGAACCGGGCACCGTGCCCGTCGTCCCACCGCCACGGCATCCCTCCGGCGGCCATCGCCGGATCGAACACGACGGGCAGATCCATGAAGATCACGTGGTCGCGGGTGATCGCGAAGTCGTGCATCATGCTCGCCCGCGGGATCTCCACCGCCTGCGACTGAAGCAGCTCGCCGGTCGGCGCCGCTCGATAGTAGGTGAGGTACGGCGGCCGCAGCCGGGAACCGAAGAACACCAGCTCACCGGTCACCGGGCAGACCTTGGGATGGGCGGTCATGGGCGTGCTCAGCGCGCCGCCGAAGGTGAACGGCCCGGCCGTCTCCAGCTCCGGCGTGAGCTCGTAGGGGAAGCCGCCCTCCTCCAGGGCGAGCAGGCGGCCCGCGTACCCGACCACGTGGGTGTTGGCGCTGGTGACCCGATAGTCGATCCGCCCGCTCTCAGGGTCGAAGGCCAGGGCGAACCGGGACTCTCCCGGGTGCTCGAACAGCGGTGTCCGCACGTACCGGTTGCGATACCAGCGTGCCCGCCCGCCGGACAGCGCCACCGCGTGAACCATCCCGTCACCGGCGAAGTAGTGCGGCGACCATCCCGTCCGCGGGTTCGGGCCGTTGCGCAGGTACACGCCGTTCAGCTCCTCGGGAACGGCACCGGCCACCTCGGCCGGCTCCAGGGTCACCTCCTCCACGACAGGCGCGTTGTTTCCCGACAGGTGCAGGGGCGTGGTCATCGGCTGGGCCTTCCGTCGTCCGATCCGGCCGGGCCAGCCTGCCGGGAACATCCGGGCAGAAACAGCCTTGTTCTTGCCGCCGCCGTCAGCCGCTCCAAGAACTCCCAGGTCAGGACGGGGGAAAATTCCCGGCTCGCGGTGGATAGTCCCCGAGGCCGCCGCTTTCTCCCAGCCCGTGCCGATGACGCCGTCTGAGTGGAGAGCCCTGACCGGTCGGTGGCGTTGCTGCTGTTCGCCGATCCCGAGCCGGCGGGCGCGACCATGCTCCGCTTCACCCGGGACCCCGGCGGCTGGAGGGCGGCGGGTGGCCCGCCAACGGCTACTGGGGCGGTTGTGCGCGGGAGTACGGGGCGGCCCCGCGTTCCTGACCGGGGCCAAGGGGGGCATGCTGAGCGCGATGGGCCGGTCCCCTTAAGGAGCGACCTTCCTCAGGTGGGTGAGTGTGTGGCCGGGAAGGACGGCGTTGCGCTGATCTCCCGCTGGATGGACGGCCGGGGGAACCCGCACACCTCGGTCCGGGGAGTGGACGCGTTCGGGCGGCGGATCTGGTCCCGTGACCTTCGAGGCGAGGCGCGGCGATCGCGGTGGTGAGCGACGACCGTCTGGAACGGGTCGACCGGAACGGGAAGGTCGGCGGGCGACGAGACGACGTCACGGCGGCGAGGTTCACCGAGACCGGTCAGCTGGTCACCGTGAACGCGAAGAACGAGGTGAGCTGGTCCGCGCCCTGATCGGCAGGCTGCCACCTGGCCTCCATCCAGAGCGTGTCGCCGCTGGTCAACGCTTCGATGCGTACCCCCGGCGTGGCCGGTGCCGGCACGTCGATCTCGCCGCAGTCGGCGACCACGCTGACCGACACCAACGCGGCGCTGCCCACCACCGTGACGCGGGCCCGGGTGGCCGCGGTGGCGAGGACGACGAGGACCGCTTCGGTGAGGTCCCGCCTGACCGCCACGGGCGGTGTCGGCCACTGGCCGCGTGAGTCCAGCTCCACCACGATGCCCTTGCGGTCGGCCACGTCGATGCAGTGACGCAGCTCGTGCAGCAGGGGGTTGGCGGCGTCGTCGGACTCGGCGAACAGCCTGCGCATGCGGGCCGCCTCGATGGCGCAGCTTCGCTGGACCGTGGGGCTCTCGGGGCGGAGTGAACCGTCTGCGAGCCCCTCCAGCAGCGGCACCGTGGTGGCCGACAGTTCGGCGAAGCGCTCCTGCCTGCGGTCGTGTGTCTCGGCGGCGACGGCTTCCGCGACGCGTACCCGCTCGATCTCCCTGCGCGCGGCCACCGCCGCCGTGCCGAGGCTGCGCAGGACGGTCGCCACCACCGCCACGCACAGCGGGAAGCCGATCACCGTGACGGACCCGGTCGCGAACCGGGCCAGCGACTCAGGCGTGGCGCCCTCGAACAGGAGCAGGTGCAGCAGCGCGGTGAGCTCGTGGCCCAGCAGGAACAGCGCCGCGGCGCGCAGGGGACGCTCCAGCACCACGACGAGGCCCGCCCAGGTGGCCGCGGCGAACATCCAGTCCTCGCCGGTCGACGTGCGGCCGTCCGGCAGGCTCACGTACGACAGCAGGGACGCGGCGAGCACGGCCGCGAGGACCGGGCCGCGCAACCGGTCCCACGACCGCCCGCGGACGACCAGCACGGCCTCCGCGATCAGCACGACCCCGAGCACCGCGAAGGCGCCGAACTGCGCGAGCGGCATGTCATAGGTGTGAACGTGGCTCACGAGGGTGGGGAGCGCGATCCCGAAGACGCCGATCATGGCGACGACCAGCGTCGCCACCCGCAGACCGCGCCCCAGCCTCGCCCGCGCCGACTCCTCGACGACATCCTTCACCACGGTGTCACCGACGGGGGCCGCACCCACGTCCCGCCATTCGAGCAGAACCTGAGTCCCCTCGCCCGCGGCGGAGGTGATCGTGGCCGTGCCGCCGACGCGCTCCATCCTGCCGCGGATGGACTCGCGCACGCCGCGCCGGGTCCCGGGCACGTCATGCGCCGAGAACCCCTTCCCCCGGTCGGCGACGTCGAGGCGCACTGCCCGCGCGTCACCGCTGAGCCGGACGGTCACGTGGGTGGTGCCGGAGTGACGGCGCACGTTGGTGAAAGCCTCACCCGCCGCGTCGGTGATCGCCCTGGCGACATGGAACGGCAGGCGCAGCCGCCCGGGGCCGTCGAAGTCCACGGTCAGCCGTGTGGCGGCGAGATCGGCACGCAGCAGCTCGACCAGGTCGGCATCCTCAGGCGCCCGCCCGCCGACCGAGCGCAGCCTGCCCAGGTCCCGCCGCGCCTGCGGACCCAGCCAGGCGGCGTCCGAACGCACCTGACCCGAGCCCACCATCAGCAGGGTCGTCGCCGCCGTGTCGTGCAGCGAGTTGACCTGCTCGCGTTCCTCGGCGCGCACGGCCGCGGCCAGCAGCGCCTCCCCGCGCGCCCGCAGGGCCTCGGCCGCCATCAGATCGGCCTGTTTCGCCGCGCGGCTGACGAGGATCCAGGCCGCCCTGGCCTGCACGGCGGCCGACAGCGCCCACAACGTCCCCGTGGCCAGGCTCGCGTCCACCTCCATCGCCCCCGCCGCCACGAGCAGCCCCACCGCCCCGCCGCCGGCGGCGACCGCGGCCACCCCGCCCGCCACCGGCGAGGTGTGCCACTGGTAGGTCGCGCAGGCGAAGGTGACCAGCAGGCGTAACCACCCCGTGTTCTTGTCCGCCACGGCGTCGGTCCAGAAGACGCTGCCGAACAGTCCGAGCAGGAGGGCCACGTCAACGGCGACCAGCGCGCTCCCCCGCCCCGCCCGCAGCCACCACGCGAAGGCGCAGGTCCAGAGCGCCGCGAGGCCGACCACGACCAAGGTGCTCACCAGTTGCTCGGCCGGGGCTCGCAACGGGGCGATGGCGCAGATCGGCACCAGCGTCGCCAGGCGCACCGCGGCGGCGTACCTGCGGCCGAAACGCACCAGCAGCGCCGCGGCCTCCCCTGCCAACCGCCCGCCTCTCGATCGCTTACGCCCTTGCCGCCCGCAGCCTAACGTCTCCGCCGCCCGGACATATCACGACTTGTCAGTCAGCGACCGATGGTCTTGTACTCGATGTACTGGTTCAGGCCGGCGGTCCCGAACTCGCGGCCTATGCCACTGGCCTTGAAACCGCCGAATGATCCGTCCCAGGCGGGCATGGCACCGTTGACGAGCACGAGGCCGGTGCGGATGCGGCGGGCGACCTCGACGGCATGGCCGGGATCGGCGGCCCATACGCCGCCGCCGAGACCGTACTCGGAGTCGTTGGCGATGCGGACGGCGTCCTCCTCGTCGTCGAAGGGGATCACGACCAGGACGGGACCGAAGATCTCCTCGCGGGCGACACGCATGGAGTTGTCGACGTCCGCGAACAGGGTGGGCTTGACGTAGTGGCCGCCCTCCAGCCCTTCGGGGACCCCGGGGCCGCCGGTGACCAGGCGGGCGCCCTCGGCGACGCCGATCTCGATGTAGGAGATCACCCGCTGCCGCTGGTCAGCGTGGACCATGGGGCCGATGAACGTGGCCGGATCGGACGGATCGTCGACGATCAGCGACTCCATCATGGCCCTGATCGCCTCGACGACCTCGTCGTACCGGCTCCTCGGGGCGAGGATGCGGGTGTGGGCCTGGCAGTTCTCGGCGTTGTTGCTCAGTGAGTGGAACTTCAGGCCCTCCACGACGGCGTCGAGGTCGGCGTCCTCGAGGATGACCACGGCGGACTTGCCCCCCAGCTCCAGGCTGACCCGCTTCAACCGCTCACCCGCGATCGACGCGATACGCCGGCCGGCGGCGGTCGATCCGGTGAAGGCGATCTTGTCGACGCCGGGATGGGCGACCAGGTATTCACTGGTCTCGCGGCCGGCGGGCAGGACCGAGACCACGCCGTCGGGGAACCCGGCCTGGGCGAAGATCTCCGCGAGGGCCAGGGCGTCGATCGCGGTCTCCGGGGCGGCCTTGAGGATGACGGCGCAGCCGGCGAGCAGGGCGGGCACCATCTTGACCAGGGCCGCCTGGTGCGGGGCGTTCCACGGGATGACGGCGGCCACGACACCCACCGCCTCCCTGCGCAACAACGCGCCTGAGGGCAGCTTCTCCTCCCACTGCAGGTTCTCCGCCGCCCGCAGGTAGGCGCCGGTCTGCTCCGGCAGGCCGTAGACATTGAGGCCGGTGGTCATCGAGATCGGCGTGCCGTTCTCCGCGGTGATCAGCGCGGCCATCTCGGCGGCGCGGGCCGCGTAGAGCTCCTGGAAGCGCGCCACCGTCTTCTGGCGTTCCCCGGGATCGGTCCGCGGCCAGGGCCCATGGTCGAACGCGTACCGGGCCGCGGCCACCGCGGCGTCCACGTCCGCGGTGCCGGCGTGCGGGGTCCGGCCCACCAGCGACCCGTCGTGAGGAGAGCGGACCTCGATGATCTCCGTACCGGTGGGCGCGGTCCAGCGACCGCCGATGAAGAGCTCGTTGTAGAACGTCATGTCGTATCTCATTTCGTGGGGGCCGTGTCAACCTTTGGATGCGGCTCTCACTGAAATAGATATCGACATGCCGGAATAGCGGGAGGAGAGGTGCGTGAAATGGATAAGACCCGTGCACGATCGGGCGGATATTCAGGTGCGGTGATCGATCGAGACAGCCGAACGGTCAGGGACCCACCCACAGCTGCCACTCTGTGAGCGGAATCTCGACACAGAAGTAGTCCATCCAGGAACCGGCGTCCTCCCCGATCTGCCCCACTCGCTCACAGGTCTCCTGGTCCCACCACGACGAGTGGTAGGTGAACCCGGTTGCCGCCGTGGCGGCCTGGGCCGGCGTGGTCACCGGCCCCAGAAGCGCGGTCACTGCCAGCGTGGCGCCCGCGACGAGTTTGACTGAACGCATGGTTGCTCCTGCCGTAGAAAGGCTTGGACGAATCCACGCTAGGAACTGTCACCCGGAGGGCTCCACAACTTTCACGCCGGCTTGAAAGGTGAACGGCTTGCGTACCGGCCACCTCTCCTAGTCCCAGTCGTATTGGCACTTGGGCAGGCCGTGCCTGCTGGGGTTGGCGTCGAAGCCGTCGGAGGTGAACACGTAGCCGGCGGGCACCCAGCCCCACTTGCCCTTCCTGTCGCCCTGGGTCTTGTACCAGGTGGTGTTGCCGCCCTTGTGGTACTGGCCTTCCGACCAGCAGGTGAACCAGCTGTTCGTGGTCCACAGGTTGTCGATGAGGTAGCCGACGGGGGTGGTGGTGGACGGCTTGTCGTACAGCGGGGCGTTGCCCTCGTTGCCGCACCACAGCACGCCGTTGCCGTTGACACCGCAGCCGGCGGCCTGGGCTCCGGTCGCGGGAATGGTCACCGCGGCCGCGACCACGGCCGCGGCGCCGAGAATGGACTTCCAGTGCAGGTTCATGCCGGACAGTCCACCCCGCATCCGTGAACGGAGCCACCTCTAAGGTTTCAGGGTCCAGGTCACGCGCACATGTGAGGCGACCGCTCGGCAGCTCGCGATCAATATGAGTTCGGGCGATACACCCAGCCGGTTCGGTGTTGCCGCATCACCCCCTGCCAACTCGCCGTGTCGCACGGGCCTGCGATGCGGTGAAAGGCCTGGTGATAGAGGAAATGGGTCCTCGACAGGTCGAGCCAGCTGTCCTTCCGGGCCCGCTTGTCCCAGCGGGCGGTGGGGAGGGGCACACAATCGTGCCGGTGAGACTTGTCCTGGCTGGTGATCTTCAATACTTCGGCTCCGTTCCCGTGACTCCGTACCACGAGGCAGGGGCGAACCTTGGAGCCCGAGCCGTCGTCGAAAGGGACCGCGGCCCACCAGATCTGCCCGGGAGCCGGCCGGGAATTCCATGAGGAATCTGGAGGTCTTTGGTGGACCGACGGCCTCCGCTTAGTAGCCCGTACGCCGAGCCATGCGAGGAGGGCGAAGAAACCCACCAAGCATCCGAGGACAAGGAGAAGTCCAACGACTCGTTCCGCGGCTTCTGACGCAGCAGCCACCCAGGATAAGTACGGAACCATCACGAGGAGACAATCTAGAGCCCCTCCTGGACGAGCGGCGCTCTTTCGAACCCGCGTAGGGCGACCCGCTGGTGGAATCGCGCACCTGTCATGCTGTTGATCAAGCTGAGGCAGCGAACCTCGGTCAGCCGACCCCACTGGTCTCCATCGCACGCTCGTCCGAAGGCTGGAGCCTCCCCCCATATCGCACGGCCAGGCACAGCGCCCACAGGCTCCAGGCGAGATAGCCGACGAAGTTGGCCAGATCGGCACCGGCAAGACCGAGGGGCACCAGCACCCCCGCCGCGATCGCCACCGCAGAGACGACCCCCAGCACGGCGAACCAGCCCGGGACTCGAGGCAGGGCGGCCAGAACCAGCAAGGTCCAGGCGGAGGTGAACAGATAGCCCAAGGTTTCGCCGATGCCGGTGCCCAGATAGCCGTGCAGCGCGGCGAAGACGGTCTGGGCGCTCTGCGGATCGGGCGCGTGCGCCAGCGCGGGCACGGCGAACGGCCAGCGCAGCAGTCCCAGCATCTGGACGAGCCCGGCCAGCACCCCGACGTGAACCGACAGCGTGGCGGCGGGACCCGGCGGCAGACGGCGGCCGAGCAGGACGGCAGCCGGGACGAGCGCCGCCGCCGCCAGGGCGAGCACCAGGAACCAGGCGGAGATCGCGACCTGACCGGCGGCGAAGGTGGCGAGGATGGCGGCGGGCGGCTCGTCGAGCACGCCCGGGTAGTCGAAGGTGATGGCGAGCCCGGCAAACGCCAGGTTGGCGGCGAGCACGCTGACGATCATGGTCCATCTCATGAGAGCCCCTAACTCTGAACGATGTTTAACATTAAACACCGTTTAGAGTTGTCTTGTGAAGACCGGACCGCGACGATCTGTGAACCCCGAGGCCGTACTCGATGCCGCCCTCGACCTCCTCGACACGGGCGCCCTGACCATGCGGGCCCTCGCCGCCCGGCTCGGCCTGACCCCCGGAGCCCTGTACACCTACTTCCCCGACCGCGCCGCGATCGTGAGCGCCCTGGCCGACCGGCTCCTGGGCCAGGCCGACCTCACCCTGCTACAGAACGGCCCAGGCACCCCGAACGAGCGCATCACCGCCTTCTCCCTGAATCTGCGCGACGTCCTGATGCGCCACCCCGCGGCGATGCCCGCGATCCTGGGCGCCGCCTTCACCGGACCGGTGGCGCTGCGCGTCGGCGAAAGCCTGTACGAAGCCCTGCCGGACCCCCGCGCCGCCTACACCGTCATGGTCTACGTACTGGGCGCCATCGCCCTGGAAGCAGCCGAAGCCGGACCCACCCCCGAACCCGAGGCCGAACGCATAGCCGCCCGCCGAGCCGCCTTCACCGTCGACCCGGACGCCTTCCCCCACACCCACGCCGCGGCCGACACCATCGCCGCCTACATCTCCACCGAACAGTTCCGCTGGGGCCTGGAACGAGTCCTGTCAGCACTCTGAGGAATCGGCCCCGCAAGACACCGTCCGCTGGAGCCGCGCACGACTGTGGTGAAGCGCGTCGTGGCAGGTCTGATCCGTGCTTTCGCTTCGTCTGCTTTCGCGAAGGCAAGAAGGGCGTTGACAGCCTTCAGTAGATCTTCGGATTTCCCTCTGTCCATTCTTTGGGCCAGGCATCATCAGGGATGGCCACACCCCCAAGGTACAGTGCCTGGTAGGACGAGAAGTTTCCGTCACCGCTCATCGTACTGACACGAAACGGCGATCCATGGTTGTCAATGACTTGGGTCGCCGGCTTCCCATCACTCACGGTCTCCATGGACAGCGAGAACTCACAGTAACTCTTCGAGGTGAAGGCCTCGATCTGGAAAGTGATACTCTCACCCTTCGCCAGCCTCACTGTTTTCCCCGAAAAATAGTCACCTTCATAACCGTCTTCCCCTTGTTCCTGAGCACGGGAAGAGGGGTCGTCGAGGTTGAACCCGATGTACACATTCTCTTCCGGAGCGCCGGCCGAAGGATCGTAAAAGGCAGTTCCCCGGAGGGGCGCCGAGCAGCTCTTCTCTGCTTCCATCCCCACGATGGCCACGCTGCTGTCGCTGTTTCCTCGGACGACGACCTTCATGACGACGTCCCATGCGTCGACCGCGCCGTGCGCGCGCAGCCAGTCCGCTTGCTTCCGCGACCGGTCGGGAAGGGCGTGCAGTTCCGCCAGCTCGGAATCGCCGAAGTGGATGGCATCAGAAGCCACCCACGAGCCATCCCCGTCCGCGCCCGGCGGCTCAAGGCGAACGAGGTCTATCAAGACCGGCGGCCCGGCGGAAGGTGTGAATGAGGCCGAGGAAGGACTGGTGGAAGCATCAGGAGTGCGTGGGCTCGCCGTACCCGTCCCTCCTTCCAGAGGCTTTTCGGCAATTTTGATCAGCACCCCGACGAGCACAGGAACGAGGATCGTCGCAAGCGCCCACGCGACGTATCGCTTCCATCGTGGACGAGGTTTGTGGCCGACAGGGTGCACACGTCGGGGTTGCGTCATCGAGCGCGCCCTCCGAGATGACAGCGCTAGGTGATCCCAGATTTGCCCAGTGATCCATTTACTCAGAAAACGCGCTCACCGCCAACCCTTGGAGCAGCCCGCCCAAACTCAACTGATTGAGGTCGAAGACAGTCTTCCCAATGAAGGACATCGACCAGTACGCGGTGAGCCCTCCCGGCAAGTAACAGCGTTCATGAAGGACGACACGGCCCACTGATGGCCATCGGAGTGGTCATCGACAGCGCGCAGGTTCCGTGAACGCGCGGCGCCGTGATCGCCGGCACCATCCCCGAAACGCCGTACAGGGCGCCGGCAATCGAGACCGGCCACCTGAGGGCCGACGCGGTCACGCTGGACACGCCGGCAGCCTGACCTCGCCCAGCGCCGACGACGTCGAACGCCACAAGGCACGCCGCGCCAAGATCCAACTCGTGGTCCGCGAATACCTGGACTCGGTGGGCAAACGCCCCTTTCTGGCCCCGGCGGGCCCCCGGGTCGCCGTTCTCGACCCGAGCTGACCTTGGTGAAGTGCAGGACGATCGCCGTGACGAGTTCCCTGCCTGCTCGACCCATCGCCGCACCGCCGCCGACACCCGCCGCAGGAGACCCCGCAGCGGGCTGGATCGGCGCCATCGCGGCGACGCGAGCCGGGCGCCCGATCAGCGCCCCAGAGGTCGCACCGTGCACGTCACGGCTTGTACGAGCATGCACTCCAACCCTGGTAGGTGTCCTCGGTGTCGCCGTCCTTCCCGCCGTTGTTGTCGGCCCACCAGCTCCACACGTAATCACCCTGGTTCGTGATGTACCAGCTCCCGACGTAGTGGTTCCCGGTAGCGTGTCTGTGGCCTCTGACTTGCGAGGCGGGTTCCGCGCCGGGCCCAGCGTTGATGATGATCCAGCCCCAGGTGCACGGCTCGCTCGCCTGCGCCGGGGGCGTGGCGCCAGTGATCATGACGCCGACCGCGAACGCGGTGGTGACCCCGAGGGTGCCCCATCGCTTGAGAGCGCTCTTCAGTGGTTTCATGGTCCCGATCTTGGCGGTGCCCGCTCACCATGGCCTCACCGCGCGCTCACCGGTTCAACGTCATGAGCGTCGTCCAGAGATCTCCTGCCGACACCCCCGAGTCGCTCAAAGGCGGCGCGGTGACGGCGGCACTGACCACGGCCGCCAGAAGGACGCTGGTCCTGGCCGGTCCCTGCGGTTCTCCACGACGCCGATGTTGTCCTTCCCCGGCCGAGGTCACCGCTATCGGCGACCTCCCTGCGACGCCTGAAGCGACACGACCCTCAGGCTCCGGGCTGGGCGGCGCTGCGCTGGGAACACCCCGAACGTATTGGGGTGAGGCTTTCCGATACGGCCGGCCGTACCAGAAAGACCCAGGTCAGTCCAATGACCGGGTTTCGGGCACCACACATGTCCGGCGGGTTGACGACGGGTCAGGCCGATCTTAACCTCCAGACGCCACGGTCCCCTCCGGAAGGTGCATCGTGAACATTCCCGTCTATGCGGCAACAGCGGTGATGATGGCCTTGAGCCTCAACCCGACGCATGTCAGGGTCCCCGCCTACGGCTATCACAACGGCACGGTGTTGATCGACATCACCTTGGAGCGCGCCTATCACAGCCTGGTCGACCCCTTACGCCCCGGTATCTCGTGCTCGACCCACTACCCCACTCCCCTCAAGATGCCGTTCGACGTCCCGATCGGCTCCGGAAGACCCTGGGGCCGCAACTCCATCACCGCCTGCGGCGACCTCATGTACGGCGTGCAGCGCATGTGGGACATGCTGCGCGACTGGCTGGGCCGCGACGGCATCGACGGCGTGGGCGGCGGCGTCCCGGCCCGGGTCGAGTGGAACCCGCCCGCCCCGGTTCCTCCTCCCGTCGTCGACTTCGTCTTCCGCCGCGACGCCGACAACTTCCCAACCTCGCTGGATCTGGTGGGTCACGAGTACGGCCACGTCGTCTACCGCACCACCCCGGGCGGCGCCGGCGAAGACAACGAGAGCCACGGCCTCAACGAGGGCGCCGCCGACATCTTCGGCACCCTCACCGAGTGGTACGCGAACAACACGGTGGACCGGCCCGACTACGTGATCGGTGAAAGCCTCGAGCTGCCCAGCGGCCTGCCGCTGCGCCACACCTACGATCCGAGCCTGGATGGCCATCCCGGCTGCTACAGCGACCAGATCCCCGACGCCGAGGCCCCCGCCGCCTCCGGCCCTCTGCGCCACTGGTTCTACCTCCTGGCCGAAGGCAGTCACCCCGGCGGGGGCAACCCGGCCAGCCCGATCTGCGCCGGCGGCCCCGCCGCGGTGAGCGGCATCGGCATCCAGAAGGCCGGCAAGATCTTCATGGGCGCGCTCAACCACAAGACCCACTCCTGGCGCTACACCAGCGCACGCTCCGCCTCGCTCGCCGCGGCCATCGCGCTGTACGGCCCGCTCGGCCCCGAATGCGCCACCGTCCAAGCCGCATGGGACGCCGTCAATGTCCCTTCCCAGCCCGATGATCCCTCCTGCGCACCCCCGCACCCCGGCACCTGACCCCGCCCAGGCTGCTGGACAACGCCCGATGAACGTCGAGCCCACCCCTGCCCAAGTGGCCCTGCGTGAGCGGGTCACGCGGTCCGCCCGCGGCCTGGAGACGCGGGCCGCGCGGCACCGCCAGAGCACGATCGCGGGCCGGGCGTGCGGCGGGTGCGCGAGCCATGATGCTCAGACCCAGCTCAGTTCGTCCCTTGGCGGACGTCCGTCCCGTGCTCGGCGAACGCCTTGAAGTCCTCCATGTGCTGCTGCGACTGCTTGCGGAAAGAGCCAGGCATCACAAGCCCCACCAGCCGTAGCAGCAATCCGTCGAACCGGAATTCGCTCTCGCTCTCCCACAGCGTGGTGTCCGGACCGGCTGCGATCAGCCGGTCGCGCTGGGCCTGCCACATGCCCTCGCCGACGATCTCGCGGTCGTAGTGCACGACGACAGATCTGGGGATGGCGTGCAGGTCTTCAGGTTCCAGGCGCGTGATGGTCTCGGTGACCTCCATCTTCTGCTTCCCCATGTGAAACACGACTCGCGAGGTGGTGCCGACCTGGCCGTGCGCTCCGTCCACCGGCTCGTGCAGTTCCAGGCCTCGCAGCCACTTCGGCAGGTGCGCCGGGTCCGCGAGCATCTGGAGCACCTTCTCCCGCGGCAGGGCGATCTCGATCGAGGTGGTGTACTTCATCAGGCGCTCCCTACGGGGCGTAGAACGTGGTGGTGGCCTTGACGGCGGCCGCCACGTGATCCGGATCGCCACCGGCGGCCAGGTGAGCTTCGCCCCATGCCGCAGCGCTGCGCCGCACGAACTCGCGCCCTGTGGGCGAGGTCTGGAACTCCTCGTGATCGAGGGTCTCGCCGTCTGCCAGGAACCGGGCCAGGGTGAGGAGATGCAGGTCCCAGCCCACACCGCCGGCACCGGGGCCGTAGGTCGGGAACATGGGCTCCCCGACTGCCGCCGCGTGGACCAGTTCAAGCTCGGTGTCCCCGGCAGGGCCCGGGGACAGGCGCACTTCGACCTCGCTTGTGCCCGGCCACTCGTCGGCGTCCGGCCCGAAGAGCCAGGACACCCGCAGCAGACGCGGCGGCTCGCACCGGAGGATCTCCCCGTGCTCACCGCCGTCCAACGCGAACGACCCGCCGAGCCGCAGGTCTCCGGTGACCGCCTTCAACCAACGGCCCAGCCGCTCAGGGTCGGTGATGGCGTTCCACACGTCGTCGACCGGCGCGTCGTAGCGACGCCGCAACTCCATCGTGTACGCGTCGCCGGCGGGCAGGGCCGCTGTTCCCATCGTCCGGCGCGCAGCGGCCAGTTCGTCCAGTACGTCCTTCATGTCATGTTCCTTTCACTGGCGGATCGGCCTTGCCGACGTCGGTGCCGTGTCGGGCTGCCGACCGGCCAGGGACCGGGATGCACGCCTGCCTCGGGCCAGCTCGGTGCCCAGGGCATCGAGTCGCTGATCCCAGAACCCGCGAAACCGGTCCAGCCACGCGTCAACCTCGCTCAGCGACGTCGGGTCGACGGCATAGAACCGGCGAGCCCCCTCGGCCCTGACCGACGCGAACCCGTTCTCACGCAGAACGCGAAGATGCTGGGAAACAGCCGGCTGGGACAGCGCGAACTCAGCCCGGATCACGTCCGTGATCGCCCCGGAGGTCTGCTCACCCTCGGCGAGCAGCTCCAGAATGCGCCGGCGCACCGGGTCGCCGAGAATGTCGAACGCGTGCACGAACCAGAAATATACCAGGCTGGACTTATATAAGCCAGGACTGGTACTTCCGCCTTGCCCCAGATGTCGACGCACATCGACACCCGGCAACCCCATCGATGCGGGAGTCCTCGCTCGTCGGCGTCGGTCATCTTCCTCTCACCCAGCGACGCGGGGACCTCAGGCCTGCGCTTCGCCGAGGATGATGCCGCCCACGCCCAAGGCCGGGGCGTAAGGGTTGTCCGAGCGCTGGGCGACCGTGAAGAACACGGCGCGCCGCCTGCCGTCGGCGACGGCTGTCGGCTTCCACACTCCCGCGTCGTGCCACGGCGTCCCGTCGATGGTGCGGACGATGTGCCGCGCCGGCTTCCACGGGCCGTGGGGACTGCCGCCCCGGGCTCTCCACAGGCCGTGCTCGGGGGTGAAGACGGAATCGAGTGGATGCCGGGAGGTGATCAGGGCGAAGCCGTCGCCATCGTGCGCGACGAGCGCGTCGAAGCGATTCGACTCCGGTTGCCCGCGCCTGCGCCAGCCGCTGATGCCGTCGCCGCTCTCGGCCGACCCCGTCGACGGGCGCCCGTCGACGGCGAGCCCGGCCGTGTAACGCAGCAGCCAGGCTCCCTCGTCATAGAGCACGTTCGGCTCGAGAACGGTGCCGCGTTCCCATGGATGGCTCGCGGTGAAGACCGGCTCGGGATGACGCACCCAGCGAGTGCCATCCCATTGCAGGAAGCCGATCTGGTACGGGCCGTACAGGCTCCCCCACTCCGCGGAACTGGCGTAGTAGATCCGCTCGATCACCGCGCCGCCGGCGTCGCGACCTCGAGCGTAGGACGGGCAGTGGTAACCGGTGGCGTCCCACGCGCCGCTTGGCGGCGGTTCGGCCAGCCTGGCCGCTTGGCGTGGATCGTCGGGGCTCGTGATGATCTGCCAACCCGCGTCCAGCTTGGACGATTGAGCGGCGTACAGGTGAATGACCCTTTCCTCCGCTTGCATGCCGCCGAGAACCATCCACCAGCGGCCGTCACGACGGGTGACGCCCGGGTCTGCCACGGTGTCGAGGTTCCGTAGATGGGCCAGGCCTTTCCCGGTCGCACCGCCGAACACCAAGTCTTTCATGTCGATACTCCGTACGATAGTCGAACATTTCGATTTCAGATAGTACGATCATCGTATGGAAGAGGCAACAGATCCCGTGATGGCGCTGATGGGGTTGCAGCAGCGGGCTGCGGCGCTTGGCACCGTCCACGCCGAGCAGATCGCCCGCCGGCTCGGCATCACCGCGACCGACCTGAAGTGCCTGTTCCTCCTGCTGCAACGGCCGCACACGCCCCGCGAGCTGGCGGCCGCCCTGCACCTGACACCCAGCGCGATCACATCCGTCATCGACCGGATGGTTGGGGCGGGGTTCGCGCGACGCGAACCGTCGCAGACCGATCGGCGGCGCTATCTGGTCACCGCTGTGCCGGATCGTGCGCAACAGGCCATCAAGCTGTACACGCCGCTCTTCACCAGCATGCGCCAGGTGCTCGCACACTACGACGACGACCAGCTCGCGACGCTGCGCGACTTCGCCCAGCGCACGGTGGATGCTTTCGAGGAGCTGACGACGCGGCCGCAGGATTGACGGGTCAATTGCGCCCCACCAGGATGAGGCCGGGCGTCAGGGTACGGGTGCGCGGCCGCCACCGCGGCCAAGCCGGCCTCGGCCCGCCAGGCAGCACTGCCGCCGGGCTACCCAGATCGTCACGCTACCCAACGTCAACGTCCCCAACTTCCAGCGCCGCGCAACTGCTTTGCCCCGGCACCAAGCGCGTCCTCGGCGGCGGCGCGGACATGTACCGATCACCACCCGGCGCGATGTCGGCTGGCGGCACCGGGGCATCATCCCGCCGCGGCTGGACACCCTCACCCGGCAGGCGTCGATCCGGCTACTGGGCGACCTGATCGGCCCGACCCCACGCCACCGACCACGGCGCGCTGGACGCGCACGAACTCGGCGACCTGCCGCTCGCTCACCCAGGCCGACGTCTACATCACCCGCACCCCACGCTGCGCCCCGGCCAGCTACCTGCATTCGCTGCGGCAGGCGACCGCCCGCATGCACGCCGCCGCGCTCAGTCCGCTGGCCGCGCAGGTGCTGAACGTGCTGGCTCGCCTCGCTCCCAACCACCTTCCCTGCTTTGTGCTCGCCGGTCCGGATGACGATGAGCAGACCGTGGACGAGGCGCTCGTGCTGCTGGCCTCCTACAGCCTCATCACCCTGGCCACCCGATCTCCCGTGGTGGCGGCCCCGGCGAGGCGGGGCAGGAGATGGTGAGCACGCATCGGCTGGTCCAGGCTGCCATCTGTGACGTACTAGGGCAAAAGGTTCAAATCAAACGCCCTCTAAGTCAACGAGTCGCGGTTTGACACCTTTCATAGATAACCGCTATCTATTAGCCAACCGTTAGGGGGTTGGTGTGCAGGACACGGTGCTGGCGATGCTCGCCAAGGAGCCCTCCCACGGCTACCACCTGCACGCCCGGCTACGCCGCAGCCTCGGCCCACTGGGCGAGTCGATGAACCGTGGCCAGATCTACGTGACGCTGACCCGCCTGGAACGGGCGGGCCTGGTCGCCTCCGCGCGGGAGGACGGCCTGCCCGAGCGGCCCGAGCGCAAGGTGTACGCGCTGACGCCGGACGGGCAGCAGCGGGTCGCCGCCTGGCTGGCCGAGGTGGGCTGGCCGAAACCGGACCTGGCGGAGTTCCACCTCAAGCTCGCCGCCGCGGCGGCGGCCCGGCTGGCCGACCCGGTGGAGCTGGTCGCGGCGCAGCGACGCGAGCTGCTGCGCCGTCTGCGCGAGGTGCAGCAGGCGGCGCTGGCCGAACCGGCGGGATCGGGCGCCGGCCTGCTCCTGGAAGGCGTCGTGCTGCGGCTGCGAGCGGACCTGCGCTGGCTGGACGCCTGCGAGCACGCCTGGTCGGGCGCCTGGCTCAAAGCCGGTTCCGGGGCCGGTTCCGCGGAAGATCCCACAGTAGAGGACGAGGTCGAGGGCGGATGAACATGTCGGAGGCCGCATTGCTGGCCCACGGCCTGGTGAAGACGCACGGTCACGGTCAGAGCCGGGTCCGCGCCGTCGACGAGGTCGACCTGGAGGTGCCCCGGGGACAGACGCTGGCCGTCATGGGGCCCAGCGGCTGCGGGAAGTCCACCCTGCTGCACCTGCTGGGCGGGCTGGAGCGGCCCACCGGCGGCGAGGTGTGGCTGGCCGGGCGACGCGTCGACACGCTGAGCGAACGAGCCCTGGCACGCCTGCGGCGCCGCGCGGTGGGCTTCGTCTTCCAGGCCTTTCACCTGGTGGAGGAGCTGTCCGCGGCCGAGAACGTGGAACTGCCCGCGCTGCTGGCCGGACGCTCGCGCAGCCAGGCCAGGCGGCGCGCGAACCTGCTGCTCGACCAGGTCGGCCTCGCCGGGCGCGCCCGGCACCTGCCCTCGCAGCTGTCCGGCGGCCAGCGCCAGCGGGTCGCCGTCGCCCGTGCCCTGGCCAACGACCCGCTGGTCGTGCTGGCCGACGAGCCGACCGGCAACCTCGACACCGCCGCCACCCTCGACATGCTCCGGATCTTCCAGGAGTTGCGGTCCTCCGGGCAGACCCTCGTGATCGTCACCCACGACGAACGGGTGGCCGCCACCGCTGACCGGCTCGTCTCCATGCGCGACGGGATGTTCGTCGACGACACCCGGCTGACCGGCGCTCCCTCGCGCGGTCTCGGCGGGCTGATCGGGCTGGAGGGCTGAGCGCCGTGGGCTCGGCCGCACTCGTGGTCCGCCTCGTGCTGGCCGACCTGCGCCGGCACAAGGCGCAGGCCGCGATGCTCCTGCTCGCGGTCACCGTGGCCACCGCCACCCTGGCGTTGGGCCTGTCCCTGCGCGGTGTGAGTGACGCGCTGTATGAGCAGACCCGGGCGGCCACCGTCGGCCCGGACGTGGTGGCGCTGTCCGGCGTCACCGGCGCCGAAGCGACCGAGGCGCTGGCCTCGCTGGCGGAGTCTCCCGAGGTGGTCGCCCACCACGGCCCGTACCGCATCGTCTACGCCGATCTCACCGCGCGCGGCTCGCTGTCCTCCCCCGTGGTCGTGCACGGCTTCGCCGCCGAGCGCGGCGCGATCGACCGGCCGCTGGTGACCTCGGGTGCGTGGGTACGCGCCGGAGGCACGGTCCTGGAACGCGGCTTCGCCACCGCCCTGGGCGTCGGCGTCGGGGACCGCGTGATCATCGCCGGCCGGGCGTACCCCGTCGTCGGGATCGCCGTCACCGCGGCCACCTCGATCTACCCGTGGGCGGCGCAGATCGGCCCGTACGGCGGCGCGAGCGACTACAGCGGCCTGGCCTGGATGACCCGGGCGGACGCCCGGGCACTGGCGGCCTCCCGGGACCTGCCGGTGTCGCTGGCCCTGGACCTCAAGCTGCGCGATCCCGCCGCCACCGAATCCTTCCGCGAGGCGCACCGCGGCCTCCCGGGCAGGATCAACTTCCACTCCTGGCAGTTCAAGGCCCGCCAGGACGCGGTCATCCTCAGAAACAGCCAGCCGATCTTGGTGGCCGGCAGCTGGCTGCTCGGCTTCCTGGCCGTCGCCGGGGTGGCGGCGCTGGCCGCGGGACGCGCCGTCGAGCAGACCCGCAGGGCCGGGCTGCTCAAGGCCGTCGGCGCCGGACCGGGGCTGATCGGCGCGGTCCTGCTCACCGAGTACCTGGCGCTGGCGCTGGCCGGCGACGCGCTGGGGCTGGTGATCGCCCGCCTCGCCGCGCCCGTGATCGCGAGCCCCACCGCCAGCCGGATCGGCGACGCGGGCGGGCCGGAGGCGGGCACCGTGGTGGCGGCGACCGTCCTGGCCGTGGCGGTGGCGGTGCTGTCCTCGCTGCGTCCCACGGTGCGGGCCCTGCGCACGGCGACCGTCACGGCGCTGGCCGGCACCGCGCACCGGCCCCGTCACCGGCCCTGGCTCACCGCGCTGTCGTCGTGGCTGCCCACGTCGCTGCTGCTCGGGCTGCGGCTGACCGCCCGCCGGCCGGGCCGCGCGGTCCTGCAGGCGTGCTCAACCGCCACGACCGTGGTCATGATCGTCGCCCTGGTGACCCTCCACGCCCAGCCGGACCGTGGCTACGGCCTCGACGGCTCCTCCGCCCTGCCCAACCTGCGGGGCGTGCACGACCGGCGGCTGATGCTCGCCGTCACCGTCCTGCTGATCACGCTCGCCATCGTGAACACCATCACGTTCACCTGGACCACCGCCATGGAGGCCCGCGCGAACATGGCCATCGCGCGTACGCTCGGCGCCACCCCGGGCCAGATCGCGGCGGGACTGTCCACCGCCCAGATCCTGCCCAGCCTGCCCGGCGCCGTCGCCGGCGTCCCGGTGGGCATCGGCCTGCTCTCGCTCTTCGCCGCCGGGAACTCGACCGGGCCGCCCGCCTCCTGGTTGACCGGCGCCGCGCTCGCGACCGTCCTGGCGACGGCGGCACTCACCGCGCTGCCCGCCCGTCTGGCCGCCCGCCGGCCCGTGGCCCGGGTCCTCAGCGCCGAATCGGCGACTTAGAGGGAGTGGTGTTGGGGTGGTCGGGGCCGAGGTCAGGAGGCCCGGCTTTGATTCGAGAGCCTACCGCGGCTCTCTCAGGTGCCGCCCTTCATCGAGGCGAGGACGTCGACACCGTCTGGATCCACCGCCCCGACTTCGTGGCGTTCCTGGGCACCACCCTTCATCGAGGTCGTGCGGCGTGTGAGGAAAGCACCGGTGGCATGGCGCCGCCTCACCGTTCGAGGCTTGGTCAGAAGCTCTATCCTGGCCCACGCCCAGCGAGCTACAACGAGAACGGGCGGGACTCCGTGAGGCTGGAGGCCCGCCCGTACCTGCGATGTTGCCCTGGTCAGCGACCGGAACCGCTACTCAAGATCGAGTGCCACCTGCGGGGGACCGTGCAAACGGGCACCGCAACGAACTGCGGGAAGTGAAAACGACCGTGGTGGTTACGGATGATATTCGGCTGAGGCCAGAGACCTGAACGGCGATGGCGGCGCCAAAGAGAGGGCGCCATGATCTTGGCTAGCGGCGAGAGGTAGTTGCTGGGCGTCCGGGACGCAGTTGGGGTGCCGGCGCGTACCGGCCTATGTCGCGTACACGCGAGAGACCACCGAGCGATCATGCGTCCTTGACGTTCGGTTCTGTCCGGCTGACGCTCGCACATCTTTGCGTCCCCTCGGTGCAAGGTCACGGTCGTTAGAAGCTGAGGACCCGCTCAAATCAGGTTGAGCGTTCGCTCAGACGAGAGTGATCGACACCTGAATACCTCCAGGTCAGGTTAGGTGGACGAATTGTCGGCACCCACAGCGTTGCCGACGCCGACGCGCGCCCGGGGCGCGTTCAGACATACCCCCGACATACCACGTTCTGCTGAACTGCCACGGAACGCGCCAGATAGCCGACGAAGCGGAAAGGCAGGTTCATGAGAACACCAATCATGTCAGCCGCGCAGAGAATCGCTACAGGGCTGGCCCTGTCCGTCATCGCCTTAGGCACCACAGTTATCGTCCCGCAAGCGGCTTCGGCATCCCCGGGCTACCTGTATTCCAAGTGGGGCGCGAACTGCAACAAGGGTGACACGAAAAGAGCGTACGAGACCTCCATCTCCCGCCACCACTACGACGAGCAGCACATCCGCATGAACTGGGGATACCCCGAGGGAAAGAGCGTCGCGCGCCAGCGGGCCTACAACCGCGCGCGCGTCGAACCGTACTGCGTGAGAGGGCAGGGCCCCGGCGTCTGGAAGTGGCATTCGCACTACTACGGCATCGCGAGCGGAAAGGTAAGCCGACTGAAGATCGGCTACCACATGTGCAGCCGCGCTGGAACATGCAGCAAAGCACACAAAACTACGTACGGGACATGGCGAGCGGGCTGGACCCACGAAAAGGTGTGACAAAAGACGTTCCATCACCCCCGAGTAGGTGTCGCATAGGCCTACCGACGACCTACATCACCAAAAAGTCCCTCTCCCATCCCCGCCCGCCGCAACACACATGATCAATTATGGCTGGGAGCAGCGGGAGTGGCCAGGACCCGCTGGATGATCACGAGCGTGGTTCCCTCGCCTGACCACGCTCGACCATCCCGATAGCGCGTCCCACCGGGCATACTTCCGAACCACCCGATGAGCACGCGATCACGCTGTGCCACTTCAGGCTTTCAGTCTTTGTAGACGTACCTGGTTACGAATCTGTCGACAGCCAAGATCAGCTCTGCAACCATCTCCGAAACGTCTCCTTCTGCTCAGCCACGGTTCCGACATGAGCGAGATCGGCTGGCTCGAAGATATCAACGTGGGGAGGAGAGTCGGAGGTGCGTGGCTTTATGGGGGCATACGCATATCTCCCGCGCGCCATCTGGCGTTGTATAGGCGAGGGGTAGACATCTCTCCGCGCACCGTTGCACAGGAGGAGCCCTCGATTTCGAGCTCTTTTCGGACAACGACCATGCATTCAAAAGGTCGTTACTCAAAGCATTAATGACGCGCCCGTCTGCCCCTATCAGATTGACAGTCGCCCTCCTTGGTCGAGAAGGAGATTGGGACCTCTTCGCGCGAATCTTCTCGCATGCCCGGACCTGCCGGCCGAAGCGACCTGGACGCCCGCCCACGGTGCGTTCTATCCGCGCTCGTGCTGCGCCTGGTCCGGGAGAACCCGTCCTGAGGCCACCCGGGGGTGCACGGCGAACTCACCATGCTCGCCTTAAGGTCGCGCCGTCCACGGCCTGGGAGATCCTCAAGCAGGAAGGCATCGACCCGGCACCTGAGTGGGCGGCCGATTTCCTGCGCTCGCAAGCCGACACTCTTCTGGCTTGCGATTTCATGGAGACCGTCACCCTGAGCGGGCAGCGCCCGTACCTTCTGGCCGTCATCGAGCACGCCAGCAGGCGCGTCTGTGTGCTCGGCACCACCGCCCACCCCACCGCGGCATGGGTCACCCAGGCGGTAAAAACCTCGTCCTGGATCTGGAGGACGCGGGCTGCCGGGCACGGTTCCTGATCCGAGACCGGGGCGGCAAGTTTCCCACTCTCGTGGAGGAGATTCTCACCGGTATCCGGATGCCACGGATGAACTCCATCATGGAGCGGTGGGTGCAGACCTGCCGTCGCGAACTTCTGGACCGATGTCCGCTCTGGAATGAAGGCCATCTACGCGACCGGCCGGCGGAATCCTTCACGAGTACTCACATGTCGCTTGAACTGCACGAATGTAGTTTTCGGCAGGCGCAAGGTCCGTCGACATCAGCTCACTACCGCCACTGACCGATTGGATACTGCTCAGGGGCGAGACACAACAATCAGGTACATTGCCCCGTCTCAAGTCGGCTTTCCATCCTGTGAGCCACGCGAACCACGATTACGCAGAGCTACCTTGCCCCTGGTGTGGCGCCCCGGGCGCCGGGCCTTGATGTACGGACGTCGCCGCAGGTCACTCGGCGGGGCAGGTCGTGTCGGGTGGTGGGAGCTTCAGATCGGTGAGGTACGCGGTCATGTGTCTGATCACGCACTTCTGGCCCGTCGCCCACATAACGTGGCCTGGCCCCTCGTAGGTGACGGTCACCGAACCCGGGATCATATCGGTGAGGGTCCGGGTCGTCGCCACGTCGGTGTACGCGCTTCCCACACCCAAGGTCGGCGGGAGGGCATCCGCCGGGAGCGGGCGGGGCGGGTTGACGACCTTCAGGGGCCAGCCCGCGCACCCGAGGCCGTCGAACCGGGTGGACCCGAGATTCGGCATGGCCTTCTCCGCCGCGCGACGGTAGGTCCGCAGGTTGTCATAGCCGGTGAACCCGCGACCGTCGCCGCAGCTCATCGCCAGGAGGCCGGGCGCGGACCAGAGACGGGTGTTGGTGATGACCCAGGTGCCGAAGCCGGACCCGTCCCCACGCCGCGCCTTGTCGAGCGACTGGGCGAAGACCAGCCAGCTCTTGTGGTTCTCGCCCGGGAGGGCCGGGAAGGCGAACTGCCGCAGCATCCATCCGGTCATCTCGCCCTTGCCGAACATGGGAGAGGTGGCGGGGATCGGCTTGCGGTCGGCCTTGCGGACGAACGCGCGCCAGACCGCTTCGGCGTCCTCGCCGTGCAGCGCGCAGTCGGAGGTGTCCGCGCACCAGGTGACGAACTCCTCGAACTTCTCCTCAAAGACAGCGTGGAACCGGAGCACTTGGTCGTCGAACCCCGCGGTCTGGTTGATCACGCCGTCGGCGTACAGGGCCCGGATCCGCTGCGGGAACAGGCGGGAGTAGGCGACGGCGGGCACTCCGCCGTAGGAGGAGGCCAGGAGGCTCAGCCGCTCCTCACCCAGCGCCTCCCGGATCGCCTCCATGTCCCTGGCCATCGCCATGGAGTCCACGTGGGCGAACAGTCCGGTGGCGTCCGCCTTCTGGCAGGCGCGAAACGCCTTGGTCAGCGCGGCGGTCTGGGCGGCGTACCGCTTGCGGCTGGGAGGGTCTTCCAGCTCGGTGCCGGGCTTCCAGCAGACCTTGGGCATGTTCGTGTGCCAGAGCTTGGTGCGCGGTCGGTAGAAGACAAGGTCGAAGCGGCTGCCCAGGTCCTTGAGGTGGTGAGCTGCCTTCACGTCAGTGATGCCATCGCCCCCGGGTCCGCCGGGGATGCTCAGGATGCTGCCGATCCGGCGGGCGGGTTCGGTGGCGGGCAGCCGGGCGAGCTCCAGCCGGATCTTTCGCCCGCCGGGCTCGGCCCAGTTCACCGGTACGTCGAGGGTGGCGCACTCGGTGGGCGCGGGGAATTCCTTGTCCGCGCACTTCCCCCAGGTGAGCCGTCCGGGCTCGGCCGCAGCAGGGAACGAGGCCGCTGGCGAGAGCGCTGCCGTGGCCGCCGTGACGGCGAGGACCGCCAAAGCATTCCTCACGACCCTCACCTCAGCGCTCCGGGTCTCGTCACACGCCGGAAGCGTTCGGGCAATCCTTGAGTGATCATGACTTTCATCCTCGGACGGACACGGCCGGGAATCGTCGTCCTCCTGGAGGATTGTCGACTGGGAGTCTGCTCCCCAGCCATCTACAACCTCAGAAGGACGTCCAAGCTTGCGGTCTTGCGTACCCGAGAGCCGAGGTTCGGCCATATGGCTGAAGAGCGGCCCGCGTACCGACCTGCCGGTGGCGCGTCGCCAGGCCATCTCGTCATGAGGATGCAGGGCGACGCCGGCCGCTGCGGAAAGAGGAATGAACGTCCTGAGCGATCGACGACCTGACATCTCATGCAGTCATTTCGTCAGATCTCTGAGGAACCTTGAATTTTTGGATGCCCTGGGAGGGCCGATGTTCGCCGTCTACGCCACGGTCACGATCTTCGCTGCGCTGCTGTTCGGCAGCGCGTCCGTCGTCTACCTGATCGGCCACGAGTTTCCCAAGGCACAGCAGGACATCAAGCGTCTGCCACGCTCCTGGGTCCCGGTGCTCGGCATGATGCTGGCGGCGGGATCCTTGGGGCTTCTGGGTGGCTTTGCCGTCCCTGTGCTTGGTCTGCTCGCGGCCTTCAGCCTCGTGCTGTACTTCCTCGGCGCGCTGCTCGCCCACCTGCGGGTGGGGTCACGCAAACTCGGGAACTGGGCGGGGTTCTTCGGCACGGCGGTAGCTGCGCTGGCCATGAACCTCGCGTACCACTGGACGTGATCGTGTCCCGCACGGAACATGGGTTCGCCGAATGATCGGTGGCTGGCTGCAAGACCGCCTACGACTGGCCCCGCCCACACAGCGACCTGCATCATCACGCTGACCGGCGACAGCGCCGCCAATGAGTCCCTGCGAACGGCAAATGGGCACCCCAGGGTGCCCATTTGTCTGGTGCCCCTGCGGAATCTGCTTCGAGGGTGGAACCGATGCCGAGGTCGCCCGCCGGATGATCCGGCGAGGGTCCTACACCTCGGTCACCGATCTCGAACGAGCCCTCCAGACCTGGATCGACACTGCGCCTGCCGACAATCCCGTCCAGCCAGGTCATGGCCTTGCGCGGTTCAGGGCGGCATAGGCGGTCTCCACCCGCCCACGCAGGAAACCCGTGTGCGGCATGATGATCGTTCGTGCTTCTTCGCCTGGCCCATCTCACCGTGACGAACGCTTTCGCCGCGCTACAGCTGCTACCGATGAGTGATCGCGACAAGGACGCCGAGATTCTCGCTCTACGCCACCAGGTCATGGTCTTGGAACGGCAACTCGGCGCCGATGTACGGGTGAGGTTCGCCCCCGAAGACCGCTTCTTCCTGGCGGCGCTCCCGACCTCACTGCCCCGAGCCGCCCTGCGTCGGCTGCGGCTTGTCGTCCGACCAGACACCATCCTGCGCCGGCACCGCGAGATCGTGAAACAGCAGCATGCCCGTACCTGCCGGCCGAAGAGGCGAGGGCGCCCACCCACAGTCCGCTCCATCCGCACCCTCATCCTGCGTCTGGTCCGAGAGAACCCATCCTGGGGCTATCGGCGCGTACACCGGGGAGCTCACCACACTCGGCCTCAAGATTGCACCATCCACGGTCGGGGAGATCCTTCAGCAGGAAGGCATCGACCCAGCACCCGAGCGAGCCTCCACCACCTGGGCCGGCTTCCCACGATCACAAGCCGATGCACTCCTGGCCCGCGACTTCATCGAAACCGTCACCCTCAACGGACAGCGCCACTTGGTGGGGTGCCGAAGGAGTACCGGCATGTCGCCTGACCTGCCTGGATGATTATTCGGCACCCGCAGGGCAGCCGATCTGGACTGGTGTCCAGCTCAGCGGCCGTCACACCCACGGCGCGGCGAGCAACTGACCGGTCATGATGTCGAACACCGCGTGAACCATCCGCGTCTCACGATCGGCGACGGTCAGGAGACCGCCGCTCAGCCCCAGTTCGATCCACTGTGACTCCGCTTTCAGGTCGAACGGCGCGCGCAACGGCCGGCCCGTGGCCAGGTTGATGACCAGCCCGGTCCCGTCAAGCTCGAACACGGCGATGGGCACGCATCCCACCGAGCCGACGACCATCGAACCCAGCTCTCCCGGGCCGTCGTATCCCTGCCGCGGGCCGAAGGCCAGGCTGCCCGTCCTCGTGCCGGTGGCCAGGTCAATGACCCAGATCGCCGAGCGGCTCATGGCCAGGGCGACCGGCTTGCCGTGCAGGCGTGCCACGCCCAGGTCCCGCAGGCGGCCCGGCAGGCGGAGGGCCGGGTGGGCGACCCGCCCGGCCCGGTCCCAGAACCGCACCGTGTCCCGCTTGCCGCCGTCCCCGGCTGCGATGATCAGCTCGTCGGAGAGCGCCACCTGGCCGACATGGCTGGAGAAGCCGTGCAGCGGCCTGCCGCGTTCCCTGCGAGTGCGCAGGTCCCAGACCCTGACGACCGGGGAGAAGGCGCCGCCGCCGGTGACCACCGTGGTGGCGTCGGCGGCGATCGCCCGCACGCCGGCGTCCGGCGAGACAGGCTCACCGACGGACTCCCCGGTCGCCGGGTCGACCACCTGCCACCCACCCACGTCACGAATCGTGACGGCGAGGTGCCCGGCCGGAACGAGCCTGGTCATCCGGTCCGCTGATGAGCCGTGCGCGACCGCGACGGCCCGCCCGGTGTCGAGGTCGAAAGAGCGCAGCGCGTTGTCGGCCCCGCCCGTGACCACCAGGCTCCCCTCGGCGGCCAGCGTGGTCACGTGTCCCGGCACGTCGAAGAAGGTGCGCCCGGTCCCCCTGACCGGGTCCCAGGCGGTGATCCTGCTGCGGTCCTCGTGACCGTCGAGATCGAGGTCTTCGCCGGCGCCGGGCTGCTCCTCCAGCCTGAGCAGCACGGAAGTGCCGCGGTGGGTGGCCATGGCGCTGGAGTCGCCTTTGAGTGCCTCGGTCACGTCCACCGCCGTGCGCCATTCGCGCGAGAGGAGGTCCCAGGCGAGCACGCCCCGATCGTGGGTCGGCAGGAGCACGGAGGGGCGGCCGTCGATCGTGGTCACCTCGGCGGCCATCGTGTTGGGCGGCTCTGGCCGCGAGCGGAGGGCGAGGGTCCTGCCCAGCTTCTCGCGGGTACGCAGGTTCCACACCACCAGTTCGGCCTCGGCCTCGACGATCATGACGGGCACGCCGTCCAGGCTCAGGATCGCGACCGGACTGCCGCCGGTCGGCAGGGCCGTGCCGACCGGGCGGCCGGTCGCGAGGTCGAACAGCCCGATCTCATCGCCGCCGCCGGTGGTGACCGCGGTGCCGTCCAGCTCGCCGACGACCAGGCGCGGCCGATCCTCATGAAGGGACACCTCCACGGTGGGACCCGTCAGAGCCGGGCGACGGAGGTCCACTGTCCGCACGCCGCCGTCCTGCGCGCCGTCGGTGATCAGCAGGTACGGCGAGGCGTAGGCGATGGGTGCCCGGCCGGGCATCGGCACACCGGCGGGCCGCAGCGTCGCGGCGTCCCACACCCGGACGGTGCCTTCGCTGCCGGCACTGATCACGATCTTCCTGCCGTCCAGGGAGCCGATGAGTACCTGGGTGATGTCCAGGTGGCCGGTCAGTGCCGTCAGCGGCGGCGCCGGCCGCGTACAGGACCGGTGCGCGGCGGCGCCGGCGGCGGGGAACAGGACGAGCAGGAGGAGCGCGGCGACGGCCCGCATCGTCCGGTTCACGGCGTCAGCCGCCAGAACCAGAACTCGTCGTTGACGTCCGCCACCAGGAGCACCGGGCTGCCGTCCAAGTCGCCCAGGGCAACCGTTCGCGGCATCGGAGCACGGAGCCCGGCCGTCACCGGCTTTCGCGCGGTCAGGTCCCACAGGCGCACGAGATGCCGGTCGCCGGAGACTTCCGGCGTGGTGTGGACGACGGCGACCGATCTGCCGCCGGCTTCGCCGAACAAGATCGGGACGCCGCCCAGGTGCAGCGCCCGCCCGAGCGGGAGGCCGGTGCCGGTGTCGTGAAGGTGTGCCCAGCTCCAGTACTCGTGATGGTGAGTGAGAACAACCGGATGGCCACGGACGTGACCGGTCAGCACCCTCAGGTCCTCCTCCATGTCCGCGTCGCGCAGTCCCCTCGGGTCAAGGTCGATCGCCGGGAGCTCACGCTTGCCGTGCGGGTCCCAGACGCGCAGGACACGGCCGCCCTTCCTGCCTCGGCCGCCCGCTCGGTAGATGGCCACCGGCCGGTCGTCCAGGCGGTCCAGCCACACGCCGTCGCCGGTGGTGTCCAGGTCGAGGTCGAAGTGGTCGAGCCGCTGCCCGGTGGCCAGGTCCCAGGTCGAAAACCGTGCCCGGTCCGACCGCGCCTCCCTGGCCACGACCGCGGGCGCGCCGGCGCGCCGCAGGAGCTGGAAGTCCCCCAGGCCCCGGATCGTGCGGATCTCGGTCAGGGCCGACAGGTCGACGACCGTCAGGTCCCGGTGGGACACGATGGCGACCGGGGCGCCGTTCAACGTGGTGACGGCGAGGCCACGAACGTCTACCCCCTTCACGTCGGAGGGCGCGGGATCGGGTGCGAACCTGAAGGACCTGCGCAGGATGGTGCGCCTGCGCAGGTCCCACAGGCGCAGGAGGCCGTCGCCGTCGGCGGTCAGTGCGATCGGCCTGCCGTCGACGGTGGCGCGCGCGATGGACTTCACGGCACGGATGGGACCGGTCGGCACCGTCCGTCCCAGCTCCCGTCCGGTGGCCGGGTCCCACAACCTGACCGTGTTGTCCGCGCTCCCGCTCAGCACGGCCGGAACGTCGTTCAGCGTGCCCATGGCCAGCGCGGTGACATCCAGCACGTGGCCGGTGAGCGTCCGCACGCGCCGCTGAGTGGACATGTCCCACACCGCCACCCTGCCGCGCACGTCGGTCCGCTCACCGGCGACGACGAATCCGCCACCGGCGGCGAACGCGGAATAGGAGACCTCGTCGAGTCCGGCGAAGTAGTTGTGCGGGAACCTCCTGTCGTCCAGGTCCCAGGAATGGAGGGCGCCGTTGGCGATGCCGAACACGGTGGTGGCGCCATCCGCGGTCACGACCTCGATCGTGCCGGACCTGCTCTCATACGGCCCCACGTCATCGCTTTCCACCGGCTCCGACCAGCGGTGCAGGGGCGGCCCGGCCCGGCGGCCACTGACGGGGTCCCACACACTCAGCGAGCCATGCTGAGCGATCAGCCGCGATCCCCACGCGGCCAGGGCCGGCGGTGGGACCGGCCCCCTCTTTCCGTGGGCGACGCTGAAGCTCCTGACCGCCGATCGGGTACGCAGACTCCAGACCGAGACGAGACCCTTGTCCGTGCCCGTGAACAGGGTGTCGCGGCCGAAGGCGAACGCGGCGATCGGGCCCGGCACGCTCAGAAGGCGTTCGCGGGTCTCCAGATCCCACAGGCGCCCGCCGTACCCGCCCGTGGTGAAGACCGCGGGACGCCCGCCGATCTCCACGTATCCCGCCCGCGTACCGGCCAGAGGTTCGGCGGCGGGCCGGAAGGAGGGAAGCTTCCACAGGCGCACGCTCCCCTCGCGACCGGCGCTGATGGCGATGGGCTCGCCTTTCAGCCGGCCGAACGCCACCGAGGTGAGGTCACCGTGCCCCGTGGTCCGCAACACCTGCCGGGCCGACACCCCGATCGGCTCGCCCGCCGGTGGCGTGACGGTGAGGCCGGTCAGGAGGACGGCCGCCAGGAGGGTCCGCGCCGTCATCGGGCCGGGCCGCACGTTGACCGGAACGGCACGATGAGGGCACCGAGTGATCTCATGTTTCCTCCGCTGGAAGTCCAGGGCTCTGACCGATCGCACCTTGGGGGAGTGGCCGGTGATCTCGGTTCGCCGTTCTACACCTCCGCTCAGGTGGGCTTTACTCAAACACTTGCGGACTGCGTCCGCAAGGAGATGGGCGATGTGCCGGATCGTCGGGCAGCTTGGAGAGGCACAGATCGTCGGAGGCCGCGATGCGCAAGCGCGGGAGCTGTCAGAGCCATCCTCGATGCTGGGCGATCAGTGCGGCGTGGACCCGGTGGGTGGCCCGCATCGTGATGAGGAGCTTGGCCACATGTCTTCGGTAGGTGCGTACGGCGATGCCCATGCTGCGAGCGGCGACCTCGTCTTTGGCGACGGTCGCCATGAGCCGCAGGATCTGCCGTTCGTGGTCCGACAGGACGATCGCGTCCGCGGATTCGAGGTCGGTCGCGTGGGCCCACACCCCTTCGAACAGGTCGGCCAGGGTCGCCACCGCTCCGGGCTGCCGGATCATCAGGGTGCCGCCCCCGGGAGTGTTCGGCGCCGCCGGGATAAAAGCGATCGCCCGGTCCAGGATGACCATCCGTTGAATCGCCTTGTCGGTGATGCGATGCCGGTCGCCGGCCGCGTGCAACCTGCCGCAGTGGGCGGCGGCGGCCGGATTCTCCAGGAGCCGGCGCGGCACGATGGTGCGCCGGCTCATACCGGCCTTCGGCAGGTCGGCGCCTGCGGGGATCTGTGCGGACGGTATGTGCCGGTGGCAGGCGTGTACGGCCAGCACCTCGGTGGCCTCGCCCGACAGCATACGGACCAGGTTGTCCAGCCGTGCGTCATCGTCGATGTGCTCCGTGACATGGAATGACCCGATGGAAAGCACCCCGCTGATTTCACCTGTGGCGAGACCCGCAGCCCTCGGCGGAGATCGTGTGCCCGCCCCCGGTGGTCCACATCGCGGGGGAAGGGCAGATCCGGGCGTCAGTATGTCCATCGCCGCCTTCCGGGTCAACAGTGGATCTTCCGGACTCATGTGAGCCCGGAAGAAGTCGAGCGGGCGTGGCCCGGCTCTCCGGTTTCAGACGAGTTTGCTCTTGTAGACGATGCTGACCAGGCGCGCGCCCGCCCTGCCCGCGGCCAGGCCGTAGCAAAGACGCGGTTGGCCGCCCGCGATCTGGATGGCCATGCCCTCGGGCTCGCGGTAGTCGAGCGACTTGGCCGCCGCGGTGAAGCGCCGTTCGACCTGCCGGCCGGTGACCAGACTGACGCTGGTCAGGTGGGTGTTGCCGGGTGGTGGGTTGGCTGGGCCGTACGCGTTGCCGTCCAGGAGGTAGAGGTGGTCCTGGTACATGGTGTAGCCCTGGAAGGTGCCGAGCCCCGGCGGTTGCTCGGCCTGCCCCAGCGAGGCAGGGTTGCCGGCCTTGAGGGCGTCGAGGTCGTACACGGTGAACAGGACGCCGCCGTTGAGGCGATAGCGCATGACCAGCCGGTTGGTGGACGGGTCGATGGCGCAGGTGGTGCTGGTGGCTCCCGGAACGGGGGCATACTTCACGACGGACGCCGACCTGGTCGTCAGGGTCGTTCCGCTGACGAACGGGAACCGGGCGATCTTACGGCCCCACGCGTTCTGGCCGTCACTGGCGCCGTCGGTCTCGGTCCACAGGTACGCCAGGGAACCCACCGGCTCGACGGCGATCTGCACTCCGTGCCCGAAGCCCATTAAGTACATGTGGCCGAGGACGGCGCCGCTCAGGCTGAGCTTGGTGACGCACAGGTCGCCGGCCCGCGCCGAGGCCGCGCCGTTCTTTACCTGCGCCGTGTAGATGTGGCCGTTGCGGTTGTCGAAGGCCAGCGACTGCAGGACCGTCTGGTCTTTGAGCGGTTTACGCCAGAGGAGACCCGTGGGCGGACCCGTCAGATCGAACCGCCGGCCGGCCGTTCGCGCCTGAGCCGGAGAGGGGCCGGTGATCCCCGCCGCCAGGGCACCCGCGCCGGCGGCGATCAGACCTCGCCGAGTCATCGACGTTCTTTCTGCCGAGGGAAGGAGCACTTTCGTTGCCTCGCTGATCTTCGTGGGCGATTTCTCAGCGAAGCTAGGACGTGCATTCGGGGAGGGCGAGGCGAAATGACTGATCTGGCAGCAAGCTGCCAATACGGTCATCACCGCGTTCAGCACTTTTCAGGAGCCGGTCCCTTGCGGACGGACACGGCGCCTGCCGATACGGCGAGCGTCTCGATCCTGCCCGGCGACGCCCAGCAGGCCGGCCGCCGTCTTCACCGTCAGCCAGAACCAGTTCAGCCGGGTCCCCCGGCCCGGCGCACCCGCGTCCGCGATCTCCGCACCCTGATCGACGACCCTCGGATCCGCGCGATCAGGGTGGCCCACGCCGTGCACGACCTCCCCGCCCTGAACTGAACTTTCAATAAGTATTGAAAGTTCAGTTCGTTAGGGCCTATCTTCGCCGTATGGAAAGGACAGCGCTGCACGACTACGCCGACGAGATCGGCGCGTGGATAGAGGATCTCGGGCTCCCGCGCATGGCCGGGCGCGTCCTGGGCTGGCTGATGGTCTGTGAGCCCCCTCATCAGTCCGCCGACGAGCTGGCCGAGGCGCTGCAGGCCAGCCGCGGCGCCATCAGCATGTCGGTGCGGATGCTGATGGGCGGCGGCTCGGTCGAGCGCCACCCGGTGCCCGGGTCGCGCCGTACCTACTACCGGATCCGGCCGGGGTTCTGGCTTCGCGAGGCCGAGGACAAGGCCCGGATCGCGCGCGAGTGGCGCAAGACCACCGAACGGGGGCTGGAACTGCTGGGCGATCGCAGCGAGGAAAGCCGGCGGCGCATGCAGGAGGCGCACGACATGTACGCCTTTCTGGAGCAGGAGTACGGCCGCATCAAGGATCGATGGCTGGAACATCAAGCGAAGAAGGAAGAATGACCGTTGTCGAGGTCAACGAGCTGACCTTCACCTACCCGAAATCGGCCGAGCCCGCGGTGAAAGGCATGAGCTTCACCGTCGACCAGGGCGAGGTCTTCGGCTTCCTCGGGCCCAGCGGCGCCGGGAAGTCGACCACGCAGAAGATCCTCACCGGGCTGCTCACCGGTCATGGCGGGCAGGCCACGGTCTGGGGGAAGGAACCCGCCACCTGGGGCAGCGACTACTACCAGCGCGTCGGCGTCTCCTTCGAACTGCCCAACCACTACCACAAGCTCACCGCGCTGGAGAACCTGCGGTTCTTCGCCTCCCTCTACCGCGGGCCGACCGAGGACCCCATGGAGTTACTGGACCGCGTCGGCCTGGCCGAGCACGCCCACGTCAGGACCGGGGCCTACTCCAAGGGCATGGCCATGCGGCTCGTCTTCGTCCGGGCCCTGCTGCACCGGCCGGAACTGCTCTTCCTGGACGAGCCGACCTCCGGCATGGACCCGGTCAACGCCCGCCGGGTCAAGGACGTCATCCGCGAGATCAGTGCCGAAGGCCGCACCGTTTTCCTCACCACCCACGACATGACCACCGCCGACCAGCTGTGCGACCGGGTGGCGTTCGTCAACGAGGGCACGATCGCCGCCCTCGACACCCCAGCGGAGCACAAGGTCAGCCGCAGCCGGCGCCTGGTGCGTGTCACCTACCGTGACGGCGACCATCTGTCCGACAAGGACTTCCCGCTGGACGGCTTCGCCGACGACCCGGGCTTCCGCGCGCTGACCGCCGACCACCACATCGAAGCGCTGCACAGCCAGGAGGCCGGCCTCGAAGACGTCTTCATCGACGTCACCGGAAGGACCCTGGCATGAGGGCCGCGCTGCTCCTCGACTTCCGGCTGCAGCGCCGTTACGGATTCTGGCACGCTACGGCGTTCGTCATCCTCATCTGGATCGGTGTGCTGTGGATGGTGCCGGACAACCTGCTCGGGGCGGCCATGCCGTACCTGCTGATGGCCGACCTGGAGTTCTTCATGTTCTTCACGGCCGGAGCGCTGTTCTTCGAGAAGGGCGAGCGGACGCTGTTCGCGCTGCTGATCACCCCGCTGCGGTTCG
Organism: Nonomuraea sp. NPDC050547; assembly: GCF_044457345.1. Lineage (NCBI taxonomy): Bacteria > Bacillati > Actinomycetota > Actinomycetes > Streptosporangiales > Streptosporangiaceae > Nonomuraea > Nonomuraea sp. NPDC050547. The sequence continues at coordinate 65,346 of NZ_JBITGW010000012.1, forward strand.
GTGAATACCTGGCGGCCAAGCTGCTGTCCATGGCCGCCCTCGCCTTCCTCACCTGCGCCGTCGTGGTGCTGGCCGACTACGGGCCGGGCTTCGACCCGCTGGCCCTGCTGGCCGGAGTGACGGCGATGACGCTGCTGATGGCGCTCGCGGGCTTCGTCACCGCACCGCTGTTCCCGTCGGTCAGCGAGTGGCTGATGCCCTCCACCATCGTGATCGCCGTGGCCAACCTGCCGCTGCTGGACTACTCGGGGCTGGTGCCGCACTGGGCGTTCTACCTGAGCCCGACCGAAGGCGTGGCCCTGCTGCTCGGGTCGGCCTTCCACCAGGTGTCGCTCACCGGCTGGCAGGTGGTCTACGCCGTGTTGTATCCGGCCCTGTGGATCGCGCTGCTGTGCCGTACCGCCCGATGGGTCTTCGACCGGCACGTCGTGACCAGGGAGGGCGGGCGATGAGGCACATGATCGCGGCCTTCTGCCGCAACGACGTGCGGACCGTCGGCCGGGACTCCCTGCTGGTCGGGGTGCTGCTCGGACCTTTCCTGTACGCGGCCTTCCTGTGGTTCCTGCCCGCGGCCACCGCTTTCGCCGACCGGCAATGGGCGTTCGACCTGAACCCCTACCGGTCCCTGATCGTCGGCGCGTTCTGCGTGATGGGCCCGCCACTCCTGCTCAGCGCGGTCATGGCGCTGCAACTGCTTGACGAACGCGACCAGCGCACACTGTCCGCGCTGCGCGTCACCCCCGTCCCGCCGGGACTCTATCCCCTCTACCGGGCGGCCATCACCGGTACGGTCACAGCGCTCATGATCGTCGCCTCACTGGCCGTCTCGGGGACGCTGACCGCTCAGCAACTGGGGCGGAGCATCCCGGTGGCCATCGTCGCCGGGCTGCTGGCTCCGGTCATCGGCTTCCTGATGGCCTCCCTCGCACGTAACAAGGTGGAAGGACTGGCGGTGATGCGCGTGCTCGGGCTGACGGTGTTCACCATCCCGTTCATCCCGTTCTTCTTCCTCCACCAGCCGTGGCACCTCGCCTTCGGAATCCTGCCGCCGTACTGGCCGCTGCGCGCGTTCTGGGCGCTCATGGACGGCGGCGCCTACTGGCCGTATCTGCTGGCCGGGCTCATCTACAACACCCTGCTCTGCCTGGTCCTTCTCAAAACGCTGACCCGGCGTATGGCCAGATAGGAACCCCTACGGAAAAGAAGGGCCGCTCCGTGACTCAGCAGTCCCAGGACCACCACGCCTTCCCGCAGGACCTCAGGCGCGAGCTGGCGCATCACCTGGCCGACTGGTCGCGCCGCACCGGAATCGCGCTGGAGACCTGGGCCCTGCCCGCGGAACCTGTGTCAGGTCCGGTGGCCAACGCCGCCTTGGCCTGCATCATGGAAGCTCTCTCCAATGTCGAACGGCACAGCCGGGCCCGCACCGTGTCCATCGCCGTGACGATGAACCAGGGCGGCTTGCGCCTCACGGTAAGTGACGACGGGCGCGGTTTTCGCGAGGCGGAAGATGGCAGGGGCATGGCCATCATGAGGGCTCGCATGGCCTCTGTCGGCGGTTCATGCTCCATCGACGGCACTCCTGGCGCCGGCACCACCGTCACGGGCGTCATCCCTCACACGAGACCGCCGCCCCGCTCGCTCTGGTCCACCTGCGACGACAATCCGGACTGACTGCACCTTGTGCGGAACGTCGCCGGTGCCCGCCGCACTCATCCTGCCGACACCCACACCGCCCCGTCCGACACGCGGCTCGCCTCCGGTCCGGGTGAGAGGTGATGAGCTCGCCGTTCCAGGAAGTGGCCCCATGGATATCGAGTAGCGACCAAACATCCACATCCCTCGAGGTGCCCGGCAGACTCCAGACTTCTGTCCCGCTCTCGTCAGCCCAGTCGTCCGAAATCAGCCGGGCACCTCACTTCCCTCGCAAGGTTTCCGATCAAGGAAGCCTTGATTCAGGAGTGTGCAACGCGTCCTGTGCTCTTCACCCGCGCGGCGCTGCTCACCGCAGTAATCGCGCCCTCCTTGATCGCTCTCCCGGAGAGTGCCGGAGCCGCCGCCACCGTCCCTCCTGCGGAGGTCATCACCGAGGACCCCTTCACCAACGACCCCGACTTAACCCACCAACTGGCCTCCGCGCTGCGCGAGGCCGAAGCGCGGGCGTTGAACAACCCCGCCGCCTACGCCCAGCCGTACGTGGACCAGGCCGGCACCGTGCACGTGCCGGTGGCCGACCCGGCCGCTCAGGCCGAGGCGGGCCAGGCCATCCCGGTGCCTCCCGCCGGGCAGGCGCCCGACGACGGCACCGACGACATGTCGGCTGTCCCACCGCCGGACACGACCGACAAGGACATCGCCCCACCGGCGACTCCCCCGCAATCAGCCAGCGCGCCCCTCCCGCCGAAAGACCCCAAGCGTTCTGCGATCACCGGACCAATGGAATGGATCGACCCAGCAACGCGGGTCGTGCCCTACAGCTGGCACCGCCTTGAGGAGATCGCGGACGAGGTCCTCACCCTCACCCCCGACGTGCTGCCCGACGCCGACAAGGTGCAGTCCTCCACCATCGATCCAGAGACCAACCGGGTCGTGGTGGAGACCACCGCCGCCACCGACGCCCTGCGCAACGCCCTCGCCGTCCGGTACGGCACAGGCGCCGTCGCCCTCCTCGTCATCCCCGACCTGGGTCTCCCCGACGCCACCGGCCGCCAGAACGACACGAGCAGCGGCGGCGGCTTCTACGGCGGTGCGCGGATCGTCACCAACGTCGGCAACTGCACGAGCGGGTTCTCCTGGCGTGTCGGGTCCGCCCAAGAACAGGCTGTCGGTCGAAGCCGACAGCCTGCGCGGTCACGATGAGCGATCAGTCCGCCATGATGGTGTCGAGATCGGATGGCCGCAGGGGTTCACGCAGCGGCTGGGGCCAGTTGGCGGGGTTGGGGCCGCAGTGGGACAGGATCCAGTGGGCCCATCGGTCGAGGCCGAAGGCCATGCAGGAGCTCTGCGCGGGTTTGCCGTCGGCGGTGAGGTCGAAGGCCCGGCCGATGTGGTCGAAGTGGAAGTTGGCCGAGCCGATGGCGAAGTCGTTGCCCTGGGCGTCGCGGGCCACGATCTCGTGTTTGAGGTCGAGGCTGTTTTGCAGGTGCAGGCGGACATCGCGGCTGCTGGTGAAGAACGGGTCGGTGGCCGTCACGATGCGGCACGGCAGGCCGATGGCGCGCATGAGGTCCTGGCATCTTTCCAGTTGGCGGTCGCGGAAGGCCAGTGTCTGCTCCCGGGAGCCGATGAAGATCAGTTCGCGCATGCGGAAGGAGTGGAAGCGGATGGGCAGCGGGGTCCAGGCCAGTTCCCGCCTGCTGCAGTGCGCCATCGCGGTGATGAGCAGGCCGGGGTCGACCGATGTCCCGGCGAACAGGGGGTAGACGTGGTAGCAGGCGGCAGGTGATAGGCACAGTCCCTGGGGTTCCAGGATCTCCTCGGCCGCCGCGGGCGTGACTGCCTCGCCGAGTTGTTCGACCGCGTCGAGGTCGGGCCGGACGCTGTAGCAGGCGGTCAGGTGCTGCGGAAACGCGGCCACGTAGCCTGCCCGGCGCAGCGAGTCCCAAGGGATCAGGTGCGGCAGCGCGTACTCCTCGGCTCCCTGGTCCTGGGCCGCACGCAGGAACAGGGCGTCGAGGCGGCGCAGCAGTTCGGCGACCGGAGCGTGCCCGGCCCACAGGCCGGGACGGATCGCGATGAACTCTCCGTCGGCGCTTGCACGCCCAGGCGCAGGGACGTCGAGGAGGTCGAGCAGCGATGTCGGGCCGGCCGGGCGGTCCATGACCGCGCGCTCGTAGGCCCTGTTGAGGGCTTGCTCGGCGCGGGAACGCTCGCCGGGGTCGTCGAGGTCGGCCTCGACGCAGGTGCGCTCGTCGTCGCTGTGCACGCGGTAGGAGTCCGGCGGCAGGCCGCACAGGGCGACCAGGTCGAGGAAGTCCTTGCGTTCGTCGGTCGTCTTGAGTGCGGGGCGCGTCCAGTTCAGCACGATGCTGGGTCTCCGATCTGGGTGAGAGTGGCCGGGGCTTCGAGGGCGGTTTTGAGGTCGCGCAGGAAGGCCACCGCGTCCCGGCCGTTGACCACGCGATGGTCGTAGACGACGCTGATGTTCGCGATCTTGTGCGGCCGTACTTGGTTTTCCGTGTCGAGGGTGAGTTCCTGCCGGGTGCCGGCCAGCGCCACCACGCAGGTGTGACCGGGGAAGACGATGGGGCCGGCCAAGGTGATGTCGGGATCGTTGTGCAGAGCCAGCACTATGGCGGCGCCCTGGAGCTCGGCTGCGGCGAAGGCGCCGTCCAGGGCCTTGATCTTGAAGGCGGCCAGCTTCTCGGCGATCTGGACGCAGGTGAGCGCTTCGGCGCCGGTCAGCACCGGGATGAACAATCCCTGGCCGAGATCGAGGGTGACACCCACGTTGGCGGCCGGCGCGAGGGTGGCCGTGTGCTCGTCGAGACGGGCGGCGAACATGAGCGGATGGGCCGCCCGGAGCCCGGCCATGGCCTTCACCACGAGCTCTGAGAGTCCGACGAACCGGTGGTGCCGCTTGCCGAGCTCCCGCGCCGCCGCCAGGGCGTCGTCCACCCGTACGGCGATGGCCGCGAAGGCCGCCGGGATGGTCCGGTGTGATTGGCTGACCACAGCCGCCACCGCCCGCTGGCCGCGGGAGAAGGTGTGGGTGGCCTCCGATCCCGCCTGGGCCAGAAGTTCGACGTCCTTGCTGCGGATGATGCTCGTGCCCAGGCCGTGCAACCGAGCCTCGGAGATCCCGAGCTCGGCGGCGCGCGCTCTCGCGGGTTCGGTGATCATTGGGTTCTGCCCCGGTTGCGCCGGAACGGCCTCGGGGCGGGGGGCCGTCTCCGGCCCAGTCAGGATGCGGCCGATCACGTCGCCGCACTGGCATTCGGCGCCGGCCGCGATCGCGTGGTGCAGGACGCCGTCGCCGGACGAGGTCAGCTCCTGGGCTGCCTTCGATGTCTCGATCTCGGCGATCACGTCGCCGGCGCTGACGGGGGCCCCGTGCGGGATCAGCCAGCCGGTCAAGGTGTAGGAGGTGTCGTTGTTGTTGAGCTTCGGAACGACGATGTCGCTCATACGCGGGTCGCCTCCCTGACGGCCTGGGCGATGTCGGTGTCCTGCAGCAGCACTTCGCGTTCGAGATGCGGCGCGGCCGGGATGATCGCATCGGCGGAGTGGGCCAGGCGGACGGGGCCGGCGAGGTTGTCCCACAGGGCCGTGTGCAGCAGGTGGGCGACCTCGGCGCCCCAGGTGCCGCCTGCCGTACTCTCTTCCGCGACACAGATGGCCCGCGCCGCGCCCAGCACCGGCAGGAGCGGTTCCACCTCCAGGGGATACAGCCGGGAGGGGATCAGTACCTCACAGACGATCTCGTCGGTGAGCAGCAGCGAGCGCGCGGCCGACAGGGCGCGGTCCGCGACGCCGCCGCCGGCGATGATCACACAGTCGGGCGGGCCCGCGCCGTCGATGACCAGGTGGGCGCACGGATCGTCGGAGCCGAGCGTCGTGTGGCCGAAGATCGGGTCATGGGCGAACATGCGCCGGGCGTAGAGCACCTTGTCCTCAAACAGGATGGCCGGATGCCCCAGCGACAGTGCCCGTTCGAGCAGGGCCCGGTTGTCGTAGAAGGCCGAGGTCTCGAACAGCGACAGCCCGGGCACCCCGACGAAGTGCTTGTGCGGGCTGCCGCTGTGGGTCGGGCCGTAGCCGCGTCCGCCGCCGACTGGGCATCGGATGACCAGATGCATCGGCACCCGCCTGCCGTACATGGACACTGACTTGGCGGCGAAGTTGACGATCTGGTCGAAGGCCAGCGCGACGAAATCGCCGAACATGATCTCCACGATCGCCTTGTCGCCGGCCAGGGCCAGCCCGGCCCCCGCCCCGACGATCGCGCCCTCGCTGATGGGGGTCGTCCGCACCCGGCTCGGGTGAGCGCTCGACAGTCCGCGCGTCACCTTGAAGGCGCCGCCGTAGGGATCGGCGATGTCCTCGCCGAGCAGGTGCACGCTGTCGTCGGCGGCCAGGACGGCATGCAGCGCCGCGTTGAGGTCCTCCACCACCCGCGGGTTCACCGGCATCCCCGAACCGGCCACAGGGACCTGGGCCGGGACAGCACCTCGCAGGTGATCGCGGCGACCCTCTCGCGCTGTCGGCGGTCCAGGGCGCGGAAGTGATCGTCGTCGGCGGCGGCGTACCAGTCGAAGGCGGCGGCGATCTCCGCGGGCGGCCGGGTGTCGTCGCCCTTGCTGTGCGGCCCAAGCCGGTGCGTCATGAACTCCACCACCAGCGGAGCCGGCCCCGAACGGGCGGCGGCCAGCGGCGCGGCGAGCGCGTCGCGAATCTGGCCGAGGTTGGCAGAGGTGATGCGCACGTGGTCGATGCCGAAGGCGGCGGCCCGTCCCGCCACCGACCCGGCCATGTGCGCATCGACCGGCGTCGACTGGGCGATGGCGTTGTTCTCCACCACGACCAGGAGCGGCAGCCGCCACAGGGCGGCCAGGTTCAGCGCCTCGTAGACGGCGCCCTCCCCCCAGGTGCCGTCACCGATGTGGGCCACGGCCAGCCCTCCGGGCGTCGTGCGCGACAGGTGCAGCGCGAGCCCGGCCGCGACGGGCAGGCTCTCCCCCTGAATCCCGGTCGACAGGTAGCCCTCGCGCAGGATGTGCTGGCTGCCGCCCACCCCCGCGCACACGGCTCCCTGCCTGCCCATGATCTCGGCCAGCAGCCCCGCCGGATCGCCGAACCTGGCCAGGTAGTGGCCGTGGCCGCGATGGTTGGAGAAGACGAAGTCCTGCTCGCGAAGGAGCGGGCGCAGCGCCACCGGGATGTATTCCTGCCCGAGGCAGGTGTGCGTGGTGCCGCTCAGTTCCCCGGCGGCGAACAGGTCCAGCAGCCCCCGCTCGAAGTGCCGGATCAGCAGCATCAGCTCCAGGTCGGCCACGTCCGCGCCGAGAAGCTCGGCAGCCGTCACGTCGGTCCTGGTCATGGCCGCTTCAACTCCGTGACGAACGCCGCCAGGCTCGGCCCGATCAGCATGAGGTGCCTGGGCAACTCCCGGGCGAAGTCGCGCTCGATCGCGGTGAACAGCCGCACCTGGGCCAGCGAGTCCCAGCCCTGAGCATCCTCCGGCAGGGTGTCGAGGCCGTTGACCGACGCGCCGCCCATGACCTGGGTGTAGACGGACACGACACGCTCGGCGAGATCCTGGTCTTCCATGGCCTATCCCCACGCTCCTTGGTTGAGGTGATCAGCCGGCAGGAATCCGGTCGATCGCAGGTGTTCGAGGTAGCGGCCGAGCAGGGCTGCGTCCACCGGCGGATGGCGCAGGCCGAGCTCGTGCAGGGCCCGCGTGGTCTGCGGGGCGCGAAAGCGCGGCCGGCCGCCCAGCACGCGCTCGGCGATGACCGGCAGCAACAGCAGCATCGGGTCGCTGTCCAGCCGCTCGCCGAATCGCCGCAGGGCATCGGCCCACTCCTGCACCGGCAACAGATCGATGGGAGCGCCGAGCGCCGCCGCCAGCTCCGCCATCCGCAGCGGCCGGGGATGGCACAGGTGCACAATCGGCCCTTGCCCCCGGCCCGTGGCGGCCGACAGCGCCAAGACGGCGTCGGCGGCGAAGTCGACGGGAGTCACGTTGACCTCGGCCTCCGGCAGTACGCCGGTGCTCAGCGCCGAGCGCACCAGCAGCCACAAGTCGTCACCGCGGGGCTGACACGCGCCAGTACGGCTGTCACCGACGATCCGGTCCAGGCGGTGAACCCGGGCCGGGAGCCCTTCGGCACGCGCTTGCAGCACAAGCCGCTCACCGGCGTATTTGGTCTGACCGTAGCCGGTGGCCGGTTCCCAGCCTCCCCGGGGCGGGGTGAGCTCGTCGACCGCACCGTCGGCGGGGCCGAACACCTCCGAGGTCGAGATGTAGTCGAAGGCGGCCCCTGCCTGCCCGGCCAGCCGCAGGACCTCGCGTGTCCCGGTGACGTTCGCGGCTTCCAGCATGCGGGCCGGCATGATCAGGTTGACCTGGGCGCCGGCGTGCATCACGGCGCCGACCTGGTCGGCCAGCCGGTCGAACTCCTCGGGCCGCAGCCCGAGCCCGGGTGCCGCCAGGTCACCGGGGACAGCTATCACCCGATTCACATCCAGCGCGCCCAGGCCGTAGACGTCCTGGGCGGCCTGGATCCTCCGGGCGGCCTCGTGGGTGGTTTGGCCGCGTGCCAGGCAGTGGATCCGGGCGGCGCTTCGGTTCAGCAGGGCTCTCAGCAGGAAGGCACCGACGAAGCCGGTCGCGCCGGTCAGCAGGACATCCGGCCGCGAGCGGCCTGAGGGAAGGTCCACGACGCGGTCAGCTCACCCCGAGCGGGTTGTCGATGACATAGCGCCAGCGGCCGTCGGCGCCGCGCCGGGCGACATCTGTCGCCGTTCCCCGGAGATCGATCCGGTCGCCGTCGCATCCCGTACCGCAGATGGACCAGTCGGCGATGAGCAGGGCGATGTCGCCAGCCACGTAAGCGTGGCGCAACCCAATGGTGATCGGCAGGCCGAAGGACAGGAGCTTCCGGTTGGCCGCAGCCCGTTGCGTGCCCGTAACAGGCTGGCCGGGGGCGGGAAGGAGAATGCCCTCCTCGGCGTAGAGGCGATCGAGGGCTTGGGCGTCACCGGCGTTGAACGCGGCCGCGAAGGCCGCGGCGAGCTGGGAAGCTTCTTCGGGGGGTGCGGCAATCGCGAGGACATCGTCTCGGGTCGTCATGATCAACAGACCATACTGGAGCTCCAGGTTACTCTGCGTGATACCGCCTCGGCGTGCCGCATGAATCATCGCGGACAGCCACTGCGTGGAATGGACACAGAATCACAGTCATCTAAGGAATCCAGTGCAACCATTTCGCGATCTTGCTGAGGCTGGGGAAGTCGTTCCGTCTGGCCGGAGACTGTTGTATGAGTGGTCGCACGGTGAACCGCCGTCAGAGCCGAGGCCGACCTGAGCGTCGGCCGTTTCATAGGCCGGCGCAAGCCACCGGACTCCTGCAACGGCCTTACGAAACGCTCCGGCCGCCAGGGCGAGCACGGCCGCGGTGACCTTCAGCGCCCGTCTGGACGCGCTCGGCGCGGACGGCGGCTCGCCGGCGTGCTTGCCCGGCGTCTACTCGGTGCCCGTGGTGTACTTCATCGCCCCGATCTTGTGCCCGTACAGGGTGAACAGGGCCACGAAGACCTCGATGTGGGCCACGGCCCGGCACAGTCACTATCAGCGCAGATCCGAACCATGATCCCGAAATGTCACTGGAGTACTAACCGAGAACGCATCCACGACCTCGAACAGCGACTCGCTGCCGCCCACGGTGAAATACTCCGGCTCAGACGACAACTCCACGAACAAGCCGCGCCCTGACAAAACGGCGACCCGAGCACGCGGTCGGCGACCTCTGCGAAGGATTGCCACGCACGTCTCGCCGTCAGCCAGGTGAACGCCCGAGCAGCGGCGTCAATCGGAATGATCCTTTGAGTCCGCGGCAGACTACACAGGTGATCGTCATGCAGCCCGTCCTGGAGGTCTACTCCTACGACGGCTTTGCGCTCTGGCCCGTCGCCGAGGTCGAGTCCTATGGCTACCTCCCACTCAACGGCAAGCTAAGCCCGGCCGAGGTCGGAACTGCCGTGATGCGGATCGCCGAGTGCAACAACGTCGATCCAATAGACAGCGATCCTCCTCGCCCCGCCTCCTCGATCGAGGCGTTCTTGCATGGGCTGCTCACCATGGACGACCCTTTCGCCTCCGGCGGCCTGCGCGTGACGGACACCACCAGCGGCGTCGTGCTGCTCCCCGGATGCTGCAGCGGCCTGGAGGAATGGCGCGACTGGTTCCTGGCCGTCGACGGCGCAGTCGTCTCCTTCGGCCACGATCCATCCCCGCTGGTTGAACGCACCGGCGACCTCATCCGCATGACCGTCGACGCCGAGCAGGATGGCAGCCCGATCATCGAGGCACCCGCCGCGGAACTACGTCATCAACTCAACCACGCCGAAACCGACCTGACCCGCTTCCGGAACCTGGTCTCCACCTGGGCCGAGCGGCAGCTGCCAGACCACTCCACCTCGATCGTCACTGCCATCACCCGCGTCTTGGACCTGCCACCCATGCCATAAGCGACACCCGATTCGCCGAACCAAGACCCATTCCTGAGACCACCAGCCACCCAGGCCAAACATGATCAGCAACGCCCCCACCTGCCAAAGCGCCCCTCGACGAGCTTTCAACCCCGGATAACTGAACGACTACGACTTCTCCTTCCAGCCCGACCTGGATCCCCGCAAGGTAAAGGACCTGGCCACCACGCCTCGCCTTTGTCGAGGCCAAGGCCAACGCGGCGCTGCTCGGGCCGCCTGGAGTCGGCAAGACCCACATTGCCGTCGGCCTGACGGTCGCGGCCTGCCGGGCCAGCTACTCGGTCTACTTCACCAGCCTCGATGACATGCTCTCCAACCTCAAAGCCGCCGAGGCCGCCGGGAGCCTGAACCGCGAACTCGGCACCTACCTGCGGCCAAGCGTCCTGGTGATCGACGAGGTGGGCTACGAGATCCTCGAACGCGGCGAGGCCAACCTGGTCTTTCCAGGTGATCTCCAAGCACTACGAGAAAGGCTCGATCATCTTGACCTCGAACAAGAGCTTCGGCGAATGGGGCCAAGTCTTCGCGACGAGGGTCCTGGCCACCGCCATCTTCGACTGGCTCCTACACGCCTGCGACGTGATCTCCATCAACGGGCCCAGCTACCGCCTCAAGAACATCGAGCGAGACACCAACATCGCCTGATCTGGTGCACATAGCTCCGTACTGGCGTCCTGCTCCCGAAGGCGTCCCCAGCCCCAATGTAGCGATGAGCTAGATCACGGTTGCGGCTCGTGGTTCTACGGCTGGCTGGCCGGGGCTGGCCGGCTCGGACGGGAGATCGGGCAACGGCCCGACGACGAACTCCTCGAGAAGCCCTGGTCGAGCAGGAGAACGCGGACGCGAGCGCGCCCTACGCTCTGCTCAACCTCGTGCGCGACTACCTCGAGGCCACGGACATGTCGCCGGCCGAGTTCGTCATGCTCGCCCAGCGAGGCCATCTGACCTGACCTGCCGACGCTCACCCGGTGGCTGGCCGAGGAACTGCTGCCCGCTGCGTGGTCGGCGGAGCTGATCGCCTCGGGGCGGCGAAGCGGAACAGAGTTGACGCGGGCTCAGCTCGTCGCGGACGGCATCGGCCGGCCTTCGCCCCGGCGGGCGAGGTGTTCGGCGAGTGGGGCTCCCTGCCCGACCCCAATGAGCAGGCGTGGCGAAATCTCCTCGCCGAGGCCCGCACCAACGCCCGCCCGCCGGGCAGCCGGGCAGGAGAATGAGTTTGAGCGCAGGTGTCGATCTGGGCGGGGTCCGTTCGTAGTCAGGTGACCGGGCGGGAAGGATCCGTCCCTGCGAAAGGAGCACCGCCGTGCCGCACTACCTGCTGTCCGTCCACAGCGTCGAGGGCCAGACCCGGGAGCCGACGGCCGAGGATGACATGCGTGGGTCCCATGACCGGCTCAACACCATCGAGCAGGAGATGAAGGCGTCCGGGATGTGGGTGTTCTCCGGCCGGCTGCATGAGGCCGACACCGCCACCGTCATTCGTACCGTCCGCGGGCAGATCGTGACCACCGACGGCCCGTTCGGCGAGTCCAAGGAGCATCTCGGCGGCTTCTACATCGTCCGGGCCGACGATCTGGACGCCGTGCTGGCCCTGGCCGCGCAGGTCACGGCGGCCATCGACACGCCGATCGAGGTACGCCCGTTCGCCGCCACGTCCGGAGACTGAGCGGTGCGGCTCGTCGGTCAGGAGGCCATCGGCCAGATCTTCCGCCAGGAGTACGGCCGGTCGCTGGCCGCGCTGATCGGCTGGTTCGGCGACATCGACGTCGCCGAGGACGCGGTGCAGGAGGCGTACGCCCTTGCCTTGAACAGGTGGCCGGCCGAGGGACTGCCGCCCAACCCGGGCGGGTGGATCACCACGACCGCCCGCCACCGCGCGATCGACCGCCTGCGCCGCCGCACGCGCGAGCGGCGCCTGCTGGACGAGGCGGCGCTCCTGGCCGGCGGCGATGACGGCGATGGGGATGACGGTGGCGGGCCGGCCGAGGCAGGAGGGGCCGTGCCCGACGACCGGCTCAGGCTGATTTTCACCTGCTGCCACCCCGCCCTGGCGGCCGAGACACAGGTCGCGCTCACCCTGCGGCTGCTCGGCGGCCTGTCCACCGAACAGGTGGCCCGCTGCTTCCTGATGACCGAAACGGCCATGGCCCAACGCCTGGTCCGCGCCAAACGCAAGATCAAGGCCGCGCGCATCCCGTACCGGGTCCCCGCCGGCCACGAACTGCCCGACCGCCTGCCACCGGTGCTGGCCGTCGTCTACCTCATCTACACCACCAGCCAGGCAGAACCGCAGGAGCGTGACTTGTGCGGCGAGGCGATCCGGCTGGCCCGCCTCCTGACCGCGCTCATGCCCGACGAGAGCGAGGTGACCGGGCTGCTGGCCCTGCTGCTGATCGAATCCCGCCGGGCCGCACGCACCCGGCCGGACGGCAGCCTGGTCCTGCTGAGCGAGCAGGACCGCAACCGCTGGGACCGCGACTTGATCGAGGAAGGGCACGCGATCGTGCGCCGCTGCCTGGCCCGCGACCGGCCCGGCCCGTACCAACTGCAGGCCGCCATCCACGCGGTCCACGCCGACGCGCCGACCGCCGCTGCCACCGACTGGCGGCAGATCATCACCCTCTACGACCACCTGTACGCCTTGGCCTCCACCCCGGTGGTCGCGCTCAACCGCGCCATCGCGGTCAGCGAGGCTCACGGCCCGGCCACCGCCCTGGCCCTCATCGACCCGCTGGAAGCCGAACTGGGCCAGTACTACCCGTTCCACGTCGCCCGGGCCCACCTGCTCCGGCGCCTGGACCGCCACAGCGAGGCAGCCGCCGCCTACCGCCGCGCCGCCGCCCTGGCACCGCCCGGTGCCGAGCGAGACTACCTCCAGCGGCCACCCGCACACAGATGAGAACGACCCCGGCCTGGTCCGGCTCGTCGACCATCACCTCCTGGAGCAACTCGGAGTGCCGTTAACGCGGCTGTCACTCGCCGCCCTTTCAGGGCTGAGCTGCGCCTTCAGTGTGTACGGCGGCGGGGGCGAGGTGTTCGGTGACTTTGGCGATGGCCTCTGGGCGGTGCGGGGGTTCTTGTGCCGGGTCTTACCCATGATGAGTTGGAGGGTCGGGGTGCGCGAGCATCAGCGGGCGATCCACCAGCGCGTCGCCGGGCTGCTCGACCGGCCACGGGACGAGGCGGACCTGCTGGCCTGGGCGGTGCTGAGCGCGCTGTCCAGTCCCTCCTACCACGCCGTCGAGCTGCCCAGGGCGCGCTACGAGCGCCTGATGGCGGAGATCGGGCAGGTGCTGAGCCACACCTCCCGGCTGCGGCCGGCGCCGGCAGGCGAGGTGAGGAAGAGCGCCGGGCTGGCCCGCGCCTCGCGCAGGGAGACGCTGCTCGCCGCGGCCACCACGCTGTTCCACGAGCGCGGCTACCAGGCGGTCGGCATGGAGGACATCGGCGCGGCGGCGGGGATCGCGGGACCCAGCGTGTACAACCACTTCGGCAGCAAGGCCGAGATCCTCATCACCGCGCTCAACCGGGCCAACGACGGACTGCAGCTGGCCTTGGGCCAGGCGCTGACGTCCAGCTCCGGCCCGCGCGAGGCCCTGGAGGCGGTGCTGCGTTCCTACGTCGACAACACCCTGGCGCACAGCGAGCTGAACGCGATGCTGGTCACCGAGGTCATGCACCTGCCCGGTGAGCAGCTCCGCGCCATGCGCCGCGCCCAGCACGACTACATCCTCGAATGGGTCGGCCTGCTGTCCGCCCAACGCCCCGAGCTGGCCCAGGACGAGGCCAGGGTGCTCGTCCAGAGCGCGATGACCCTGGTCAACGATCTGTCCTTGAGCACCAGGGCCCGCTCCCGCGCGCACCTGGCCGGCGAGCTGACGGGGCTGTCGCTCGACGTACCGGGCCTGACGGAGGCGGCGGCAGGCCGCGTGCGCTGACTCCCGGGCTCAGGCCGCGCACAGGCACGTTATGAGCGTATGGGCGATGGCGCGGATGGCCGGGCGATGGTCGTCGGACCGCCAGCACGATCCGCCCATCAGGCCAGCGCGGCAGTGGCAATCTGGCCAGCACTTCACGTAACCGATCCACACCGATCCACCTCGATCCGGCCGTGATTGAGCCGGCCATACATGGCACCGTGCCCACGCCGGAACTCCGGGGACAAAGTGAGATCCACCGGTGAGCGCACCGGCCTCGGCTCACCCAACAGCGCGTCGACCAGCCGTACCGGCCGGGACAGGCTGGGGTCTCCGGCTCGTGGTCGAGGACGTGGAACGTGAGCGCGCGAGCCTGATCGAGAACGGGTTCACTCCCAGCCCGATCGAATCCGTCCACAGCCTCGTGGCCTTCCGCCACCTGCACGACCCTGACGGCAACCTGGTCACAGTGGTCCGGAACTGAGCTAGCCATGGACGTTGTCGACACCTGAGGTCTCTGATCACTACGGAGATCTCAGGTCTTTACCAGCCTTTGGCGCCGTGACAGGCCGGCAACCTTGCCGTCCATAGCCGGTTCCCGGTGACGTGCTGGAGGAGCCGGGCCCGGTGCGCGGTAGTCCGAGCCAGCCCCTGTCGGTAAATCTCGGGACTGCAATCCGCCATCTCAGCAGAGGTAGCGGATCGTGGTCGCTAGCGTCCAGCGGGTGCCTCGTCCATGGGTTCGACATGCCGGGATGGTCCTGGCGTCGGTGCTGCTCTTGTCCGCGGAAGCCTCCCGTGCCGGGGCCGCGCGCCTGCCGTTCGTGACCACCCATGCCACCAACGCGGCCTTGCCCGCCGACCCCGCGCCCTTCGCCGTCAGCGACGGCACGCTGCTGCATCCGATCGTGTCCGCCACCGTCCGCGACCGGCCCGCCGGTCGCCCGGTCGCGAGGCTGCCCGCCCGCCAGCTCGGCAACCCGACGTGGGTGCCGGTGGTGGAACGGGTTCCGGGGTGGGCGCGGGTGCTGCTGCCGGCCCGGCCCAACAGGTCGACGGGGTGGATCGCCACCGGCGGGCATGTGCGGATGGCCCGCACCACCTACCTGGTGGGTGTCGACGTCTGGGAGCGTCGGCTCACGCTGCTCCGGTACGGGCACCCGATCGGGAGCTGGCGGGTCGCCGTCGGCACGGCGGAGACGCCGACACCTGTGGGACGGACGTTCCTGCTCGGGTCGTTGCGGGAGAACGGCTCGCTCGTGCTGCCGACCGGAGCCCATTCGGACACCTTGGACAGTTACGGCGGCGGCCCGGGCACGGTGGCGCTGCACGGCTGGCCCGACCCTTCCGTCTACGGCCAAGCGGTCAGCCACGGATGCGTCCGGGTGCCGGACGAGGCACTTCGAGCACTGGCGAGAGTGCCGCTCGGCACCCTCGTCCTCATCCACTCAGGGGGAATTGATGCGTAGGAAGTCTGCATTCGTCATTTCGACCGCGGCACTGGCGCTGGCGGTTCTGGCGCCAGCGCCAGCGTCGCAGGCCACGACGGATCCCAGCGGATCCAGCGCCTTCGGGCTGGCGGCCGCGGATGCGCTGGGGATCGCGCCGATGCCGGCCGTACAGGCCGACGGAGCCCGTCCGGCGCGCAAGAGCGTGACGGAGCACCCGGCGAACAAGCTGGTCAACGCCAAGGCGCTGGAGGTGGACGCGCAGGGCGACCGGGCCGGCTCCCGGGCCGTCGGCGTGGACGCGCTGGCCTCCAAGCTGACGGCCGACGCCGTACAGGTGCGCTGTGTGGGCGGGTCGGGAACCGCGAGGATGGCGAGCGCCGTCGTCGACGGCAAGCCGATCGAGTCGGCGCCCGCGCCGAACACGACCATCCCGGTGGAGATGAAGGGGGTCGGCACCGCGAGCGTCACGCTGAACAAGCAGCAGCGCAACGCCGACGGCGGGATGACCGTGACCGGCGTCGCGATCGCCGTGCCGATGGGTGACGGCACGTACGAGTCGATCGACCTGGCCTCCGCCACCTGCGCCGGCGCGGGCCGGACGGCACAGGTGCCATCCGACCAGACGGAACAGGTGCCGGTCGCCGTCGACGACCGCGGACCGCTGCAGGAGGCCGCACCGCTCCAGGAGGCCGTGCCGCCGATGCCGTCGAACAGCAAGCTCCCGGTCGCGGGCTGAACATCGCACCACGCCCGTCCGGACCCCACCGCCCTGGCTCACCGTCGAGTCCAGGGTGGTGGGCACGCCCGCGCGCCATAGGGGGCCAGCGGCACCCTCACGCTGCTGCGCCCCAGCGGCGGCTCACTCGGCATCGCCCCTGCTGGGCACCCTGTACGCCGCCCGGGTACGCGGTAGCAGACCACTGTCACGTACCTGAGTCATCCAGGCCCGATTCGGAGCCGGTGGGTGGCTGTTCGATCGGGAAGAGGATCGGGCTGAGCAGGTGCTGTGTGCGGTCCGGCGTTGGCTGGTTGGTCAACAGGGGCAGGATCACGCGACGGAACTGGCTGATCATCTCTTCCAGTTCGCCACGGGTGAGCCAGACGGCATGCTGCCGGTAGCCGACGAGGTCCGCCACCGGGTCGACATTCTCGTGGTCGAGGTAGGCGTTGAATTCGGCGACCAGGACGGCCATCGCGGTGGCGAAGGCGCGCCGGTGGTCGTCGGGCGTCATGGCCGCGAATGCGTCGGCGTAGAGGGCGGCCCGGTCGTGGCGGAGCCGGTAGCGACGTTCCACCGCGCCCCGCACCCGTCTCTCACCCGCCACCTCCAGGATCCCGCTGGCCGCGAGCAGGTCGACGTGCCGATAGACCATGGCTTTCGAGGTGTCGGGTATGCGAGCGCACAGCTGTCCGGTGGTGAGTTCCCGCTCTCCGCGCATCGCATGCACGATGCGCAGCCGTACCGGATGCGCCAGAAGCTCCAAAGTGTCCACATGCAACGATCTCATGTTGTGCTACCGTTCGCAAAACAGTAGAAGGGACGGTGTTGGAATGACCAGGGGAACGGATCCGGTGACGATCGCCGCGGCGGTCGTTGAGATGGCACAGGGTGGGCACTTTGCGGATTTTGAGGAGTTGTTCGCCCCGCCGTTGCGGGCGGTGGTCTCCGCTGAGACGCTGCAAGCCGCCTGGGAGAGCCAGCTCTCCACGATGGGGGCGATCTCCGCGGTCGCGACGCCGATCAGCGAGCCGGCCCCGGAGAGCTGGGTGATCGCGTCGGGGAAGGCCGAGCTGGTCAAGGTGAGCGTTGCGGTGACCTGCGAACGTGGCGGGCTGACGGTGGTCATGTCGGTCGACGAGACCGGACTGCTGCAAGGCCTGCAACTGGCGCCTGCGCTCACCGAGCCGTGGACGCCGCCCGCGTACGCCCGCCGTAGGAGGTTCGACGAGCACGAGGTCACCGTGGGTTCCGGTCCGCTGGCCGTACCCGGCACGTTGAGTGTGCCGCGCGGAGACGGGCCGTGGCCCGCGGTGGTGCTGCTCAGCGGCGGCGGGCCGTTCGACCGCGACGCCACCAGCGGCCCCAACAAGCCCCTAAAAGATCTGGCCTGGGGGCTGGCCGGCCGCGGTGTGGCGGTGCTGCGCTTCGACAAGGTGACTCACGCCCACGCCGCCGAGGTGGCGGCCGACCCGGCGTTCACGATGAGTGAGGAGTACGTCCCGCACGCCGTCGCGGCCATCCACATGCTCCAGCGCCATCCGGCCGTCGATGCCGCACGCGTGTACGTCGCGGGGCACAGCATGGGCGGCAAGGTGGCCCCGAGGGTCGCCGCCGCCGAGCCGTCGGTGGCCGGGCTGGTGCTCTTGGCCGCTGACACCCAGCCCATGCATCGGGCCGCCGTCCGTGTCGTCCGCCACCTCGCCTCGCTCGATCCCGGTGCGCGGGCCGCAGTCGAGGCGATCACGCGGCAGGCCGCACTTGTCGACAGCCCTCGGCTGTCCGCCGAGACACCCGCGGCGGAGCTGCCGTTCGGCTACTCCGGGACGTACTGGCTTGATCTGCGCGATTATGACCCGGTCGCGACCGCGGCCGC
The DNA here is from genome assembly GCF_044457345.1 of Nonomuraea sp. NPDC050547. NCBI lineage: Bacteria > Bacillati > Actinomycetota > Actinomycetes > Streptosporangiales > Streptosporangiaceae > Nonomuraea > Nonomuraea sp. NPDC050547. The sequence goes on from NZ_JBITGW010000012.1 coordinate 83,523, forward strand.
GCTGGACAAGCCGATGCTCATCCTGCAGGGCGGACGCGACTATCAAGTGACCGTCGCAGACGACCTCGCGGGCTGGCGGGCAGGACTCGCCCACCGGGCGGACGTCACCATCCGCGTCTACGACGCCGACGACCACCTGTTCTTCCCCGGCTCAGGCCCGTCCACGCCCGCGGACTACGGCAAGCCCCAGCACGTGGACGCGGCCGTGGTCACCGACATCGCCGACTGGCTGGCGCCGCGCCAATCGGCGATCGCCCGGCTCGCCTCCAGCTTCAGACACTGACCATGTCACGGCTGCGATCGCCCCGACGTAGACGGTGACCTGGTGCAGCTCCAATCCCTGATTTTACTGGTGAGCAACATTTTGTCCTGGACGGGAATGTCGGTGAGAAGTAGCGGCAGCACCCGGATGCTCGGCCGGTCACGGACGTAGCGATGAGCTTTCCCGGCCCGGCGAGTCTCACCACCCGTATCGGCAACACAGGAGGAACACGTGGCTCAGCTACTGAGAGTCCAGAACTTCAACGTCTCAAGTGAGGGGATCGGCGCCGGCGCCGATGAGGATCAGAGCCTCGAGAACCCGTTCGGCCAGGCCAATGCCGAACGACTGTTCGCCTGGGCCGGCGCCACGGCGAGCTGGCCTATGCGCACCGACCCCGGAGGGAGCCGGGGCCTCGACGACTACTTCACGCGGGACTACGCACGCGACATCGGAGCCGAGATCATGGGCCGCAACAAGTTCGGCCCCCAGCGCGGACCCTGGAAGGACCATGAGTGGCGGGGCTGGTGGGGCGACGAGCCTCCGTTCCGCACCCCGGTGTTCGTGATGACCCACCACGGGCGTCCGTCGTTCACGCTGTCGGACACCACGTTCCACTTTGTCGACGGTGACCCGGCCACGGTCCTGGAGCAGGCGCGGGAGGCGGCGCAGGGCAAGGACGTCCGGCTCGGGGGAGGGGTTACCACCATTCGGCAGTTCCTCGACGCCGACCTCGTCGACACCATGCATGTGGCGGTCTCGCCGGTGAAGCTCGGGTCCGGAATACGGCTCTGGGAGTCACCCGATGAGCTGCTCGACCGGTTTCACCTGGAGGTCGTGCCCAGTCCGAGCGGCGTGACGCATCACCTGTTCTGGCGAAAGTGACGTGAGAGCCCATGTGGAGTAGTGCCCTCAGACCAGGAGTCCCAGGGTTTCGGGCGCCTTCCGGGCCGTCAGGTGCCGCTCAGGATCGGTTCCCTCCTGCGCGTACTCGTTGATCAGCGCGGCGAGGGCTTGCCGGTCCTGCAGAAGGGCGATCACCGGCGTCGGCAACCGCATCGAGGCCTCTTCGCTGAGATCAAGCCTGATGACGATCTCCGTGAGGGCCTTGGCGAGGGTGCGTTCGTCCTCGGCTTCGCCCGCGGGCGCCGCCTCTTGACCTGCTCCTCCCACCGCAAGCCCCCGGACGCAGCGACATCACCTTCCAGCCGAAACGATCGCCGTCACAGCAGACCGTCCAACGCTGTCCCGATCACTCATCAAGGTGAGTACCACTCGGTAGCCGTATGACTCCGAATCGACGCCCTGCGCCGGGAGATCGAGTGGGGACGTGAAGGAGAGACCCGCTGGTCAGGCGTCGCGCCTCCGGGCCGTCACGATCGCGACCCCGAGGAGGGCGAGCGCGACGGCCGCGTAGTAGGCGAGGGCCCACCATGGGCTGAGCAGTGAGGTCGAGGGAGGCGGTGCGGGCGGGCCGGGCGGCGCCGCGCCGGGATCCGGGGCTCCGATGAGGAACTGTTTCCCGACGTTGAACGGCAACCACCGGTGAACCTCCACACCGACGCCCGGGATCGCGGGGACCAGCGACTCGACGAACAGGGAGTAGCCCAGCAGCAGCGTCAGAGCTGCCGCAGTGTGCCTGACCAAGGCGCCCGCGGCGACCGCGATGACGGCGGCGATCGCGTAGTAGGCGGCCAGGCCCGCCACGTTCCGCCAGTCGGCCGCGGTGTCCAGGGCGAGGTCGGCTTCCGGCGCCATCAGGGTCGCGACCGTGAGCGACCCGAACGCGGAGACAAGGCCGATCGCGCCGCAGACGAGAGCGGCCACGGCGGCCTTGGCGACGAGAACCGAGCCGCGCCTCGGCACGGCGAGAAAGGTCGCCTTGATGGTGTTGTAGCGGTACTCCGTGGTGATCGAGGCCATGGCCATCGCCAGGATGGGCGCGATGCCGAACTGGTGGCCGGCCTGGCTGACGCCGACGGTGATCGCCGCGGAATCTCCGGCGGTGCCCGCGACCACCCCCGCGAAGGCGACAGGAACGACCACCGCGACCGCGGCGAGCGCCTTGGGGGAGGGAGTGGACAGGAACTTGATGCCCTCGGCTACGGTCAGAGTCACGGTGTCCCTCCCGAATCGGCGTGATACTCCACCGCGTCGCCGGTCAGTCGCATGAACGCCTCCTCCAAGGACCCGTGATGAACACTCAGTTCGTGCAGCACGATCCCGTTGGCGGCGCAGACCTCACCGATCTCGGAGCTTTTGGCGTCAGTGACGACAAGCGCGTCACCGTCGGCGCGGACCTTCGCCCCCGCGTGCTCCAGCAGCGCCCGCAACCGTCCGGTGTCCGGTGTGCGAATCCGGACGCTGCTCTCCGTCGCCCTCGCGACGAACTCCGCCACGCCGCCATGAGAGATCAGCTTGCCCCGCCCGATGACGATCAGGTCGTGGGCGGTGAGCTCCATCTCCGCCAGCAGATGGCTGGACACCAGCACCGTGCGCCCCTCATCGGCCAGGCGATGCATGAGCCCGCGTATCCACAGGACGCCCTCGGGGTCGAGCCCGTTCACCGGCTCGTCGAACAGCAGCACCTCGGGATCGCCCAGCAGCGCGGCGGCGATGCCGAGCCGTTGCGCCATGCCCAGCGAGAATCCTCCCGCGCGCCTGCCGGCGACTGGGCCGAGCCCGACCACCTCCAGCACTTCGTCGGCCCGCCGTACCGGCAGGTCGTTGGATGCGGCCAGCCAGCGCAGGTGCGCGCGGGCCGACCTGTTGGGATGCACCCACGTCGCGTCGAGCAGGGCTCCCACCGTGCGCAAAGGATGGCGCAGGTCCCGATAGCCGCGACCGCCGATCAGCGCGTGGCCCGCCGTGGGGTTGTCCAGACCGAGGATCATCCGCATCGTGGTGGACTTCCCGACGCACGATTTATGGCCCATTATAGAGATAAGAGCAGGTCAACCGGGCAAGGGGAGGCACCATGAGGCTCTTGGCAGCAGCCACCCAGGGGCGCGCAGTCGTCGATTACTGCCGGATCAGCTACGACAAGACCGGGGCAGCCGATGGGGTAGGCGACCAGCACGACGAGAACGAGGAAGCCGCCGAGCAACTCGGCGAGACGATCTCACGTAGCTACGTGGACAACGACCTCAGCGCCTTCAAGGCCAACGTTCAGCGTCCCGACTACGACCAGCTACTCGCTGACATGCGCGATAACCTGATCCGCCTGGTCATCATCTGGCACGCCAACCGGCTCAACCGCACCGTGGAAGCCGCAAGCGCGTTCATCGAGATAGCCCGCGCCGCCAAGGTCAAGCTGTACTCGGTCACCAAGGGCAGCTTCTACAACCTGGAGACCGCAGCCGGACGCCGGGACCTGATCAAGGACACCCTTGACGCTGAGTACGAGTCAGCCCACCGGGGCGAACGAGTCGAAAAGGCCCGCAAGCGCCAGGCCAAGCACGGCATCTACGGCGGGGGTGTGCGCCCCTACGGCTGGGGCGTGGACACCGGCCGGGTTCGCTCCGTGTGCGCCAACCCCCAAGCGCCGCTTGAGGACCGCCGGTATGAGGACCGCACGGTCTTGGACATGGGCCAGCACAACCCCATCGAGGCTGCCGAGATCCGCAGGTGGGCGCTTGACCTTCTGGCCGGGGTGAAGATGGGGCACGTGCTGCGCGGGATGGCCAAGCGCGGTGTGCGCAGCGCGTCCCAGGCCGATGGGCGCACGCTGCGCCGAGGGGGCAAGGACGTCGAGCCCGGAGGATGGCAGTCCCGCACCGTCTGGCAGATCCTTCTCAACCCGCGCACGGCCGGGCACAGCGTCCGCCACGGCGAGATCATCAAGCGCAACGCCTATCCGTACATCCTGACCGACGCGCAGCAGGAGGCACTCAGGGTCATCAAGAACGACCCCGCCCGCACCACCTCACCGGGCAACGTGCCCAGGTGGCTCACGTCCCTGATCGCGATCTGCGACAAGTGCGGAGCGACCTACCGCGCCCGCAGCAAGAACGGCAAGCTGATCTACCAGTGCATCACGGGCCACAACGGGCCGGACGCGATCCTCGCGGACATGTTCGTCAGGGACCACGTGTTGGGCCGTCTGTCGCACGCCGACGTCCAGGACCTCCTACCGGACGCCCAGGCCGAGACGGTTGACTTCGCCGCGATCCAGGCCCAGATCATCGAGCTTGAGGAGAGCAAGCGCCACGCCGCCCGCATGTTCGTTGAGAAGATCTTCGATGAGGACATGGTGATAGAGGCCAAGCGTCACGCTGATGAGCAGATTGCCGGGTTGCGCGAGCAGATGAACCGCGCCACCACCAACAGCCCGCTCAGCGATCTGTTCGACTACGACGACGCCCGCGCGTGGTGGGAGGCGATCGGGCTTGGCCGTCAGCGCGAGGTGGTCAAGATGCTCGTGAACGTCACATTCCACGGCATCGGCCGGGGCAAGCGCGTCCCGATCACCGACAGGGTCACCATCACGCCGAAGGACCGCCCGGAGCCGAGCGAGCCCCAGCCCATCGCCGCCTAGCCGCCCCGCAGGGGGTGCCGGACCTCAGGCCCCGCACCCCCAGGCCGCTCTCTACGACGAACCCGTGTCCGGCTCTTCAGCCGCCCGCAGCAGCAGCCGCAACCGCAACCGGACCTGATCGGAGAGCGGTGGCCAGTCGGCCGTCTGTTTCTCGAAGTAGGCCCTTCTCGCTTCCTCCGAGGCGAACCCGCACGCCTCCAGATACGCGCGCTCCAGCGCGGCAGCCCCGCCCCACGCGCCAGGCCGACCCACCGACCCAGCCCCAGAACGGGCGCTGGGGTAGGGGTGCCGCCCCCGCGTCGAGCCGGTAGCCGCCCCCCGAGCATGATCACCTGGTGGCGCCGCATCCTGCCCCGCGCTCTCGGCGACCCGCCCGCCCGCCCCCGGCTCTGCGGTGGCTGACCGCCGACCCACCCGCATGCGTTCACCCTCTTGAATGGAGCCTTCGGCGCGCTCTGCTCGCGCGGCTCTCGCCGACCATACCCAGCCGCCGACCCGCCGCCTACCCCTCATCACAGCCCCCCGACCCGTGCCGGGAACCGCTTCTCACCTGCCGGGCAGCGCGCCGGCTGGACTCGCCAGAAGCTCGCGCTACGCGTGGCCTGCGGCCATCCAGACGGCCCGCACTCGCCGTCACGGCGCAGCCTGTTCGCCGTCGCCAGACTGCTCTAGCCGCGCCCTTTCCAGCGCCTCACGCCCTTGCTCCCGCTCCGCGATCAGCCACAGCAGCCGTTCCGCCAGCGGAGCCACCCCCGGATCGCCCGGCTTCAGCCGCACCCACGTGTACCGGCCCGGATCAGCCTCCCGGCTCAGCTCATCGCCGACCCCGAGAGCTTCGGCCACCCACGCCCGACGATCGCGCAGCAGCCCGCCCAGCGTGCGCGACGACCACGCCCGCGACACCAGCACGCGCCGCCCGCCGTAGCCCAGGTGCGCGCTTTGATGCGCCCGCCCCGAACAGCGGCCCGGCACCAGTCCCGACCCGGCCTCCAGCGGCGTCACGCCGAAGCGCAACCAGTTCGCGCACCGAGGCGAACACGGCTCCCACCGCAACACCTCCAGCAGCCGCCGCGCGTGCGCCTGACGAGCCCGCCGCAGACCGGCCCGCCGCCCCGACCGACGACCCTCCCCATCCGCGTCGTCGTCGTGCCCGCCGTCGTCTTCAGGCTCCGGCCCGCCCATCACGTCGGACACCGACTTGGTCAGGTACTTCGTCAGGTACCGCGCACGCTGATCAGCATCCGCGCTCCCGCCCAGCACGCCCTGGATATCGAGCTGCTCACCCAACCTGACCACATGCTGAGGTGCCGCGTCCGGGTCGCCGTCCAGCTCATCAAGCGCCGCCTCCCACGTCGGCAGTACCTCCCCGGTACTCGGTACCACATAGCCGATGCCCTCCTGCCAGACCGGCGTGTTCTCCCCGTCAAAGATCGCAACCCGATCCGTGGGCGGCCACCACACTTGGTGGTAGGTCGCCGCCGCCACCGCCCGCAGCTCCGCACGCGGGATCGCCCCCCGCACCGCCATGTGCAGATGAGGCGCGAGCCGCCGCTGTGGTTCCACCGCCGCGAAGTACTGCACCTTACGCCCCGTCACCCGCCTAAGGTTCTGCACGAACCGGTCCACCAGCTTGGAGAAGTGGATCAGGTCACGCGCCGCCCGCCGGTAGTCGTAGGCGTCCGGATCGACCGGCACCCCATCCCGCACCCGGCCGTAACTCCCCATCGTGAGCGTGACGAACATGCTCGGCCGGTAGCCCCTGCCCGCACGGCCGGGAAACACGCGACCCACCGTGCCCGCCGTCATCGCCCGCTTGGGCAGGTCCGGCGCATCCTGCCGCCGAGCCGTCGAGCGCACCCGCCGCCCGCCCTCCTCCGCACTGTCCGCGCCGCCCCCGCCGTCCGTCTCCCCGGCCTCAGCCTGCCCGCCGCCGTCGCCGATCCCGTCATCGATTTCGGTCGGCCAGGGCGCATCCGCCAGCGGCAACGGAGCCTGCGTCCAGTCCCCGCCCACCTGCTCGGCCGCCACCGGCCCGCCGCCCGCTTCAGGCTGTGATGCCGCCTCAGCCGTCCCGCCACCGACCGGAACGCCCAAGTACGCCATCTCCGCCTCATGCGCCGCGAGTGCCTGCGTCCAGTCGGCCGCCCCCGCCGCGTCACCATCGGACAGCGCCGCATCCCGCAGCAGGATCAGTTCCTCGCGGAACTCACCCATCCACGCCGTCTCCTCCGCGTCCGGGGTACGGTCCGGCCCGATCTGACCCATGATCCCCTCCGGCTCTGCCTCCAGGTGCCAGCCCTCCAAGCACTGCTCTTGCCGGGCTGACCTGATCCGCCGCGCACACGGCGCACACACCGACTCCCAGCGCGACCCGCACGAGACGTTCACGATGCGTGAGGTGCCGTCCTTGCGATCCGTCCAGCGGAAGGCCATCGGCCGGATACAAACGCCACGCTCCAAGGCGAGCGCGATCATGTCGTTTTGGCTCAGCACCGACCCCAGCAGGCCCGACACCGCCCCGTTCCCCGGCTCACGGCTGATCATCGCCGCACCCCCAGATGAACAGGACGTTGCAGTCCCGCTTGTCCGCGTCCACGGCCGCCGCCGCCCGGTCTCCGCACTCCCGGCACCGCACCACCCGCAACTCCGCCACCAGCTCCAGCGCGTCGGCCGTCCCGCACACCTCGCAGTCCAGCCCAAGCCGTTCCGATCTCGCCATCACCGCTCACCACCTCCGTTGATCCGCCGCCGCTTGCCGCCCTTGCTGTGCTTGCCGCGCTTGCCCTCCCGCCGCACGCTCCGGCCGCTCTTGCTCCTCCCGCCGCCACCGTCGTGGTCGTGGTCGTCGTCTGACCGGCCGCCGTCCCCCCAACTAGGCGGAGGCACGATCTCCGGCCGACGCCAACCAGCGACCTTGACGTCTCCCGGCTCCGGCAGCCCCGGCAGGTCGGAGGGCGGGCCGTCGTCGGTCTCGACTCCCCACGCCGCCTCCAGGTGCTTGATCTCCTCATCACTGACCCAGGCCGCCCGCACCCGCAGCGGCTCACCGCCCGACTCATCCACCACGTAGCCGATGCCGCCGCTCATCGACGGGTCGTGCGGGTTGTAGGGGATCTTGTCGGCCAGCGCGCCCGCATCCCGCATCCCCTCACCCAGCACCATGTCCACCTGGTTCGCGGTCTTGACCCGCAGGCAGACGCGCATCGGGAACAGCTCACGAATCGCCAAGATGTCCGCGCGAGGATCTTGCAGCGCGGCCACGACCACAAAGCCGACCGACCGGCCTTGCGTGCACAGCGTGGCCAGCGCCGCCAGCACCCGCCGCCGCACGTCCTTGTCTGGGCAGTACGCCGTCAGGAACGCGATCTCATCGGCCAAGATCACCACCATGGGCTCATCGACCGTCGCGACGTGGTTCCGGCGTACCCCCGCGTACCGGTCGGCGCGCTCCTGCATCCGCTCAACCAGCCATTCCAGCAGGTCGGCGCATTGCTCCGGCTTGCTCGCGTACCGGGCGAACAGGCCCCGCCCGAAAGACAGCTCCATCCGCTTGGGGTCCAGCGCGTGCATCTCCACAAGCCCCGCCTCCACCCCGGCCAGCAGGCCCCGCACGATCAGCCACAGCCACGAGCCCTTACCGGCCCCCGTCGCCCCGGCGATCAGCCAGTGCGTGCCGTGCAACGCCAGCCGGTACACGAGCCCGTGTTCGTCGAGGCCGATCTCCACCGGCCCGACACTGGGCACCAGCGACACCGGCCGCAGCCCCACCACCGCCGCCAGCGGATCGACCCGCCGCAGCGCCAGCGCCAGCAGACCCGGCTTACGCACGCGCACCTGACAGGCCGAGGAGCCGAAGGCATGCGCCAGGTGCCGCGAACGTTCCGCCCACAGCTCATCCGACTGACCCCGCAGCATCTTCACCGTGACCCGGTCGGCGTAGGCGTCACTGCGCACCCGCACCAGCTCCGGCACATACGCCCGGCCCTGCACCCGCCCGGCCAGCCCCGCCACCGTCAGCGTCCCGCGCCAGCGACGCCGGTAGATCCACATCCACCGCACCCAGGACAGGAACGGCCAGCCGATCAGCCGCATGAACCCACGCCGATGCAGCAGCCAGAACACCACCAGCCAGGCCGCCATGCACCCGTACCAGATCAGCGCCCCCTGCCAGCCGACCAGCCACCAGTACGCGCCCAGCACCACGACCAGGCCGCACGCGATCGGATGCCGGATCACGGTCTTGACCAGCGCGGCCCCGACCCGCCACCCCCAGATCACCAACACGAAGAACGCCGGGGTCTTGACCACCACCGGACTCCAGTGCAGCCGCCCATCCGGGCGCTGACTCACTAACTCCTCATCGGTCTCCCCAGAGACCACCCTCCGAAAGATCATGCCGTCTCCTTCAGGGCAGACGGCATCCCCGCACCACGCACGGAAACTCCCGCCGACGAGCAGGGATGCCGACCACGACGCCGCCGCCCGCCACCCGCGCGAGGGTGACAGGGCACGCGAACGCCGTCACGTCACGTTCACCGAAAACCAGACGTGGCAGCCCTTCCGGCCGCCGCCGCCCGACACGAAACGCGTCCAGGCCCGCCCCACGCGATCGCCTGACGCCTCATCCCGGCACCCGCCGAGGTCATCTGTTCTGCCCGGACACCTTCACGGGACTTGCCTAGCCACTTGCCGTACCAGCGCTCACAAGCACGTAGGCGCTACGCGCCCACCCGCAAGCAGGCGCTCCGCGCCCACAAGCACGACAGCGCTACGCGCTGCCCTCAGCAGCCGGACGCGAATGCGTCCCCGCCGCCGCCCTGCTCTGACCGCCCGCGACCGGCGTGCCCGCCAGCCGTAAGCCACGGGCCTTCACGGTGAATTCGACGCGCCGTGAACCGTCCGGCACGTAAGGCCGCACCGTCAGATTTTCCAGCTCCACCGGCACGAAGTGCAGCCCGAGCGCCGCCATCTGCGCCGGGACCGGGGGCACGATCGGTTCCGTCATACTCGTGATCTTGAGGTTGATCGTTTTGTCCGCCGCCCGCGCTTCCGGGTCCGCGTCCATGATCGGAACCGCCCAGAGCGGTTCGCCCGTCTGCGGGTCGCGCTTCTGTACCGGCCGTTCTTTCGTGCCCAGGTCGTAGTCCGAAACCGGGGTTACCGGCCCGACCACGTACACGCCATGGGGGAATACGGCCCTAAACTCCACTGGCAGCCCGTCTCGTAAACTCATCCAATCTCCCTGGCTCGCCGAGTCCGAGCCTACTTTCTAACTCGCCAGCTCAGACGGCACAACCCCCTAGCTTGTGCATTTGTGCGTCAAGTGTTGCTTAACTGTCCATAATGCATATTTCGGTCAGAGCCTTGAATGGCCAATATGGACATCGGCCTCTCGAACATGCGTAGATTCTGTGCAGATGATCCGAAAACGACCGGTTTGACCTGCGGAAATGCCATTGCAGTGCCACTTAAATCGGGGTTACAGCTCTACTGTAGGCCGCAAATGGCACGGACTGTGATCTGCATCACACTTCAAGATCACAAGCATTTGGGGACACCCCTCGGGTTCTCCGCCGATAGGGCCACTTCGTGACCCGCTACAGCGCCGCAGGTCAACGTTCGGCAAGCGCCTGTTCGTAGCCTGTCGCCGCGTGTTACACAGAAAGAAGTGGTCGCGTTGCGACGAGAAGCCGACCACGTCGTGGCATGAGCGCCGACGCCCACACACCGCTCGCGCTCATGCTCCCCCCGTGACACCCAGCACGGCGATTCGACCGTCACCCAAAACACCCGCGTGGTAACTATGGGTGGTACGGAGTCGGCTTCTGGAGGGGGAGCCGACCTCACGTGGGGGCAAGGGCGACCGGCACATCCCGCGTCAACCGACTAGCGGCCGCCCTTGCACCCCGAGGACGACGTCGGCCGTTTCCTTGCTCCAGACCGGTTACTCGTAGGTCCGCCGACTGGCCGTCTGCCCGGCTATACAAACGCCAGGACCGCCAGCGCGCCTGCAATCATCACGCCGCGCCGCCCGACCCTCAGCCCCTTGTGATTGCCAGCCATACGCATCGCCGCGCCTCCCGTGACAAAGACCACGCCACAAGCTACGGCGAACGCCAGAGCCATCCCCAGCTCAAGCATGATCACCGAGCCGACCAGCGCACCGCCCAACAGCCCGAATCGCACGACGTTCATCCACGGCCGGTGACTGTAAAGAAACGTCGCAGCACACAGGGCCGTGCTAGACAAGATCCCGCCCAGCGCGAACGTCAAAGCCATCTCTCGCGCAACCAGGATGAAGACGCCGGGCACCACGATCAACAGAACAACCAGCCGATGCTGCCAACACACAGCACACACGTCCCGCAACGCGTCCGCATAGCGCTTCCCGGCCGCCGGGAAGAGGAGCAGCAGTATGCCGAAAAGCGCCAGTTGCATGCCCCACGTGTCAGCCAGGTTCGCAAGCGTCTCAAGCACACCCCATGCTTATCACTCCGGACCTCACCCGCGTACCGTCCACGTCTCATTGCCGAATTGTTCTTATAGGTATCAAGGGCGGCGCTCCGCGCCGCCGCGCCGCCCGTGCCGCGCTCCCAGGCCGCACCCGCCGCGCACCGGAGCATGCGGCCTGGCGGCCGGTCACCGGTGCGCGGGCGGCCAGCACCGCACGAACGGCGCGCACACGAACCCGCCCTCTCATCCCTTGCCGGACAACCGCCAAGATCCTTCAGGCACCATTCCGCGGGACGCATTTCCGCAGATGAACTTGGCCGCGTGCGCGCCGGCCACCCTAGCTCCACATGCGTTCCGCAGCCCCTACGGGGTTGCCTCCGGCAAGACTGGCAGGCCCCCACGCTCCCGCCGACCACGTGCCGCACCGCGCCCGATCTGTACACAGAAGAGCCCCCACGAGCCTAGATTCGTGGGGGCCGATCTACCGCGCGAAGTTGCCTCTAGAACTCGTCGTACCCGGTGACTTGCCCAATCGGGAAAATGTGGCGACTTCCAGCGCAAATCGTCTCCAGCACGTGAATAGCCGTGCCTTCGCTGGAGTAGCTGGCGCGGAGGACCTGAACGATCCACTCGCCTGACTCAAGTTCCAGAGTCTCGCGTTCGAAGGGCGTTGGTGGACGGACGGTGAGGTTCTCCTCCGCATGCCCGAAGGCGTACCCGAGAGCGGTGATAGCCGACTGGAGCGAAGGCTGGACAAACTCCGGTTCGGCGATGCGTGTGTCTCCGAACAAGTCAGCTCGAAAGTAGCTGGTCGCGATCCTCACGGGCACGTCACCAACTGTCATCATCTTCCGGCGAGCGATGATGTCCGTGCCTGGCTCCACCTGTAGGCAGACCGCAACGTGATCACTTGCGGGCTCCAAGCCGACGTACAGCATCCGTCGCCCAGCTTCCAAGCCCTGTCGCTCGGCTTCGGCCAGAAACAGCGACTTCGAACCGCGCACAGCAGGTTCCGTTGGCAGTGCGCGTTGCACAAGCACCTTTGGCGCGGCGGCGGCCGGTCCCTCTGGCGCGCGAGCCGCTGGACCCTTTCGCATTTGCGAGATTCGTCCGGGAGAAACCCCAAGTTGTCCCGCGATGTCCTCCAAGCTCATCCCTCCTTCTCTTGCTTCTGCAATGGCCTGACGTCTCATCTTGGCTGCTTCAGTGACAAGACCTTGCTCTTCCGTCATCAGTCTGCTCAGTACGCGTGCCCGTTCGACCGGATCACTTATCTGTGCGACCTCCCGCAATGTCTTCAGATCCATCCGGGCGTTGCCTCCTGGCCAGCCACCGCGTTTTAGCCCCCCTATTGCGACAGGCGGTAACGATGTCTTACCCTCAACTTTAGCCCCCCTAAAACGGGGGCATGAGGGCGGACCCCCGCCTCAGGGCCACGGTGCGGGAACACCGCCCCGGACGGGGGTCCGAATCGCATCGATCGCTTTGGAGAGTACCGATGCCCGACCAGACTACTGCCCAGACCAGAGGGCGCAACGAATCACGGCCCGCTCTCCCAACGTATGTCGTATCGGACACGGCGTGCAGAACTCGGACCCCCACCGCAGAGCCCCCCGAACCGTCCCCAAGCCCTCATCTCCGCCCCTATGACGCTGCCCGACGCCTTGTCGTGGAGCTGTTGGCACGTGGCGTTAGGTGTGAGCTGTTGGCCAGTAGTAATACGTGTGCGTGGGTGGCGGTCTGGGGAGGACTCACCACCACGTGCAACGGGAACGGGTTCACGTGGATCAACGGCAACCGAGGCAGTAAGCCCGTGTATGCAAGTGTCCCGGCTGACGATCCCGTGACCGCCGCTACCCGCATAGCCGCCCGGCATGACGCGCTGGCCGCCCAGCACCGCACCCGTGGCCTTGCCGAAGCCGAGTACGAAGCCGTGTACGGAGCCGAGGCGGTGAAGCCCCAATGACCACCCAGCAAGCACCCTGCAACAGCGCTGACACCGGCATCGACCACGACATGCCCGAGGTCTCTGACGAGCATCCGTTCTACGTGCATCGCTGCCTCACCGGGCACCGGTGCAACCACCCCGCTTGCATGCGGCGCTGCTCAGACCATCTCTGTCTGCGCTGCTACCCCCCGCACGACTAGCCACCCGCCCCCGCCCAGCCTTGCCGGAATCGGGGCCGGTCAGGTCAGGCGGGACCACCGGGGGCGCGTGCCCTGGTGGCGCACAGCAAGGCACGCGCCCCTCAAGCCCCCGGTGACTCTTGCCCCCGCATGGGGAGGCAGCGCGAGGGACACCGGGCACTGCGTACTCCCCACTGGCGTCGACGGAGTACGCACCCACCCCGCTCCGCCCCCACGCCTGCCCGGAGCGGGGACACTACGCGGCTAGCTGCCCCCGGCTAGCCGTAAGCCCTGGCCAGGTGCCAGCCAGGGAGCACCACGCAGGGGGCCTCCGGACTGATCCCCCGTCCGCCCGGAGGCCCCCTGTCGCGCATCCACCCCCCGCCACCTCAGCCAAGGAGGCAACCCTCATGCGGCTACGCGACATCATCCCCGCCGACCAGCTACCCGACCCAGCCGCCCGCTTCCCCGACCTCTGGTACACCGACGAATGGCAAGCCCGGTTTGCGGACCTTGCAAAGCGACGGTGGACACGCGGCCAGGTCAACGGCTGCCTACTCCTCAACGACCGCCCGATGATCCCCTACGAAGCCTGGCCCTACACCAAAAGCCTCGCGTTCGGCCCGCTAGCCCCCCACCAACCCGAACTCGACTTTGGCTCTGCCGAATGGCAGGCAGTTCTCCGCCGCTACCATCAACGCGGCTTCACCTACCGCCAGACGGCCATGGACCTCCACCTCAACGGCATCCCTCTCGTTGGCGAACAAGCGTGGATGAAAGCACTCGCAGCCGAGACCACACCCCAACAAACTCCAACAGCAGACCCGTAGCGCACCTACAGCGGAGAGCGTTTCGGGATCGTTTCCGGAGCCGTCCGGCGGGGACCCCCCCAAGATCGCATTCGCGGGGCCGGGAGGAGGTACCGGTCCGAGGTGCAAGCACCTCCCTTCCTTAGAGCCAGCGTAAGGCCCCGCAAATCCGATCTTGGCCCCACCGGCCAGCACCACCGGCAACCATCCCGCAACCCTCTCCCACGTCCCCCGATCGAACGCACACCGTTGCCGCACCCCTGCCACCGACCCACCCGAACCACAACAAAAGGGTCACATTCTCTCCGTCGTCTTTCCCGCCCCGTTCGGGCCGAGGAACCCGGTGACCCGCCCCGGCGGGACGCTGAAGGACAGTCCGTCGACCGCGACGGTGTCCCCGTAGCTCTTGGTCAGGCCCACCACCTCGATCATGCGGGCACATCGCAGAGAACGTCGTCGATGACCTGGTCGGTCATCGCCTGCATCTTCTGGTAGTCCTCGACGCGCCTGCCCGCCGCGCCGCTGAGGGACAGGGCCACGCTGCGCCTGCCGTCGGCGGAGAAGCCCTCGCGGCTGATGTAGCCCGCGGTGTTGCCGCCGTGGGCCCAGTACTCGCCGCCGCATGACAGCTTGTTCCGGTAGAGGCCGAGGCCGTACCCGATCGCGACGCCGTTGGAGAACGTGACGGTCTTCTTCATCTGCGCGAGCTGCGCGGGCTTGAGCAGCCTGCCGCCGAGCAGCGCGCGGAAGAACCGGCTCAGGTCGGCCGTGGTGCTGATCATGGAGCCCGCCGAGGCGTAGGAGGTGGGGCTGTGCACCGTGACGTCGGTCAGCGGGCCTCCGGGCCGCCACTGCTGGTAGGCCCTGGCGTACGGCCGGGGCATGCCCGTTTCGTCGCCTGGAACTCTCGTGTCCTTGAGCCCGAGCGGGCCGATGATGCGGCGGCCGACCTCCTCACCCCACTCCCTGCCAGTCACCCTCTTGATGATCATTCCGGCCAGGACGTAGTTGGTGTTCGAGTACGACCAGGCGCCGTTTCCCGGGGCGTGGCGCATGGCCACGGCGACCAGCTCCTCAGGTGTGTGGCGCCGAAGCCTTTCGCGCTCGAACGACTCGGCGTCGCCCGGCGCGATGTCGGCCATGTAGTCGTACAGGCCGCTGGTGTGCTGGAGCAGCTGCCTGACGGTGATCTTCCGCCCGTCGTTGCCGTTGCCCCTGACGACGCCGGGAAGCCACTTCTCCACGCTGTCGTCCAGACCGAGCCTGCCCTCCGCGGCGAGCTGCAGGACGACGACGGCCACGAAGGTCTTGGTGTTGCTTCCGATGCGGTAGTGACCGCGCGCCGAGACCGCTCGTTCTGTCCGGGTGTCGGCGACGCCGCCGACAGCCGTCCACTGCCGGCCGTCGGCGCTGATGACGCGCCCCTGGACGCCGACCACGCCCGCGGCACTGAGCGCCGCCAGATCGCGGCGGAAGTCCGCCCTGGAGTACTCGTCGACGGCAGCGGCTCCGGTGGAGGCGGCGAGCACTCCTGCGGCAACGGTTGCGACGACGAAACGTCGTGTTCTGCTGTGCATGACGAGCACTCTGCCGCCGGTCCTCAAGCGGGCGCCTCGTCCGCCAGTCGATCGGGGCCCGTCGCAGGCTGCGACTTTCGTCGGGGGTGCCGTCGCGAACGGACCACGTTCGCACAACCTGCCTGGCCATACGCTCGGGGATGTGGGAAGTACGTCGCTGGAACGCCGCATGCTGGCCGAGGCGGCCCTGGTCGTCGATCGCCTGGCGCCCTGGGCCCTCGGCCTGGCCGTGGCCGTACTGTCGGTCGGCCTGCCGACCCCCGACCAGGTGCCCGAGGCGCTCTCAGAGCCGATGCGGGTGCTGTTCGCCATCGTTTGCGGGGCGGCGGCATCGGCGGGACGCAGGCGGCGCCGGCCCCTGATCGCGCTGGGCGCCGCCGCGTGCGTGCTGCTCGCGCAGTGGCATGTTCTCACCGTGGCGACGTACTACGTGGTGACGGGCGAGCCGCGGCGGCGCCTCGTCGCGCCGTACGTCGCCATCGCCACTGCCCTCGTCGCGGTACGGCCCGCGCTGCCGCTACCCGGTGACCGCTGGGTGTTGACGGAGGTCGGGGCCAATCTCGTCTGGGCGGTCGTGCTGCCGCTGGTGGCAGGCCTGTGGGTGAGCGCACGCAGGCAGGTGCTCGCGGGGCTGCGTGAGCGCGCGGAGCGGTTGGAGCGCGTGCAGGCAGCCCGCGCCGAGCAGGCGCGGGCACAGGAACGCACGCGAATCGCGCGGGAAATGCATGACGTTCTCGCCCACCGGGTGTCGCTGATCGTGCTGCACGCCGGCGCGCTGGAGGTCAGCGTCCAGGACCAGAACATAGCCGCCGAAATCGCTGGCATCAGGGCAACCGGCAGGGAGGCGCTGGCCAACCTGCGTGAGGTGCTCGGCGTGCTCCGTACCGCGGAGTCCCTCGACGGCCACGCCCCACCACCGTCGCTCGCCGACCTCGACCGGCTGCTCGGCCAGTCGAGGTCCGCCGGACTCCGGGTGCGCCGCCATGACGAAGGCGACCCCAGGCCAGTGTCGCAAGCCGCGCAGCGCGCCGCCTATCGCGTGGTGCAGGAGGCTCTCACCAACGTTCACAAGCACGTGGGAGAGTGCGACGTCGACATCGTCCTGCGCTATGGTCCCGGCGATCTGGAGGTGGTCGTGGCCAACGGCCCGCCCGCCGGCCCGCGCGCCACGGAATCCCTCCCAGGCGCCGGCCTTGGACTGCTGGGTCTACGCGAACGGGTCGCCCTGCTCGGTGGCCGACTCCATACAATCCCCGGCCCCACGGGCGGCTTCACCGTCACGGCCACGTTCCCCACCGAGCGGATCGAGAACCCGGCATGATCAGAATCCTGATCGTCGACGACGAGCGCATGGTGCGGTCCTGGCTGCGGATGATCCTGGAGTCCGCCGGCGACATCTCGGTCGTCGCGGAGGCGGGCGACGGGCAGGAGGCTGTCGCCGCGGCCGGCCGGTACCACCCCGACGTCGTGCTCATGGACGTGCGGATGCCGGGCACCGACGGCCTGACCGCCGCCGCGCGCATCGCCGCCTCGCCCAACGCGCCGAAGGTCATCATGCTCACCACGTTCGACCTCGACGAGTACGTGCATGAGGCGCTGCGCGCCGGCGCCGTCGGGTTCCTGCTGAAGGACACCCCGCCCGGCGACCTCGCCGCCGCCGTCCGCACCGTGGCCGCGGGAAACGCCATGCTGGCTCCCACCGTCACCAAGCGACTCATCAGCGCCTTCGCCGAACGACGCGACGCCACCAGGGCCGATGCCGCCCAGCGGCTTCTTGGCGGGCTGACCGGTCGCGAGCACGAGGTCGTGCTCGCCATCGCGCGCGGCCTGTCAAACCGGCAGATCGGGCGCGAGCTGTCCATGACCGAGACCACCGTCAAGGCCCACGTCAGCCGCGCCCTGGCCAAGCTGCACCTCGGCAGCAGGGTGCAGGCGGCGATCCTGGTGTTCGAGGCAGGCCTCCTGTGACCCTGATGACATCGCGGCCGCGCCACCATCGGCTGAAGCGGTCCGCCCCGCCGCCGGAGCTGTCACCGCCCGGATCAGGGCAGCGAGGCTCGGCCGATGCGCTCGATCGCCTGCTGCAGCGCGTTCAGGCGCTGCCTGGGGCCGCAGCTTGCCCGTATCGAGGGGGAGGTCGCCTTGCGGGCACTGGCCGGCCGGCTACCCGGGCTCCGGCGCACGGGCGATGCATGCCTGCGGTCGTCGGCGTCGATCCGCGGTTTCCGGCACTTGCCGGTCGCTGCCTGACCTCTGGGGAAGGGACGGGTGGCGTCCCGCACGCAAGCCGCTCTCAACACCCACCAGGTGTCGGCGCTCGCTCCAATCGGCCTGCCACACTACGGACATGAACGGAATCCTTCCCGCTGACGGGCTCGCCGCGAATCGTGCCCTCTGGGATGCCCGTGCCCAGGCACACGGCACGACCCCCAACGACCTGCTCTACGACGTCGATTCGTTCCTGGCGGGCCGGCAGACGCTCTACGGGATCGAGCTGGAGCTGGCCGGTGATGTGAGCGGCCAGGATGTGCTGCATCTGCAGTGCCACTTTGGCATGGACACACTCAACTGGGCCCGTCTGGGTGCCAGGGTCACCGGTGTCGATTTCTCGTCGACGGCTATCGTCCGGGCACGCGAGCTGGCTGAGCTCGCCGGGCTCACCGCCGATTTCGTCGAGGCCGACACGCAGAACCTGCCGTCCGGCCTGGCGGGCAGGTTCGACCTTGTGATCGCCACCTACGGGGTGCTGTGCTGGATCGGGGACCTTAACGCGTGGATGCGTGGTGCGGCGATGGCGCTGCGGCCAGGGGGAAGGCTGGTGCTGGTCGACCTACATCCCGCCTTCCAGACCCTGGCCACCTACGAACCGCTCGTGGCCGACTGGCCCTACGGCGGAGGAGAGCCCCAGCGTGAGGTCGTAGCGGACACGTACGCGGACCCAGACCTGCCGATGACCGCACAGGAGGTGGTCCAGTACCCGCACTCGGTGGGCGAGATCGTCACAGCGGCTGCCGGAGCGGGACTGATCGTCGACCGGCTCGTCGAGCACACCGAGGCCGAATTCCCCGGACGTCGCATCCTGCCCCAAGGACCCGACGGCGCCTCCCGGTTCCCCTTCGGCGACACCTACCTGCCGATCCTCTACTCGCTGCGAGCGAGGTCACCCCGAACGGCCACTGCGTAGCCGCCCGCGGCACGGGGCAGCGGCCCGCGCTTCCCCGGCTCCTGCGGCCCCGGCACCCGGGCATGGACCACGCCTGCTTACGCCGCCCGGTTCGCAACCACGCGCCGGGCACGGAGGATCGCAAGGCGAGGCCGCGCCGTCGCGTCAACATCCTGGGGTGTAGATGACCACGTGCAGGTCGGGGTGGTCGGCAGGGGCCAGGCGGTGGTGCTCGAAGTGCCGCACACCCGTGATCGGATGGTCGAAGACGCGCATCCGGGAGGCGAAGCCCTCGATGTGGTGGTCCTGCCAGGCCGTACGGAAGGCCGCACTTGTCGCCAGCAGACGCTGGATGGCAGGGGAGCCGGCGAGGTCACCGAGCCGGGGCCCGGCCTCGGCCCGGAATTCGGCGACGAAACGACGGCTTGTCACCTCCCAGTCCGGCAGCAGATCACGGACGTAGGGATCGGTGAACACCAGCCACAACAGATTGCGTTCCTCCGGAGCGACGGTGGCCACGTTCGGATACAGGTCAAGGTAGGCGGCGTTCCAGCCGGCGATCGTCCAGTCGGGCGCGATGGCGTACGCGGGAAATCCGGCGAGCGCGTCGAGCAGTCGCTGCACGTGGCCGGGAGCGGTGCGGGCCGCCGGTTCTGCGGGCTCGGTGAGTGGGGCATATCCGGCCAGGGACAGCACATAGGCATGCTCGGCGAAGGTCAGGAGCAGCGTGCGGGCGAGGGCGTCCAGGACCTGCCGGGAGGGCTGGATGTCGCGGCCCTGCTCCAGCCACGTGTACCAGGTGGCGCTGACCTGGGAGAGGGTCGAGACCTCCTCGCGGCGCAGGCCGCCACGCCGGCGGGGACCGGCCGGGGGCAGGCCGACCGCTGTCGGGTCGAGCCGGGCGCGCCTGGCACGCAGGAAGTCGCCCAGCTCCTTGCGCCGCTCCGCCGCCGTTCCCATGGACGAAGGATAGGTACTGGTAGCAGGACTACTAGCACTCGGGGCGTCTTCGCTGTACGCCGGCACGCCGCCAGGATCTGGGCATGCCACAGTTGAGATCCCGCACCGTCACCCATGGCCGGAACATGGCCGGGGCACGCGCCCTGATGCGCGCCTCCGGCGTGCCCGGCGGGGACATCGGCGTCAAGCCGGTGATCGCGGTAGCCAACAGCTTCACCGAGTTCGTCCCCGGTCATACCCATCTGCAGCCCGTAGGCCGCATCATCGGTGAGGCCATCGGCGCGGCGGGCGGGATCGCGCGGGAGTTCAACACCATCGCGATCGACGACGGCATCGCCATGGGCCACGCGGGGATGCTGTACTCGCTGCCCTCCAGAGAGCTGATCGCCGACTCCATCGAATACATGGTCCAGGCGCACTGCGCCGACGCGCTGGTGTGCGTCTCCAACTGCGACAAGATCACCCCGGGGATGCTGCTGGCCGCGCTGCGGCTGAACATCCCCACGGTGTTCGTCTCGGGCGGCCCGATGGAGGGCGGCCGGGCGGTGCTGTCCGACGGCACGGTCCGTACCGGCCTGACCCTGGTCACCACCATGTCCGAGGCGGTCAACCCCGCCGTCTCCGATGCCGACATGGCGGCCATCGAGGAGGCGGCCTGCCCGACCTGCGGCTCGTGCGCCGGAATGTTCACGGCCAACTCCATGAACTGCCTTCTGGAGGCTCTTGGGCTGGCCCTGCCGGGCAACGGCACCACCCTGGCCACCCACACCGCCCGCAGAGCCCTGTACGAGCAGGCCGGGCGGACGGTCGTGGAGCTGACCGAGCGGTACTACGGCAAGGACGACGCCACCGTGCTGCCCCGGGCGATCGCCTCCCGGGCGGCGTTCGACAACGCGATGGCCCTGGACCTGGCCATGGGCGGATCCACCAACACCGTGCTGCATCTGCTCGCCGCCGCCAACGAAGCCGAGCTGGACTACGGCCTGTCCGACATCGAGGCGCGTTCGCGCGAGGTGCCGTGCCTGTGCAAGGTGGCCCCGAGCAGCGCGTACCTGATGGAGGACGTCCATCGAGCCGGCGGCGTCCCCGCCCTGCTGGGTGAGCTGCACCGCGCCGGGCTGCTGCGCGAGGACGTCTGGGCCGTCCACGCCGGCTCACTCGCCGAATGGTTGTCCAGCTGGGACGTGCGCGCCCCCGTGCCCTCCCCGGAGGCGTCCGGCCTCTTCCTCGCCGCTCCGGGGGGTGTCCGCTCCGCGTCCGGCTTCTCTCAGTCGGCCCGCTGGGAGTCGCTGGACCTGGACGCGGCCTCGGGCTGCATCCGCGACATCGCCCACGCCTACTCGGCCGACGGCGGGCTGGCCGTGCTGCGGGGCAATCTGGCGCCGGACGGGGCGGTGGTCAAGTCCGCCGGCGTCCCCGACGACATGACCGTGTTCACCGGCGAAGCCGTGGTCGCCGACTCCCAGGAGGAGGCGGTGGACGCGATCCTGTCCGGTCGGGTGGGCCCGGGCAGCGTGCTGGTCATCCGCTACGAGGGTCCGCGCGGCGGTCCGGGTATGCAGGAGATGCTGTATCCGACGGCCTACCTCGCGGGCCGGGGGCTCGCCCACTCCGTGGCCATCGTCACCGACGGCCGCTTCTCGGGCGCCAGTTCCGGCTTGTCCGTCGGCCACGTCTCACCCGAGGCCGCCGCCGGAGGACCGCTTGCCCTGGTCGCCGACGGCGATCTGATCACCGTCGACATCCCGGCCCGTACTCTCCACCTTCAGGTGTCCGAGCCGGGGCTCGCTGCCCGCCGCGTCGACCGGGAGGGCTCGGGTTACCGGCCACGCCGCCCTCAGCGGCACGTTTCGATGGCTTTGCGCGCGTACGCGGCTCTGGCCCTGTCTGCCGACAAGGGCGCCGTGCGCGCCCTGCCCGACGACTGACGGCTTTGGAACGGCTCCATCAGCGGCGTTCCGCCGGTGATGGCTCGCGCGACGCGCTCGCCTTCGGGCTCGAACTCGGCACCGCACAGGCCGACCGGGCCCTGGGCGGGGACGAAGACCAGACCTGACGAAAGCCGGGGTAACCACCCGACGATCGCGCACTACGCCGTACCCGCGTGAACTCCTACCGTCTCCTCCTGGCAGACGGAAATCTTGGAAGGAAGTCCATGAACATGATGCGGAAGATCGCCGCGGTGGCCGGTGTGCTGCTGGCGGTGGGAGTGCCCGCGGGGCAGGCCTCGGCGGCAGCGGTGCGGACCGGTGACCTGAACGCCGGCGCGATCGACACGTACGTGCGCGACTACGTGGAACGAACCGGTCTGCCGGGCGCCGCGGTGGCGGTCACCAAGGGCGACCAGATCGTGCGGGTCGCGGGTTACGGCCACACCGCCAAGGGCGAGGCGATCACCAAGAGCACCCCGATGCCGCTGGCCTCGCTGTCCAAGTCGTTGACCGCCGTGGGAGTGCTGCGCCTGGTCGACGAGGGCAAGATCGACCTGGACGCCTCGGTGCGGTCCTACCTCCCCGAGTTCACCCTGGCCGACGCCCGCGCCACGAAGATCACCGTGCGTCAGTTGCTCCAGCAGACCTCGGGGATGAGCGACCGCAGCTTCCCCGAGCTGGCGCTCGACGCGCCGGCCACGCTCAAGGACGCCGTCGGGATGCTGTCGAGCTACCCGCTCGCCGGCGACCCGGGCGCCAAGATGGCCTACCACAATCCCAACTTCGCCGTCGCCGCGCGGCTGGTCGAGGTGGTGGCCGGGGTGCCGTTCGCCGACTACATGGCGCGGCGGGTGTTCGGGCCGCTCGGCATGAAGTCGACCGCGACCGTCAACACCACCTCGCAGCTCCCCGGCCAGGCCGCGGGCTACATCCGCGCCTACGGCCAGGTCCTGGAGCGTTCCCAGCCGAACTGGTTCATCAACGGCGGCGCCGGGGTCGTCAGCACCGCCGACGACCTGGGCCGCTGGCTGGTCGCCCAGAACGGCGGCGGCCGTGTCCTGACGGAGGAGATCCTGAAGACCACCCACACCCCCTCCGGCGTGGCCGAAAGCACCTACGCCATGGGCTGGACCGCGGGCAAGACCCTCGGCGGAGCACCTGAGCTGCGCCACACCGGCTGGCTGCTCACCCACAACGCCGCGCAAACTCTGCTGCCCGACAGCAAGTACGGCATCGCCGTCGTCACCAACACCGGCATGGTCTCCGGCGACGACGCACTCCTGATCAGCGACGGCCTGATCGACATCCTCGAAGGCCGCGCCGACTCCGTTCAGGAGCCGTTCACCATGTCCGCGGACTACTGGCTGGCCGGCCTGAGCGTCCTCGTCCTCGGCCTCGGCGTCATGGGCGTCCTGCGGTCCGGCCGCTGGGCCCACCGCCGCGAAGGCAAGGCCGTCTGGCGGGTGGGCGTGCGGCTGGTGCCGTACCTGGTGCCGATCGCGTTCTTCTTCGGCCTGG
Organism: Nonomuraea sp. NPDC050547; assembly: GCF_044457345.1. NCBI lineage: Bacteria > Bacillati > Actinomycetota > Actinomycetes > Streptosporangiales > Streptosporangiaceae > Nonomuraea > Nonomuraea sp. NPDC050547. The sequence goes on from NZ_JBITGW010000012.1 coordinate 106,857, forward strand.
CCGACCTGTTCGGCGTCGTCATGAACAGGGCGGGAACGCTGGAGCAGATCACCTACGTGTGGCTCGCGCTCTACGTCTTCGCCGCCGCGGGCGCGCTCAGCAGCGCCGCCGTCCTCCTCTCCCGTCTCGTCCGCCTCGTCCGCTCCCGCGCCGGCAAGCCGTCCAGCCAGCGGGACAGCGTCCTCGCGAGCGTCTGAGTCCTATCCTGCCCGTCGGTGACATCCGCGAGCCGTTCGTGGACGCCGACGTAGCGGTCGCGGAGCTCACCGGCGAGGGGCACGCCGACCAGACATATGAGGTCACCGGCCCTGGCCTGCTCACCTTCGCTGACGCGGTCGCCGCCGGCCGACTCGTGAAGCGGCCATCGGGTACCACCTCCGCGGGCAGATTCTTGATGCGATCGGTCCGAAGGCGTTCGAGGAGAAGAGGTGGCATGATCCTCGTGCCCGCTCCAGGCCGCTGGGGACGCATCCATCGTTCGGCTGATGGTGTGGCCGTCAGGTCGATGCCGCGGCTCAACCCATCGAGTGGCCGCCGGAGCGATCCGTACCGGCGCCTTCCCCGGCAGTCTCGTCGGTGTCCTGGAAGGAACGGGTGCGGAGGAGGCGGGCAGATGCCGGTCATCGAGGTAGGCAACCTGCACAAACGGTATCGCGGCAAGGTCGCGGTGGAGGATGTGTCGTTCACCGTGGAGAAGGGTGAGATCTTCGGCATTCTCGGCCCCAACGGGGCGGGCAAGACCACCACCGTGGAATGTGTGGAGGGGTTGCGCAGGCCGGACGGCGGCACGGTCCGTGTGCTCGGGCTGGACCCGCAGCGTGACGACCGCCGGCTGCGCAGCAGCGTGGGGGTGCAACTGCAGGAGAGCGAGTTGCCCGAGCGGCTGAAAGTCTGGGAGGCACTGGATCTGTACGCCTCCTTCTACCGCGACCCGGTGAACCCGGCGAAACTGCTCGGGGATTGGGGGCTCACCGACAAGCGGAACACTCCGTTCGGGAAGCTGTCGGGGGGTCAGAAACAGCGGCTGTTCATCGCGCTGGCGCTGATCGGCAACCCGGAGATCGCGGTGCTCGACGAGCTCACCACCGGGCTCGACCCGCAGGCGCGCCGGGGCGCGTGGGACCTGATCGAGGAGATACGGGAGCGTGGGGTCACCGTCATCCTGGTCACCCATTTCATGGAGGAAGCCGAACGGCTCTGCGACCGGATCGCGGTGTTCTGCGACGGCAGGATCGCCGCGCTGGACAGCCCGGCCGGCCTGGTGGCGAGGGTGGGGGCTGAGCAGCGCGTCCGGTTCCGCCCCTCGGCGGCGCTGCCGGACGGGCTGCTCAGCGATCTCCCCGAGGTGACGGACGTGCTCACAGCGGGCGATCACGTGGTCGTGACCGGCAACGGCCAGGTACTGCAGGCCGTCGTCTCCACGCTGGCCCGTCACCGGATCATTGCCGCTGACCTGCGCGTGGAGCAGGCCACCCTGGAAGACGCCTTCGTCACGCTGACCGGCCGCACGTTCGAGGTCTGAGAGAGGTGGCACGGATGCGCGCACTGCGGAAACTGACCTTCACCGAGTTCAAGCTTTTCGTCAGGGCACCGGAATCGGTGTTCTTCGTGCCGGGCCTGCCGCTGTTGCTGGTGGTGGTGTTCGGCGTCATCCTGAACCCGGCGGGCACCCCTGAGGCGATGCGGAGTTCGTTGCTCAACTACTTCCCCGCCATGGTGCTGGTGCTGACCCTGGCCATCATGTCCATCCTGATCATGCCGTCCACTCTGGCCGGCTACCGGGAGAAGGGCATCCTGCGCCGGCTGGCCACCACACCGACGAAACCGGCGATGGTGCTGGTCGCCCAGCTGATCGTCAGCGGTGGCATGGCGCTGGCGACGTTGCTGCTGGTCACGCTGGCGGGCAACCTGACGTTCGGCTGGACGATGCCGAAGAACGTCACGGGAGTCGTGGTGGCATTCGTGCTCGGCGTGCTGGCGCTGCTGGCGCTCGGGCTGTTCGTCGCCTCGATCGCGAGAACCGGCAACGCGGCCACCGGCATCGGGCTGTTCGTCTTCTTCCCCAGCCTGTTTCTCAGCGGAGTGGCCATGCCGACCGAATCCATGCCTCCCGGCATCGCCCGGATCAGCGAGTACACCCCGCTCGGAGCGGCCATGCAGGGGCTGCGGGACTCGTGGAGCGGAGAATTTCCCGCGGCGAGCCACTTGATCACCCTCTTCGTCATCACCGTGGTGTTCGGCATGATCGCAGTCAAGCTGTTCCGATGGGAGTAGACGAGGGAGTCCGATGAGACCAGACCGCTTCGTCCGGCTCGTCAGCCGGGCCACGGCCACCGACCTCCGGGATCGGTGGCTGTTCCCGGCGCTGGGCGCTGCCGGGCTGGTCGTGTCCGTGGTGTTCGGCCTGCTCGCCGGGCCGGTCGACGGCCGGCGGACGGCGGGCACGCTGGGCCTGGTCGCGCTGGCACTGGGCTGGCTCTCCCTTTCGGCGTGGCTGCTGCCCAACCGTGCCGCGTACCCAAGGCTGGTACTGGTCTTCTACGCCGGGCTGCTTGCCATCGGCACGCTCCTGGTGATCAGGAGCCCGGCGTTCTTCGCGTTCTCCTGGATCGGTTACCTCTACGCGTTCGCGATGTTCGCCGCGCACTGGATTCTGGTCGCCGTGTCGGTGACGGCGATCAGCCAGTACGCCACCCTGCTCACCGTCGGCGTACCGGATGACGTCCTTGTCTACATCCTGCCGATCGGGATCTTCGTACCGGTGGCGGTGGCAGGCTGGATCGCCACGGTCGAGGACGGCAGGAAGCAGCATGCCAACCTCGCGCTGGCCGAGGCCAACCGGCGGCTCGAATCCGCGCTCGCGGAGAACGCCGGTCTGCAGGACCTGCTGCTGGTGCAGGCTCACGAGGCCGGCCAGCTGGAGGAGCGGCAGCGGCTGGCCGGCGAGATCCACGACACCCTCGCCCAGGGTCTGACCGGCATCGTCACTCACGTACGGGCGGTGCGGCAGTCCGCAGGAGAACCCGAGCGGTGGCGCTTCCACCTCGACCGAGTCGAGTCACTGGCCACCGGCAGCCTCACCGAAGCCCGCCGCTCGGTGCTGGCGCTGCGGCCCGGCCAGCTGGAGAGCTCCCACTTGCCCGAGGCGGTGTCCAGCATGGCGCGGCGCTGGTCGGAGTCCCATGAGGTGCCGATCACGGTGGAGGTCACCGGAGACACCGTGCCGCTGCGGACCGCCATCGAGATCACCCTGTTCCGGGCCGCGCAGGAGGCGCTCACCAACGTGGCCAAGCACGCGCGGGCGACCCGGGTGGGGCTCACCCTGTCCTACTTGGGGGAGGTGGTGCTGCTTGACGTGCGTGACGACGGCGTCGGCTTCGATCCGGGCGCGGTGCGGCAACCGGGCTTCGGGTTGGAGGCCATGCGCCGGCGGCTGCATGCTGTGGGTGGCGACCTGGAGGTGGAAAGCATGACCGGAGACGGCACCGCGATCAGCGTGAGCGTCCCGCAAACAGCCGTGGAGGACCGGCCATGACCGCCGACGGCCCGATCCGGCTGCTGATCGTGGACGACCATCCCATCGTGCGGGAGGGGCTGCGCGCGGCGTTCAGCAAGAAGCCGGACTTCACCGTCGTCGGCGAAGCAGGCGACGGTGAAGAGGCCATCGCGCGGATCGCCACGTTGCGGCCGGACGTCGTGCTGATGGACCTGCGCATGCCGAAAATGGACGGCGTCACCGCCATCCGGCGACTGCTCCAGGGCAACCGGCGGTTGCCGATCCTGGTGCTCACCACGTTCGACTCCGACGCCGACGTGCTGCCGGCCGTGGAGGCGGGCGCGGTCGGTTACCTGCTCAAGGACGCACCGACCGCGGAGCTGCTCGACGCGGTGCGCGCCGCGGCCGAAGGCAGGTCGGTACTGTCGCCGTCCCTGGTCAGCAGGCTGATGAAGCAGATTCGCAGGCCGGTGCCAGGTCCGCTGAGCAGGCGCGAACTGGAGGTGCTCAAACTGGTCGCGGACGGCGCGTCCAACCGGGAGGCGGCAAGCAGGCTGTTCATCAGCGAGGCCAGCATCAAGACCCATCTGGTGCACATCTTCAACAAGCTCGGGGTACGCGACCGGGCCGGCGCGGTCGGCGAGGCATACCGCCGCGATCTGTTCGACTGACCGCCACCCCGTTCACGATCCTGTCGAGGTGGTCGATCTCACGGCTCGATCAGGGCGACCAAGCGCCCCAGCCGCTCTCCTGTCACATTCGGCGCCTTCGCAGGTTCATGTCCTTGAGCCTTGACGAGGGGATGATGTGATCGATGGAGGAGACCGAGTGGCTGGCCGAGCGTTTCGAGCAGCACCGGCCCCGGCTGCGGGCGGTGGCCTACCGGATGCTGGGTTCGATGGCCGAGGCCGATGACGCCGTCCAGGATGCCTGGCTTCGGCTCGGCCGGTCCGACGCGGACCAGATCGACAACCTCGGCGGCTGGCTGACCACCGTCGTGGCTCGGGAATGCCTGCACATGTTGCGCTCCCGGCGGCGGCGGGAGGAGCCGCGTCTGCCCGAGCCGGTCGCGATCGTGGACGGCGATCTTGACCCCGAGCAGGAGGCGCTAATGGCCGACTCGGTGGGGCTGGCCTTGCTCGTGGTACTCGACCGGCTCAGTCCGGCCGAGCGGTTGGCGTTCGTGCTGCATGACATGTTCGAGCTGCCGTTCGCCGAGATCGCCGCGATCGTGGGTCGCACGCCGGCCGCCGCGCGGCAGCTGGCCAGCCGGGCTCGGCGCCGGGTGAACGGCGCCGAGCTCCCCTCGCCCGACCCGGATCTGGTGCGGCGGCGGCAGGTGGTCGACGCCTTCTACGCGGCCTCACGGGGCGGTGACTTCGACGCCCTGGTCCAGATCCTCGATCCCGATGTGGTCTGGACCTCCGACTTCGGGACCGACGGGCAGCGTGTCGTCCGCGGCGCGCCGGCCGTGGCCAGGCAAGTCCGCGGCGCGAACGGCGGGCGGCTGCACCCTGTGCTGGTCAACGGTGTGGTCGGCGCGTTGGTCACCGTCGACGGCCGGCCGTTCGCCGCGCTGGTGTTCACCGTCGCGGGCGACCGGATCATCGCCATCGACGGGCTCCGTGACCCCGAGCGGGTCCGCCGGTTCGCCGACGCCGCCGGGATTCCTCCGCCACCTGTCACGTCGCCGGCACGCGAGGGCTCATAGGGGTGACACCATCTCCCAGCACCATGGAGGACACCGTGGGAGCACGGATCCCCGACGTCAACACACACCTGCCCGAGATCCAGGAGCTGGCCGGCATCCTGGTCAAGGCCACCGGCAACGGCTCAGTGCCGGCGAGCACGACCAGCTTGGTCTATCTGCGCGCAGGCCAGATCGTCGGCAGCACCTACCAGGTGATGCGGCACTCAGCCGACCTGCGTACGGCGGACGAGTCCGAGGCCAGGATCGCCGCCGTGGCGACCTGGTGGGACGCGCCGTACTTCACCGATGCCGAGCGGGCCGCGCTGGCGCTGACCGACGCCGTTTTCCGGCCCGGCGCGCGTGGCGAGGAACGGGTACCGGACGACCTGTACATCGAGGTCGCCAAACACTACGAAGACAAGGCGATGGCCACTCTGATGATGGTGCTCGCCTCGGCCGGCTTCTGGATGAACATCGCGCTCATCCAGAAGCCGCCACCCATGCCGACCTGACCACGAGGTCACTCCGCGAGCCCTGCGGGCAAGTGCCACGTCGGGCCAGATCGACCACTACCAGAGACCGTCACACGGCTGGTCCGTCTGCCGTCACCCCACCATCGACGCCAAGGCTGCCGGCCCGCACTCCCCCTGGCCGCCGCTCCCTCCCAGGTAGAGGCCCCAGCTTGGCGGTGTCAGACGGCAGGTGTCCTCGCCGCGCAGGCCGTCTGACATCCCCATCGCGGATCCGGCAGGCAGAAACCACCGGCTGCCCTGACTCTGGCTTCTGGCCGGTGTCCCCCCTCGATGGCCTGCTCCCCTGCGACCGCTGTCTCCCGGGACGTCCCTGCGCGTGTCCATGCTGATGGCCCCGAGTGTCCCGCGGGGTGGCGGGGATATCCGCTACTGCCGGCCCGCTCCGCTCACGAGCACACCGTCCGCGCGCGCGATGCCGTACGGGAGAGCTACCGCGGCGCCGCCGTCGACCTGCGCGATGAGATCCCGCCCGAGGCCATCGCCGCCGTTCTGGAGGCGCACCGCGCCGAGCTCACCCGCCTGGCCGAAGGCACCGGCGCCTGGTAGATGGCCCAATCATCGTTGATGTTCGATGGGGCCATGGGACGCACTTCTCACGCTCACCCCAACTCGCGGCTCACCGTGCCAGCGAGCAGGAGGGCCAGCGCCCCCGCCCGCCCGAAGGACCTCGCGGACGGCGGTATGGGCTTTCAGGGCTGGTACGGCGGGGGCGGGCCGGAGGGCAGGTCGCGTTCGGAGAACATGTCGATCAGGCGGCGCACCGGCAGGTGCTGGTCGGGGTTGAGGGTGTAGCGATTGTGCCGGCCGACGCGTCCGCGGGTCTGAGTGATCACGGTTGGCGCCAGGCCTGTCCGGTGCTGTCACATCGCAACAGTGACGAAGCGCCCTATGCGCGGCAACCCCTTCGTAGCCGGTGATGAGCCAGCATGGTGTCTGCCCGTGGGCTGCCCGTGGCGGTCGTCATTTAGCGTCTACGGCTGTCGCAAGGTGGCATGACCGATATCCCGGCCGATCAAGCAAAAAGCCAGGTCAGACGATGTCTGGCCTGGCTGGTGAAGTGTGCCCCCTGTAGGATTCGAACCTACGCACCCGGCTCCGGAGGCCGGTGCTCTATCCCCTGAGCTAAGGGGGCTCCAACGAGCCCTAAGGCTATCAGCATCCCGCCACCACTCCGCACACGATAAAGCTCCGGGCACACATCCATCGAAAACCGCACGTGACCACCCCGTCACGGGTTAGCTTCGTGGCCGTGGGCGAGGTACTGGGCAGAGTTCTGGTTGTCGATGATGACGAGGTCATCAGGCAGCTCATCGCGGTCAACCTGACCCTGGAGGGGTTCGAGGTGGAGACGGCCACCGATGGTGCGGACTGTCTGGATCGTGTGCTTGATGTCATGCCCGACGTGGTCACCCTGGATGTGATGATGCCGTGCCTGGACGGGTGGGTTACGGCGCATCGGTTGCGGAGTGATGAGGCTACGAGCCATATCAAGGTGGTGCTGATCACGGCTCGGGCGCAGGATGATGATCGGCGCCGGGGGCTGGGGATCGGGGTGGACGCCTATCTGACCAAGCCGTTCGATCCGGCTGAGCTCATTCAGGTGGTTCGCGATCTGGCTGCTCGGGCTCGTAGCTGAAGATCGGGTTAGGCGGGCTGGTCGGAGAGCAGGCCGCGGGAGCGGGCGGTGGCGGCGGCTTGGGTGCGGGTGGAGGCGTCTAGTTTGCCCAGGATGTTGGAGACGTGGACGCTCACCGTCTTCTGGGCGATGTAGAGGCGTTCTGCTATCTCGCGGTTGGTGAGGCCGTCGGCGACCAGGCGGAGGACTTCGAGTTCGCGGGCGGTCAGGGAGCCGTCGGTCGAGGCGGTGGTGAAGCGGGCCCGGCGGGCGAACTCCTCCAGTGCCGATGCCAGCGGGACCGCCTTCAGGTTGTCGGCGGCGTCCCGGGCGAGCAGCCAGGTGGCCTGCGCGGATTCACGGTCGCCGGTGGCGAGCTGGGCTTCGGCCAGGCGCCAGCGGACTCGGGCCGTCTCGTACACGAAGCCGTAGTCGAACGCTTCCACGACCCTTTCCCACAGGGCCACGTCGTGGCGGCCCTGCACGCGTACCCATTCGGCTTCTACGCGCAGCGCCCACGCGCGGCCCTCCAGGCCCATGGGTCCGCGTTTGCCGTCCGGGCCCGCGACGGCGGTGCGGGCGCGTTCGCGCAGGTCGTCGGCTTCGTCGGTACGGCCCAGCTCCGCCAACGCCCACAATCCGGTGGCGCAGATCCGCAGGTTGGCCGGGTCGGCGGGGATGAGCTGGGACAGGCAGGCCCGTACGTGTTCCCACGCGGCGGTCGGGTCGCCCTTCCACAGGGCGTCCTCGGCGGCGAGGCCGCGCGCCATGTAGGTGACGAGGTCGTTGGACCAGAAGGGGCGCAGCCAGTCGATGCGGGGGCCGACGGCGGGTAGTCCGCGGCCCACCTCCACGAACAGGGCGAACGACGACAGGATCGCCTCGGGGACCGTTCCGACGCGGGCGCCGAAGGTTCCGGCCACACGTTCGGCGTCGTCCCATTCGCCGGCCACGTAATGGATGAGGAAGCGAAGGAAGCGCAGGTCGGTGCCGTACGTACTCCAGTTCAGCCCGTTCTCCTCCGCCAGCCGGATGCCGCTGTCGGTGGCGGAGGCGGCCTCGACGAGGTCGCCCTGCTCGTACAGCAGGCGGGCGCGGGCGAACTCGGCACGCAGGTCCATGGCGAGGATGCCGGAGGTGCGGGAGGTGGCCTGTTCGTAGCGGGCGGCGGCGGTGGAGAAGTCGCCGTCCAGCTCCGACAGCAGGGCGAGGCTGATCAGGGCGCCCTTCTCCGCGTCGGGGACGCCTGCGGAGCGGGCGACTTCCAGGGCGCGGCGGGCGCGGGGGGCGACTTCGGCGTGGCGGTCGGTCCAGGCCAGGGCGCGGGCGCTGGTGGCCAGGGCGCGGGCGAGTTCCGCGGGGGTTCGTGCGGTTTCCACGGCGGTCTCGCCGGCTTGGACCGCGGCGTCGTCCTGGCCCAGTTCGGCCAGGTAGTAGGCCAGGCGTTCGTTGACCTGCGAGGTCTGCGGGAGGGCACGGAGCTGGGTGACGGCGCGGTGGTTGTCGCCGCTGTCGGCGGCCATGATGGCGCTGCGCAGGGCCAGGTCGGCGCGGCCCTCGCCGGCCAGGGACTCGGCGTCGGGAACGCGGTCCCAGAGGCTGAGCGCCTGGTCGTAGTGGCGGTGGGCTTCCGCGGGCGCGCCGAGGCGTTCGGCCTGGCGGCCGGCTTCGGCGGAGGCGGTCAGGGCACCGGACAGGTCGTGGCCCGCCAGGTGGTGGTGGGCCAGTTCGGCGGGCGCGGTGAGCAAGGTGGCGAACGTGGCGTGAAGCCTGGTGCGCTCGCCTGGCAGGAGGTCGGTGTAGACGGCCTCCTGGAGGAGGGCGTGGCGGAAGGCGTAGCCGTACCCGTCGACTCTGAGCAGTCCGCGCGAGACGATCTCGCGCACGGCCTCCTCGAAGTCGGCGAGTGGCAGGCCGGAGACCTCGCGCAGGAGCACGTCCTCGACGCGGCGGCCGGCGACGGCGGCGGCGCGCAGGACGCGCTGGCCGGGCTCGGAGAGGACCTCGACGCGCGACATCAGCAGGCTGGCCAGGCCGTCGGGGAGGGTCTCGCCTTCGGAGAGGGCGGCGTAGAGTTCTTCGGCGTAGAAGGGGTTGCCGTCGGCGCGGCTGACGATCTCGCCGAGTTCGCGACTGTCCATGTCACCGAAGGTGGCGACATAGTCGGAGATTTCGGCTGAGGGCATGGGGCCCACGTCCACCGCGGTCACCGAGGGCAGGCGCTTGAGCTCGGCCAGGACGGAGCGCAGGGGGTGGCGGCGGTGCAGGTCGTCGGTGCGGTAGGTGCCGACGAGGCAGACGCGCTCGCTCTGGAGCATGCGGCTCAGGAACACCAGCAGGTCGCGGGTCGAACGATCGGCCCAATGCAGGTCCTCGATCACGAACAGGACCGGTTGCACCGCGGCCAGCAGGCCCAGCAGCGAGCCGAACAGCCTCTGCTGGGTGAGGCCCGACGACGGCGCGGTCTCGCTGCCCGGCAGCAGCTGCTCCAGGACGGGGCGCTCGGCGATGGCGGCGCGCAGCGTGGGGCCGGCGCCGCGCAGGGCGTCGGCGAGCGGGAGGTATGGGAGGGCATCGCCCAGTTCGGCGCACTGGCCGATCATGACGTTGAAGCCGCGCTCGCGGGCCTGCGCGACGAGCTCGCAGGTCAGGCGGGTCTTGCCGATGCCCGCGTCGCCCCCGACGAGCGCCACGCCGGCGGTGCCGTCGCCGGCGGTTTCGAGCACGCGAACGAGTCTCCTCAGCTCAGCTGAGCGTCCGATAAGAAGACTGTTCACCTCGGCAACTCTATAGGTAACAGAATCATGATTCTTTACGGCACAGCCCCACCCCCGCCACCCGCCGCCGTGCGCCGGCGCCGATCGGGGGGATCGCTTCTCACGTCGGACGGGGCTGGTCACCGTCACGGCCTGTGTCCACCCCCTAAGTGGTCCCCTCTTTACCCCCGACCAGCAAGGCAGACCGGGGCCGGAGAGGTGGACCCCAGGACGCCTACGACCAAACCCCAGAACGGAAGGCCGAGACGGAAGGCGGGGAGCGGACGGGCTCGGAGGCGGATGGGCCGGAGGCGGGGTCCGAAAGCCGCCGGCAGGGGCGGGGACGGGCCCAGGCGGAGGGACGAGGCCGAAGGGCGGCCCGGAGGGGCGGGCGGAGGTGCAGGAAGGGAGGGGGAAGCGGCCGGCGAGGAGGGGTGGGGTGGGGATTTGGTGACATATACCCGCAGAGTGGGGCGCGCTTTGCTCGTGGAAAACCCGACGACTTGGACACTGCTGGAGGAAGGGCCAGGAGAACGCTGAGGAGCCCCGATGGATGGTCCGCTGGAGAAGACTGAGCGCGGCCCCGAACCCGCGAAGCTGTCCCTGTCCGTCAACGGCGCCACCCTGGTGGCCGAGGTGGAGCCGCGGGCCAGCCTGCTGGACACCCTGCGCGAGAGCTTCGATCTCACCGGCACCAAGAAGGGCTGCAACCAGGGCGCCTGCGGCGCGTGCACCGTCTGGGTGGACGGCCGTCGAGTGGTCTCCTGTCTGACGTTGGCGGTCGCGTGCGAGGGCAGGGAAGTCACCACGATCGAGGGTCTGGTCGAGCACCCGATGCAGGACGCCTTTCTGGCCTGTGACGCGCTGCAGTGCGGCTACTGCACGCCGGGGCAGATCATGTCGGCGGTCAAGCTGCTGGAGGAGGGCCACGCCGGCGACGACGCCGAGATCGCGGAGTGGATGAGCGGCAACCTGTGCCGTTGCGCCGCCTACCCGCACATCCGCCAGGCGATCCGTGAGGTGCGTGATGGCGGGCACCAATAGACCGGCGCACACCACCCAAGCGCACACGCCCACACATCAAGGCAGGTAACCAGTGCACGCCATCAGTTACGCCAGAGTCGGCGACGTAGCCTCCGCGCTGGCCGAAGGGGCCGATCCGGGGAGCAGGTTTCTGGCCGGCGGGACCACCGAGGTGGACATGCTGCGCATCGGTGTGGCCCGGGAGCGGCGGCTGGTCGACATCAATGATCTGCCGCTCGACACCATCGAGGACCTGCCGGGCGGCGGCCTGCGACTGGGGGCGCTGGCCAGGATGAGTGACGTCGCCGCGGCCCCCGGCGTGCGGGAACGGTTCCCGATGATCGCGCAGGCGTTGGAGCTGGGCGCGTCGGCGCAGTTGCGGAACATGGCCTCGATGGGCGGCAACATGATGCAGCGGGTCCGCTGCGGCTACTTTCGCGAGGCCGGCATGCCGTGCAACAAGCGGGAGCCGGGGTCCGGCTGCGCGGCCGAGGGTGGGTTTCATCGGGGGCATGCCGTGCTCGGGACCAGCGAGCATTGTTTCGCGACACATCCGTCCGACGTCGCGGTGCCGTTGGTGGCGCTGGACGCGGTGATCCACCTGCAGAGCCGGTACGGCGAGCGGTCGATGCCGCTGGAGGACTTCTTCCTGCAACCCGGAGACGCCCCGGAACACGAGCACCCGATCGAGCACGGCGAGCTGATCACCGCGATCGAGGTGCCCGCCGCCCCGGTGGCGCGTACGTCGTTGTACTGGAAGGTGCGTGACCGCGAGTCGTACGAGTTCGCACTGGTCTCGGCTGCCGTGGCGGCCACGGTCACCGACGGGGTCATCCGCGAGGTACGGCTGGCGCTCGGCGGCGTGGCCACCCGCCCGTGGCGGGCCAGGGCGGCGGAACAGCTGCTGACCGGCGGTCCTGCCATCGGCGACGCCTTCGAGGCGGCGGCCGCGGCCGAACTGGCCCCTGCCGTGGGCCACCCGCAGAACGCCTTCAAGATCGAACTGGCCAAACGCACGATCGTGCGGGTCCTGAAAAGGGTGACGGCGGCATGAACAGGACCGCTCAAGCACTGGAAAGGGTGACGGCGGCATGACCACCACGCTCATCGGGCAGCCCGTCACCCGGGTGGACGGCCGTGCCAAGGTGACCGGCGCCGCCAAGTACACCGCCGAAATCTCGCTGCCGGGCATGCGCCACGCGGTCATCGCCGGTTCCGGGATTCCCGCCGGACGCGTCACCGGCATCGACAAGTCCAGGGCCATGGCCGAGCCGGGCGTGCTGGCCGTACTCACGTATGAGGATCTTCCGAAGGTGGCCGCGCAGCCGGTCCTCACGCTCTCGCTGGCCGGCACCGTCGCCCACGGCCAGAGCTTCTTCCCGATGCAGGACCCGGTCATCCACTACGCGGGCCAGCCTGTGGCCATCGTCGTGGGCGAGACGCTGGACGCCGCCACCCGGGGCGCCGAACTGCTGGACGTGAGCTACGAGCGCGCGGAGTCGATCACCGTGATCGACGAGGGCCGCGACCAGGCCTACGTGCCCGAGCGGATCCTGGCCGGCCTGGCACCGGGTCAGATGGGCCGGGGCGACGTGGACGCAGGACTGGCGGCGGCCGAACTGACGGTGGAGGCCACGTTCACGTTCACGGCCAACCACCAGAACCCGCTGGAGATGTCGGCCTCGGTGGCCTCCTGGGACGACGGGCAGCTCACGCTGTGGGACGCGACCCATGGTCCGACCGCCACCCAGATGACGGTCGCGAACCTGCTGGGCATCCCGGCCTCGCGGATCCGGGTGATCACCCGGTTCGTCGGCGGCAGTTTCGGGGCCAAGGCCATGATCTGGGCGCATCCGACGCTCGCCGCCATGACCGCCCAGATCATGCGCAGGCCGATCAAGCTGGCGCTGACGAGAGAGCAAATGTTCACGGGGTGCGGGCTGCGGGAGGACAACGAGCAGACGATCACGCTCGGCGCCGCCGCCGACGGGCGGCTGACCGCGATCCGCCATGAGAAGGTGTCGATCACCTCGGCCTACGACGACTGGGCCGAGCCCGCGCTGAGCGGTTCCGGCGAGCTCTACGCCTGCGACAACTTCGCGGCCGTCTACCACCTCATCAAGGGCAACACGATGACGCCCACGTTCATGCGCGGACCGGGTGAGACGGCGGGGCTGGCCGTACTGGAATGCGCGATGGACGAGCTGGCGGAGCGGGCCGGGCTGGATCCGATCGAGCTGCGGCTGCGCAACCACGCCGACGTCGATCCGGTGAGCGGGCGGCCGTGGTCGAGCAAGGGGCTCAAGGAGTGCTATGAGCGGGGCGCCGAGCTGATCGGGTGGGCCGATCGGGACCCGCGTCCCGGTACGCGGCGCGAGGGCGACTGGCTGATCGGCATGGGAATGGCCACGGCGATCTATCCCGTCTATCCGCTGATGAATCCGCAGCGGGCGCGGGCCCGGCTTTACGCGGACGGCACCGCCGTCATCCAGACCGCCGCGTCCGACATCGGCACCGGCGCGGCCACGGTGCTCACCCAGATCGCCGCCGAGGGGCTCGGGCTGCCGCTGGAGATGGTCAGGGTGGAGTACGGCGACACGTCCCTGCCGTTCCTGGCGGCCTCGGTCGGCTCGACCGGGTCCACGGCGGGCGGCAACGCCGTGCATCTGGCCGCGACGGGCCTGCGGGAGCAGCTCATCGCCCAGGCGGTCCAGGACGAGGGCTCGCCGCTGCACGGCGCGGACCCGGAGCTGGTCGAGGTCGTGGACGGCGTCATGGCCGGGCCTTCGGGGTCGGAGAGTTACGGCGAGATGCTCAGCCGCAACTTCGTCCCGGAGACCGAGTACCTGGGCACCTACCAGCACCGCGTCGACGAGGAGCACGCGCTGCTGAACTTCGGCGCCCAGTTCGCCGAGGTGGCCGTGGACGCCGATCTGGGGGTGGTGCGGGTGCGCAGGATGGCCGGGGTGTTCGCGCCCGGCCGCGTGCTGAACCAGAAGACGGCGCGCAGCCAGCTCATGGGCGGCATGATCTGGGGTCTGTCCCAGGCGTTGCTTGAGGCCACGCACATGGACCCGCGCTACGGCCGCTGGGCCAACCCGAGCCTGGGCGACTACCTGGTGCCGGTCAACGCCGACGTGCCCGAGGTGATGGTGGAGACGGTGGAGGTGGACGATCCGTTCGTCAACCCGCTGGGGGTCAAGGGCATCGGGGAGATCGGCATGGTGGGGATGGCGGGCGCGATCGGCAACGCGGTTCACAACGCCACGGGCAGGCGGGTGCGTTCGTTCCCGATCACCATCGAGTCACTGCTCTGACAGCACGAGGTCCGCGCAACGCTCCCCGATCATGATCGCGGGAGCGTTGGTGTTTCCCGAGGTGACCGCGGGCATCACCGAGGCGTCGGCGACGCGCAGTCCGTCGACGCCGAGCACGCGTAGGCGGTGGTCCACGACCGCGCCCATCCGGCAGGTGCCCGCCTGGTGGTGGTAGGTGACGAGCGTGCGCTCGATGTAGGCGGAAAGATCGTCATCGCGGGGGTAGAGCTCACGGCCCAGCTCGGCCCCGATCTCCCTGCACAGTTCCACCGCCGCCCGCATGCACCGCCGGTCGGCCTCCTCGCGCAGGTAGGCGGGGTCGGCCAGCAGCGGCGCCCCCGGGTCCGCGGAGGTGAGGCGGAGCGCGCCCCGGCTCTCCGGCCGGATGATCCCGGCCATCAGCGTGAACGCGTCCGGCGGTCCGCTCATCGTCTCGTCGTACAACGGCACGTGGAAGAAGAGCGGCTGCACGTCCGGCGCGGGCAGGCCGCCGCGGCTGCGCCAGAACAGCTGGCTGTGCATCACGGGCAGCCCGGCCACCGGCGGCGGCACCGGCCCGCGGGCCGCCACGATCACCGGGACCAGCGCGTGGTCGTGCAGGTTCGCGCCGACCGGCAGGTCCGCCCGCACCGGCACGCCGAGCCGGCGTAGCTCGTCGGCCGGTCCGATGCCGCTGAGCATGAGCAGCCGGGGCGACTCCAGGGCGCCCGCGCTCAGCACGACCTGCCCGGCGTACACGCGCTCCCCCGGCCCGACCTCGACCCCGACGCACCGCGACCCCTCGAACAGCAGCCTGGTCACAACCGCTCCCGTTCTGATCCGCACCCGGCCGCCGCGCAGATAGGCCGCCGCCGTGCTGTGCCGCCGCCCGTCCTTGACGGTGAGCTGGCAGAAGCCCGCCCCGTCCTGCGCCGCGCCGTTGCAGTCCTCGTTGTACGGCAGGCCGAGCCCCACAGCCGCCTCGACCACGGCAGCGTTGACCGGATGCGGACGGTAGTCGGACATCACCCGGACCGGCCCGCCCACGCCGTGATGCTCGGAGGCGCCCCGGTCGAAGTCCTCCAGCCGCTTGAAGACCGGCAGCACCTCCGGCCAGGTCCATCCCGGTCCCCAGTCGTAGTCGGCCGGGTTGCCGCGTACGAAGATCATGCCGTTGAGCGAGGAGGAGCCGCCCAGCACCCGCCCGCGCGGCCAGCGCAGCCGCCGCCCGCCGAGCCCGGCCTGCGGCGTGGTGAGGTAGTCGTAGTCCTCCGCGCCGCCCCACAGCCGGAAGACCCCGCCCGGGTCGTGGATGTCGGGATTGCCGTCGGGACCGCCCGCCTCCAGCAGCAGCACGGACAGCCCTTCGACCTCGGCCAGCCGCCCGGCGAGCGCCGCCCCGGCCGACCCGGCTCCGACGACCACCACGTCAGCGCTCTCCATCGGGACAGCTCCTTTTCGGACGATGAGGAAAGCTATATGATTTCATAGACGACTTCATGGAGGAAGGATTGCCATGACCGGCAAGAACCTGGACGCCGTCCGTGAGTCCTACGCCGCCTCGGCCCGCGGCGACATCGAAGGCATCCTGGCCCTCCTCGCGCCGGACGCCCGCTGGACCGAGATGGCCGGATTCCCGTACGCGGGCACGTACGTGGGCCGTGAGGAGGTGCTGAAGGGCGTCTTCTCCCGCCTGGGCGCCGAATGGGCGGACTACCGGGCCGACCCCGAGGAGTACGTGGACGGCGGCGACACCATCGTGGCGATCGGCTTCTACAGCGGCGTCTACCGGGCCACCGGCAAGGCGATGCGGGTCCGCTTCACCCACGTCTGGAAGCTGCGGGACGGGGTGGCCGTCAGCTTCGAGCAGTTCACCGACACCGCGCTGGTGGCCGAGGCCCTGAGCGCGTAGGGCACTTCACGCACGAGAGGTCCCATCGCCATGATCGCTTCCAGGACGCTGTCCGTCTTACTGCTGGCCGCCGTGGCGGGCTGCGGGCTCGCCGACACCCCCACCACCGGCCGCGACGGGCCGGGCACGGGCGTCATCCGGGTGGGCGCGGTCAGCTCGCTCAGCGGTCCCGTCACCTTCCCCGACTCCTCCGCCGCCGCGAAGGCGGTCTTCGACCGGGTCAACGAGCAGGGCGGCATCAACGGCCAGAAGATCGAGTATCTGGTCGCCGACGACAAGGGCGACCCGGCGGCCGCCGCGCAGGCCGCCCGCGACCTGGTCACCAACCAGGGCGTGGTGCTGCTGGCCGGCTCGGCCAGCCTGCTGGACTGCGCGGTCAACGCGCCCTTCTACGTCCAGTCCGCGATCGTCGCGGTCCAGGGCACCGGCGTCGACCCGACCTGCTTCGAGTCGCCGGCCATCTCGCCGGTCAACACGGGGCCGTACCTCAACATGGCGATCAACATGTACTACGCCTCCGAGGTGCTCAAGCGGGACAAGGTCTGCATGTTCCTGGCGATCCTCGGCAACACCAACGACGCCTATGGCGGCGCCGTACAGAGCTGGTCGAAGCTCACCGGCAAGAAGCTCACGCTCGACGACCGCACGGTGAAGCCCGACTCCGACCCGACCCCGTTCGTCCTGCGCGCCCGCTCGGCCGGCTGCCAGGCGGTCCTCTACAACGGCACCGAGCCGATGGCGATCGCCTGGATGAAGGTGGTCAAACAGCAGAACGTCACCGGCATCGACTGGCTGCTCACCACCGCCCCCTACACCGAGGCCGTCGCCAAGGCGCTCGGCCCCGACGGCGAGGGCACCTACGCCAACGCGGAGTTCGAGCCCTTCACCGACGCCGGCTCGGCGGTGCTGAAGGACTGGCGCGAGCTGATGGCGGCCAAGAAGGTCCCGCTGACCTCGTTCGGCCAGGGCGGGTATCTGGCCGCCACCTATGTCGTCGACACGCTCAAGGGCATCAAGGGCGCGATCACCCGCGAGTCGGTCGGCCAGGCGTTCAAGGCGCTCAAGCCCATCCAGAATCCGCTGGTGGGCACGGCGTACGAGTTCGGCGCGGCGGCCAAGCACCGGTCCAACCGGGCCGGGAAGATCGTCCAGCTGCGCGGCGGGACCTGGCGGGTCGTGACGCCCGAATGGGTGCGTTATCCGGGGACGCTCGGCTGATGCTCCAAGGTCTCGTCTCCGGGCTGGCCGCGGGCGGCACCTACGCCGCCCTCGGCCTGCTGCTCACCGCCATGTACCGGCTGACCGCCACGGTCAACCTGGCCGTCGCGGCCACCGGCATGGCCGGGGTCTACGTGATGGCCGCGCTGGCCGAGACGGGCCTGCCGTACGGGATGGCCGCCGTCGCCGGGGTGGCGGCGGGCGCGCTGACGTCGGCGGGGTGCGGCGCGGTCATGGTGCGGTGGTTCGCCGGCAGCGGCGCCCAGCTGCGCACGGCGGTCTCCATCGCGCAGCTCATCGGGATCATCGCGCTGGCCTACATCCTGTTCGGCGACACCCCGCGGGTGCTGCAGAACCCGGCCGGCGCCCCGGTGGCCACGCTGGCCGGGGTGGTGATCACCTGGGGCACTCCCGCGCTGATCGCGCTGGCGGTGCTCATCGGCGGCGGCACCCACCTGCTGCTGGTGCGTACCTCGCTCGGGCTGCGGCTGCGCGCCATGGCCGAGCGGCCGGTCACCACCGAGCTCCTCGGCATCGGCACCCGTGTACCGGCGGTCGCGCTCTGGGGGGCCGCCGGCGCGCTGGCCGCGCTCGTGCTGCTCCTGGTCGCGCCGGTGCGCTCCAGCGACATCCTCTCGCTCAGCATGCTCATCGTGCCCGCGTGCGCCGCGGCGCTGGCGGGCGGGCTGACGCGGCTGCCGGGGGCGCTGCTGGGCGGGCTGGCGCTGGGCCTGCTGGAGGGTCTGCTGGCCGGTTCAGCGGCGGTGCGCGAGTACCGCGACGCGGTGCCGTTCGCGGCCATCCTGCTTCTGCTGCTGTGGAGCCGGCGCGGGGAGGTGTGGGATGCCGCGCGCTGACCGAGCCGTCCGCTGGGGACTGGCGGTGCTCGCCCTGGCCGTCCTCGCGTACGGCCTGGCCGCCGCCCTGCCCGCCTACTGGGTCTTCCTGGCCATGTCCGCGGTCATCTCCGGCGTGCTCCTGCAGAGCCTCGGGGTGATCGCCGGACAGGCCGGGATGGTCTCGCTGTGCCAGGCGGCCTTCGCGGCGATCGGCGCCTGGAGCACCGCGCAGCTCAGCCTGTGGGGCGTGCCAGGCGGGCTGTACGTGTGGCTGCCGCTGGCGGGCCTGGCGGCGGTGCCGTTCGGGCTGCTCATCGGGCTGCCCGCGCTGCGCCTGCGCGGGGTGCACCTGGCGATCGTCACGCTCGGCTTCGCGGCGACCGTGGACATCGTGCTGGCCGCCGCCTCCTTTCCCGGCGTGGACCTGGGGCTGAGCGTGGGCCGGCCGGCGGGGCTGAGTTCCGAGCGGCAGTACTTCCTGTTCTGCGTCGGGGTCTTCGCCCTGGTCGCGGTGGGGCTGGCGGTGGTGCGGCGGACCAGGTTCGGCGCCACGTGGCGGGCGTTGCGCGAGTCGGAGCGGGCCACCGCGGCCGCCGGTACGAGCGTGCCGGGGGCCAAGCTGAGCGCCTTC
This sequence comes from Nonomuraea sp. NPDC050547, assembly GCF_044457345.1. Taxonomy (NCBI): domain Bacteria; kingdom Bacillati; phylum Actinomycetota; class Actinomycetes; order Streptosporangiales; family Streptosporangiaceae; genus Nonomuraea; species Nonomuraea sp. NPDC050547. The sequence continues at coordinate 125,866 of NZ_JBITGW010000012.1, forward strand.
GCGGTCAGCTCGTTCATCGCGGGGCTGTCCGGGGCGCTGCTGGCGGGGCAGCTCGGCATGCTGCTCGCGCGCAACTTCGACCCCGGTCAGTCGCTGACGGCGTACGCGGTGGCGGTCATGGCGGGGGCGCACCACGCGGAGGGCGCGCTCATCGGCGGCGCGCTCGGCGTGCTGGTCGCGGAGCTGCTGAGGCGGTTCGGCATCCCGCAGCAGTGGGCGAACGTGGTCTTCGCGGTCGGCGCCATCCAGGCCTTCACCCAGGGCGCGGGCATCAGCGACGCGCTGCGCGCGCTCTTACGGCGGCGCAATGGGCACCGGGCGGTGGCGCCCGTTCCGCTCGTGGAGAAGGCCGTTCCTCATGCCGCCACCGGTACGGCGTTGCGGATCACCGGGCTGAGCGTGCGCTACGGGCAGGTGGCCGCCGTCCAGGCCGTCTCCCTGGAGGTGCGGGCGGGTAGCGTGCACGGGCTGGTCGGGCCGAACGGCGCGGGCAAGTCCTCGCTGGTCGACGCCGTCACCGGCTTCACCACCTGCACGGGCGCGGTGGAGCTCGCCGGGCACGACCTGAACGGCCGGCCCGCCCACCTGCGGGCGCGGGCTGGCCTGCGCAGGACGTTCCAGCAGGACCGGGTGCCCACCGGCCTGACCGCCGGGGAGTACCTGCGCTTCGCCGCCCGCCGCCCCCTGACCGCCCGCGACCTGGCCGAGGCGCTCGGCGACCTGGTCTCGGTGGATCCCGGGCGGACGATCGCCGACCTGGACGTGGGCACCAGACGCCTGCTGGAGGTGGCCGGGGCGCTGCTGGCCCGGCCCGAACTGGCCATGCTGGACGAACCGGCCGCCGGACTCGGTCACGCCGAGACCGAGCGGCTCGGCCGGTGGCTGCGCGCGGCGCCGGAGCGGTTCGGCTGCGCCGTCCTGCTGATCGAGCACGACCTCGACCTGGTCCGGGCGGTCTGCGCGCGGGTCAGCGTGATGGACTTCGGCCGCGTCATCGCCGAGGGCCCGCCCGCCGAGGTCTTCGCCGACCCGCGGGTGCTCCGCGCGTACCTGGGCGAGGAGGTGACGGCGTGACGCTCTCCCTCCAAGGGCTGACCGTGGCGCGCGGCGGGCAGCCGGTCGTGCGCGAGGTCACGCTGCACGCCGGGCGCGGGCAGGTGAGCGTGCTGCTCGGGCCGAACGGCGCGGGCAAGACCACCTTGCTGGAGGCGGTCTCCGGCATCCTGCCCAGCCGTTCCGGCCGGATCACGCTCGGCGGACACGACCTGACCGGACGGCCGCGCACCCGCAGGGCCCGGCTCGGCCTGGCCCACGTCGAGCAGAGCCGCGCCGTCTTCGCCACGCTCACCACCCGCGAGAACCTCCTGCTGGCCGGCGACCCGGACCGGGCGCTGACGCTCTTCCCCGAGCTCGCTCCCCGCCTGCAGGTGCGGGCCGGGCTGCTGTCCGGCGGCGAGCAGCAGATGCTCGTGCTGGCCCGCGCGATCCTGCGCGAACCGGCCGCGCTGCTGCTGGACGAGATGTCCATGGGCCTGGCCCCGGCGGTGGTGCGCCGGCTGCTGCCGGTCATCCGCGCGCTGGCCGACGCCGGGTGCGCGGTGCTGCTGGTGGAGCAGTTCGCGCACGCCGCGCTGGCGCTGGCCGACACCGCGTACGTGCTGTCGCGCGGCGCCCTGACCTACAGCGGCGACCCCGGGCCGCTGCGCGAGGACGACTCCGCGCTGCGGCGCGCCTACCTGGGAGAGGACCGGGCATGACGAGCGCGGATCTGGTGCTGGTCGACGGGCGGGTCCTGACCATGGATCCGGCGCTGCCGTACGCGAGTTCGGTGGCGGTGCGCGGCGGCGAGATCGTCCACGTCGGCGAGCGGGCCGCGCGGTGGGCAGGACCCCGCACCGAGGTGATCGACCTGCGCGGCCGGCTGCTGCTGCCCGGCATCAACGATTCCCACCTGCACGCCGTCGGGTACGGGCTGCACCGGCCGCCGTTCTGCCTGGACGTCGCGCTCGGCTCCGTCGCAGCCGTCCAGGCAGAGGTCGCCCACGCGGTACGGCACGCCAAGCCGGGCGCCTGGATCAGGGGCATCGGCTGGCATCCCGGACGGCTGGCCGAGGTGGCGGCAGGCGGGACGATGAGCGAGGCCGACCTGGACACCGCGGCGCCCGAGAATCCTGTGGTGCTGCAGGACTTCTCCGGCCACGCCGTCTGGGCCAACAGCGCGGCGTTACGCCTGGCCGGGGTCGAGTCGTCCGGAGGAGTGCTGCACCACGGCGAGCAGAGCCTGGTCATGCGGGCGGTGCCGCATCCTGAGGGCGGGCTGGCCGCGGTGGTGCGCGACGTGGTCGCCGAGCTCAACCGGCTCGGCATCACCAGCTTCACCGAACCCGGACTCGGGCCCGGCGGCGAGGAGGCGTTCGCGGGCGGCATGAGCGGCGCCGCGCTGGACGCCTACACCGCGCTGGCGCGCTCGGGCGAGCTGACCGCGCGGGTGAGCGTGCTGGGGCTGCCGAGCCCGATGTCGGGCGCGTCGGTGGCCGACACCCGGGCGTGGCTGGCCGATCCGCCCCGGCTGGACGGGGTCGATCCCCGGGTGCTGCGGCTGCTGGGGGTCAAGGTGTTCGCCGACGGGATCCCGCCTTCGGAGACGGCGTGGATGCGGGAGCCGTACCCGTCGGGCGGGCACGGCGCGCTGTGCACGCGCGGGGACAGTGACGCCGAGCGGGTGGCCGAGCTGGAGGAGATCATGCGCCTGGTGCACGCCGCCGGTCACCAGCTGGGCGTGCACGTGGTGGGCAGCCGGGGCGTCGACGCGGTGACGGCGGCGCTGGCGGCGCTGCCGGGCGGGGCGCGGCACTATCTGATCCACGGGCAGTTCGCGAGCGAGGCGGCGCTGGCCACGCTCGCCGGGCTCGGCTACGGCATCAACCTGCAGCCCGTGCTCCAGGCCATGGAGTCGGACACCACCCACGCCCTGTTCGGCGCGGACTGGGCGGAGCGGGAGTGGCCCGCGCGCTCGGCGCTCGCGGCCGGGGTGAACACGGCGTGCAGCTCCGACGCGCCGGTGACCGGCCCCGACTGGCGGGCCGGCGTGGCCGCGCTGGTCGCCAGGCAGGGCCAGGGGCTGACACTGGAGGAGGCGCTGGGCACCTACACGCGCGGCGCCGCCTGGCAGGACCACGCGGAGGGCTGGAAGGGCACGGTCAGCGCCGGCAAGGTCGCCGACCTCTGCGTGAGCGCGGCCACCGCGCCGGACGAGATCGTCGACGCGCCGGTCGATCTCACGGTCTTCGGCGGCAGGATCGTGCATCCGGGCTGAGCGCGTGGATACCGTTCGAGCATGGGTGCGGACACCTGGGCGGTCGGGGATGCCTACGAGGGCTACATGGGCCGGTGGAGCCGGCCGGTGGCGGCGGCGTTCGTGGCGTGGCTGGGCGTCCCGGCCGGGCGGCGCTGGCTGGACGCCGGCTGCGGGACGGGGGCGCTGACCGCCGCGGTGCTGGCCGCCGCCGGGCCGGACCGCATCGCCGGAGCCGATCCGTCGGCCGGGTTCGTCCGGCATGCCCGGAACCTGGTCGCCGACGCGCGGGCCGGGTTCGCCGTCGCGGACGCGCGGGCTCTGCCGTTCGGGGACGGGCGGTTCGGCGCGGCGGTGAGCGGGCTGGTGCTGAACTTCGTGCCCGATCCGGCGGCGGCCGTCGCCGAGCTGGCCCGGGTGACCGCCCCGGGCGGCACGGTCGCGGCCTACGTCTGGGACTACGCCCGGCGGATGGACGTGATCAGGGCCTTCTGGTCGGCGGCCGTGGAGCTCGATCCCGACGCCGGAGCACTGGACGAGGGCGCCAGGTTCCCGCTGTGCCGTCCTGAGCCGTTGCGGGCGCTGTGGGACGGTGCCGGGCTGACCTGGGTAGAGGTCGCGCCGATCGACATGGACGCGGTGTTCCGGGACTTCGACGACTACTGGCGGCCCTTCCTCGCCGGTCAGGGGCCGGCCCCTGCGTACGCGGCCGCGCTGCCGCGGGCGCGCCGGGCGGCGCTGCGGGAGCAGATCCGGGAGCGGATGCCGGTGGCGGCGGACGGCTCGATCACCCTGCGGACCCGCGCCTGGGCGGTACGCGGCGAGGTATTGGCCCACTGAACCACCACCGCATTGGACTCCGTTCGTGGACCAAGCCTCCTCTACCGTCAGAGGCATGATCGCCCTTCCCACCCTGGCCCTGTTCGCCGTCACCGCGCTGGCCCTGGTCGTCATCCCGGGGCCGAATCACCTCTACATCGCCGCCCGCGGCCTGGCCCAGGGGCGCTCGGCCGCGCTGGCCAGCGCGTTCGGGGTGGAGGCCGGCACGCTGGTGCACATACTCGCCGCCGCCGCGGGTCTCTCCTACGTGATCACCCAGTCGGCCGCGTTGTTCTCGATCGTCAAGTGGGCCGGCGTCGCCTACCTCGTCTACCTGGGCATCCGCGCGCTCACCAGCAAGGACGAGCAGCACGCACAGGCGCCGGCGCCGCAGCCGTTGCGCAAGGTGTTCCTCGAAGGCGTGGTCATCAACATCCTCAACCCCAAGGTCACCCTGTTCTTCCTGGCGCTCCTGCCGCAGTTCGTGGACCCGGCGGCCGGCTCCCCCGCGCTCCAGATCGTGGTGCTCGGCGCCGTCCTGATGGTGCTCGGCCTGCTCTCGGACATGATCTACGCGTTCACCGCCGGCGCCCTGGGCCACCGGCTGGCCGCCAAGGCGCGGGCGCTGCGCTACTTCTCCGGCGTGGTCTACCTGGGACTCGGCGTGGTCACCGCGCTCACCGGGAGAAAATAGCCCGCATGGCACCGAGGAAGCAGCGGGAGATCTTCGCGGCGACGCTGCGGCTACTGGCCGGCAAGGGCTACGACGGGCTGACCGTCGAGGGCGTGGCCGAGGCGTCGGGCGTCAACAAGACGACGATCTACCGCTGGTGGCCCTCGAAGGCCGCCCTGCTGGCGGCGGCGCTGGTCGAGGCGGACATGCTCGACTTCGAGGTGCCCGACACCGGATCGCTGCGCGGCGACCTGGTGGCGCTGGTGGAGGCGTTGGGTGCGCTGCTCACCGAGCCGCCCGGGAAGGATGTGGCGGTGGCCGCGCTCGGCGCCGCCGTACACCATCCCGAGATCGACGCGCGGCGCTTCTTCGCCGACCGCCTCGCCCGCGAGCGCGTGGTCTTCGAGCGCGCGGTACGGCGCGGCGAACTCCCCGAGTCGGCCGACCCGATGCTCGTCATGGACCTGCTGGCAGGGGCGATGTGGGTCAGGGCGGTGTTCAGGGGCCTGCCGCTGGGCGCGGACTTCGCCGCCGAGGCGGTCGCGGCCGTGCTCGACGGGGTCAGCTAGCCTCGTTCAGCGCCGCCGGGATGCGATCGAGCACCGGGTGCGGCACCAGCCCATAGGCGTAGAAGTCGACCGCCGCCGCGCCCGCCGCCTTGGCCCCGAGCGCCTTGGCCACGAGCCGGTCGGTGGAGTCGCTGTCGGGGTAGCCGGGGCGCAGCACCGCCCGTACCTCCCGGTCCTTGCCGACCGAGCGGAGATAGGCGCCGACGTCGTCGGCCACCCGGGCGGCGTCGCGGGCGTAGGCGAGCACGCCGAAGGCGGGCACCAGGTCACCCAGGGCGACCAGGTCGACGCCGAGCTGCCAGGCGTCGTGGGCGGCCAGACCGGGCGAGGGCAGGCCGTCGCGGTAGCCCTTGACCGAGCCGGTGTAGTCGATGAACACCAGCTTGGAACCCTCCTCCGCCACCGCGGACGCCACCTCGGACACCAGCGTGGTCACGGTCTCCGAGCGGGCGCGGGCGTAGGCCACGACGTCGGGACCGGCGTAGGCGGTCAGCGCGGCCCTGGTCACCTCGCCCTGGGCGGCGGGGTCACCGTCGAAGACGCCGCCGACGATCCTGGCGCACTCGTCGCGCGCCACCTCGGCGTTGACGCCCAGGTCGGTGGCGCGGCGCATGCAGTAGTCGCAGAAGCACAGGCCGAACAGGTAGTTGTCCATGGGGCCGAGCGGGACGAAAGAGCGCTCGGGGCGCAGCGGCCTGAAGTGCAGCGACTCGGCCACCACGCTGTCGACGCCGAGCCTCGCCACCGACCTGGCCAGCGCCACGGCGTACTCGCGCACGTCGGGGTGGGCGGGGCACAGGTCGGTGAGCGAGCCGCGGTCGCCGAAGCAGTCGCGCACGGTCACGTCGGGATGGCGGGTGCCGAGCGTGAGGTTGCGCAGGAACACCGTCCAGCCGTGGAGCTTCAGGCCCCGCTTCGAGCAGGCCTCGCGGACGCCGTCGAGCGCGTCGGTGTAGCCGGGGACCGGCGTGAGGCGCAGCCCGGAGAACAGGTCGTGCGGCGGGACGAAGTGGGCGCCGTCGTGGCGCAGGGTCAGCCTGGACAGCCCGTGCGGGGTGACGTCGCGGGAGCCGTGGTGCACGGCGCCCACGGTGATGCCGGCCGTGCCGTATCCGGCGACACGGTCGAGCACCTTGTCGACGCCCTCACCCCGGAGGTCCTCGACGAAGACGTATACCGAACTGTCCACGGGTTGACCTTACGCGCTCTTGTGCGCGACGAAGTCGATCTCCACCAGGATGTCCATCAGGTCGGATCCCACCGTGGTGCGGACCGGGAAGGGCTGGTTGAAGTACGACTTGTACACCTCGTTGTAGGCCGCGAAGTCACGCTTGAGGTGCTGCAGGTGCACGGTCGCCTTGACCACGTCGTCGAAGCCGAGCCCGTGGGCGGCCAGGACGGCGCCGAGGTTCTTCATCGTCTGGTGCGTCTGGGCGGCCACGTCGTCGCCGACGACCTCGCCGGTCACCGGGTCGAGCGGCCCGGCGCCCGAGGTGTAGACGAAGTCGCCGACCACGAGGCCCTGGGAGTAGGCCCCGACGGGAGCGGCGCCGTCGGTGGTCCTGATTTCCTTCTTCACGAGATCTCCTAGAAATGCGTGGTTATGGTGCCGACCTGGCGGTAGTCAGGGTCGACGAGGGGCAGCGCGCGCCACTTGTCGAAGGCGGTGCACGGGTGCGAGATGCCGAAGGAGAGCACGTCCCCGGGACGCAGGCCGCCGCCGTGCACGACCGTGTGCTGGTCCTGCATCTTGGCGATGGTCAGGCCCTCGCGCCTGGGCACCGGCAGCCCCTCGTCATAGGGCGCGTCGCGCTTGCCCATGCCGACGATCGCCAGGCCGGGCTCGGGGGTGGACAGCACGTGCGCGAAGATCTCGAAGGCCGGGCGCAGCTCGCCGTCGATCCGGTTGAAGGGGGTGCGCTCGCGGTAGTAGCCGTCGTCGTGGGTGACGTACGCGCCGCTGCGCAGCACCACCGTGGCCTGGGCGGCGACCAGTTCGCGCCCGATGACGTCGAACCACTGGCTGCCGCCGACGGTCAGGATGGGGTTCTTGACCCGCAGGTATTCGACCGCGTCCTGGAGCAGGCCCAGATATTTCCGAACTTCTCCGGCTGAGGTGAGCGCACCTTCGTACCCGGCCACGCCGGCCAGCGACACACCATCCGCGGTCTGTATATATCCGGCCAGATCGACGACCTCGTCCACCGACCGGCAGCCCGCGCGCCCACCGGCGTGCCCCAGCTCCACCAGCACGCGGAACCCCCGCGACGGCGCGTGCGCGCGCAGGATGTCCACGCTCTCGCGCGAGTCGGCGAAGCACAGGAAGTCGAACCCGGGGTCGCGCTCCAGCTCGGCCGCCAGCCAGTCGAGCCCGACCGGGTCCACGACCTGGTTGGCCACCATGATCCGGCTCGCGCCGAAGCCGCGGACGATCCTCGCCTGCCGGGAGTTGGCCACGGTCAGGCCCCACGCCCCGGCGCCGAGCTGCATCGCGGAGATCTCGGGCGACAGGTGGGTCTTGGCGTGCGGCGCGAGCTCCAGCCCGTGGCCGCGCGCGAAGGCGGCCATCGTGGCCACGTTGTGCTCCAGCGCGGCGCGGTGCACGACCATCAACGGCAGCTCGGACTCCGCGAGAATTCCCTGCACGATGCCCCCATTCATCCGCGTTGACCCTATCAACGCGAGCGCAGCGCCCGGCCTGGGGTGGCCCCGGTCAGCTCGCCTCCGGCCAGCACCTGGACACCCGAGACGAACACGTCGTCCACCCCCGTGGCCGGCGTGCGCGGCGCGGCGTAGGTGGCCTCGTCGCCGACCTTGGCCGGGTCCAGGACGATCAGGTCCGCCGCCGACCCGGCGCGCACCAGCCCGCGCCCGTCCAGCCCGAAACGGCGGGCCGGATGGGAGGCCAGATGCACGGCCGCCTCCTGCCAGGTCCAGTCACCGAGCTCGCGCACGTGCCGTCCCAGGAAGCGGGCGAAGGCGCCCCAGCCGCGCGGGTGCGGGTGGCCGCCGACGTAGATGCCGTCGGAGCCGCCGGTGTGCACGGGGTGGCGCAGGATCCGGCGGACCGACTCCTCCCCCTCGGGTCCCTCGTCGGGCCGCGCGGTCACGCACCCGGCTTCGAGCCGCGTGTCGATGAGCAGCTTCTTGCAGAACTCCGCGGGCGGCAGCCCGGCGCGGGCCGCCGCCTCGACCATCGTCAGCCCCTCGGCCCAGGCGGAGCCGGGCGCGTGCGAGATCGTCAGCCTCGGCCAGGTGTCCTCCAGCGAGGCCCACCAGGAGTCGAAATCGGGAGAGGCGAGCATCTCGACCGCCCGGTCCACCTCGGCCCCCGGCACCGACGGCGGCAGCACGACCATCGCCAGGATGGTGCTCCCCCGCAGGTAGGGGTAGGTGTCGAAGGTCAGGTCGACGTCCTGGGCCAGCGCCCGTTCCACCAGCGGCAGCAGCACCCCGGCCGGGCCGTGCAGGTGCGAGACGTGCACCGCCGCCCCCGACAGGCGCGCGATCTCGCCGACCTCGTCCATGCCGATCGCGGCCTTCGCGCCATAGGCGCGCATATGGGTGACGTACGGCAGGCCGCCCAGCGGAGCACAGAGCGCGGCCAGTTCCTCGGCCGAGGCGTAACGGCCCGGCAGGTACTCCAGCCCGCTCGACAGCCCGACGGCCCCCTCGCCCAGCCCGCGCTCCACCCTGGCCAGCATCGCCGCGATCTCGGCGGGCCCCGCCGCGCTGGGCGAGGGGCCCATCACGTCGTAGCGGATCGTGCCGTGCGGCAGCAGGTAGGCGGTGTTCAGCGCGACCGTCCGGTCGTAGCCGCCGAGCAGTTCGCCGACCGAGAGCGGCCCCTCGTGCGGCAGCCGCCCGTTGACGGCGGTGAAGTACCGGGTGGCATAGGCGACGGTCGCGGCGGAGCCCGGCGCGAACGACAGCCCGTCCTGCCCCAGCACGAACGTGGTCACCCCCTGCCGCAGCGCTGCGAGCTGCACCGCCGGGTCGAAGACGGCGGCCTCGCCGTGCGCGTGGCAGTCGACGAACCCGGGCGCGACGAACCGCCCGGCCGCCTCCACGACCCGCGCCGCCCGCGCGCCGTCCAGCCGGCCGACCGCCGCCACGCGATCGCCGCTGAGCGCCACGTCGGCCCGGTACGGCGGAGCGCCCGTCCCGTCAAGCACCCGGGCACCGCTGATGATCACATCGAAAGCCACTCAAGGATTAAACCTGATTTGGCACCCAGGCTGCCGTTCTCATACCGTCTGGCGACTCATCAGAAGGGACACCCGTGCGCCGCCTGACCATCCTTTCCCTCGTAGTCCTGATAGCGGGCGCCACCGGATGCGCGGGGGCGCGGCCTTCGGCGAAGCCCGCCGCCACCGGCCCCGCCTCCATGGAGCAGCCGGTGCCGTTCGGCAGTCACCGCGTGCCGTACGCGCAGGGTGTGCTGCGCCCGAAGGGCGACGCGGACGGGCAGGTGCGCGACTACTACGCGAAGTGGAAGGCGGCCTTCGTCACCGCGAAGTGCGGCTCGCTGCAGGTGATCTCACCGGACGCCGACCACCCGTACGTCGCGGAGGCGCAGGGCTACGGCCTGGTCATCGCGGCCACGATGGGCGACAGAGAGCTCTTCGACGGCATCCTCACCTACGTCGAGGCGCACCCGTCGGTCAACAACCCCGACCTGCTCGCCGCCGAGCAGGACAAGAACTGCAAGAGCGTCAACGGCTCCGACTCGGCCACCGACGGCGACCTCGACGTGGCCTACGGCCTGCTCATGGCCCAGCGGCAGTGGGGTGGCGGCTACCGTGACAAGGCGGTCAAGCGGATCGCCGCGATCAAGGAGTCGGAGGTGAACCCGGACACCAAGCTGGTCAAGCTGGGCGACTGGGCCACCCAGGACGACCCGCTGTCGAAGGTCTCACGCACCTCCGACTGGATGATCGACCACTTCCGGGCCTTCGAGAAGATCGACCCGGCCTGGGCGGAGATCCGGCAGGCGCACCAGAAGCTCATCGCCGAGATCCCGAACGAGACCGGCCTGCTGCCCGACTTCGTGAAGAACGGCAAGCCGGTCAAGGGCCAGGTGCTGGAGGACGCGCACGACGGCGACTACAACTGGAACGCCCTGCGCGACCCGTGGCGCATCGGCGCCGACGCGGTCACCAGCGGCGACGCCGCCTCCACTGCCGCCGCCCGCAAGATGAGCACCTGGATCTCCAAGGTCGGCGACCCGGAGAAGATCGCCGGCGGCTACACCCTCGACGGCAGGCCGCTGGAGGAGGGTCCCGAGCCGGCGTTCGTGGCGCCGTTCGCGGTGGCCGCGCTCGTCCAGCCGGACGGGCAGGCCTGGCTGGACAAGCTCTGGGCGTACCTGACCTCGCGGGAGATCGGGAAGAAGGACTACTTCGCGGCCACCGTGCAGCTCCAGTCGATGATCGTCGCCTCCGGCAACCACTGGGTGCCCTAGCTGCCCCTGGTTCCAGGCGGGCAGCTGGCCGTGACGGTGACCGGTTGCCGGGCGAGCAGCTCCCTGGCCTGCGAACGGGCCAGGTTCCAGCCGTTCCACGGGTCCGGCCGCTCCAGGCCGTTGGCCTTGACCACGTTGAACAACACGCAGCTGCGCTGGGGCTCCGGCAGCCGGACGAGCGCGGGCACGGCCTCCGCGCCCAGGTCGCCCAGGTAGTCGGAGTCCATCTGCGCCACGCCGCGCACCGCCACCTGGGTCTCGGCCACGCGCAGGTCCGGGTTGACCATGGCGAAGGCGCCCAGGCCCAGCGCCGTCACCAGGACGATCGTGCGCGGCAGCCAGCCCGAGCCGCGGCCCGCCAGCCGGGCCGCCCCGGCCAGCAGGACCAGCGCGAACACCACGCCGAGCCACCAGACCGTGGCCTGGACCGAGATCCGCAGCCGCGACAGCCCGTACACCTCGGTGTAGAGGTCCATGCGGTGCAGCGCGGAGGCCAGGATGACCAGCGTCAGCGCGCACAGCACGCCCAGCTGACCGGCCAGCACCCAGCGCTCGCGGCGGCCGGTGCGCAGCACGCCCCCGGCCACGGCCACGATGCCGAGCACGATCATGCTGACCAGGACGAGCTGGAAGAAGCCCTCCCTGGCGTACTCGGCATAGGTCAGGCCCTCGGTGTTGCGCACCGTCGCCGCGCCGCCGAACAGGAACCTGATCTGCACCGCCACGAACGCCCCGAACAGCAGGTTCAGCGCGGTCAGCGGCACCAGCCAGACCGACCGCGCGACCGTGACCTTGACGCCGGGTCCGACGGGGTCCTTGACCGGCCGCAGCGCGACCAGGACCAGCGCCGACAGCAGCGCCCCGAACACCGCGAACAGCAGAACGCGCGACGGGAGCGACTCCATCCAGTCGGGCGTGGCCGTCAGCCGTTCCAGGTAGCGGGCGAACACACGGTCGGCCGAGGCGAACAACAGCCCGAACACCCCGACCAGCACCACCGCGATGCCCACGCCCGCCAGCGCCGGCATGATCCGCCGCCGGGCGACCAGGTGCTTGACCGGCCCCGACAGCAGCCAGGGCACCGGGCCGAGCGCCAGCACCACCGACATGCCGCCCCTGATCACGCCCAGCCAGCCGGTGCCCGCGCCCGAGACCGCCAGCGCGATCAGCCCGGCGCCGGCCATCACCATGATCAGGACCAGCCAGTCGGCGTCCCTGACCACGGCCGTCGAGATCAGCCAGTAGCCGGTCAGCCCGAACGCCAGCGTCCACGGCGTCGCCCTGCGCAGCACCGCCGGGAGCGCGCCGGCCCCGAGCACCAGCGCGACCAGCACCAGGCCGAGCCCGGTCTGCGCGTCCGGCAGCGCCACGGCGGCGAACACCCCCGCGCCCGCTGCCGCGGGCAGCAGCCAGCGCGGCGTCTCGGGCAGCTCGGGCCTCGGCAGCAGCGGGGGCGGCTGGTAGGGGGGTGGCGGCGGTCCGTAGGCGCCCGGCGCGAGCGGCTGCGGAGGTCTGCGCTGCTTGTACGGCTGCCGCGCCGCCGTGTCGGCGGCCACGACCGAACCCACGGCGCCGCCCGCGGCCGTGGCCAGGATCAGCGTGACCAGCGCGGCCACGCCCCCGAACGCGACACCCATGACGACGGCGGCGAACAGCCCGACGAGGAACCCGGCCAGCAGCCCCAGGAAGATCCCCCAGAACAACCGCCCGAACCAGTTCCCCGGCTGCCGCTGCCCACCCCCTGGCCCCGGAGACTGACCCACCCCGTCAACCGCCACAGGCCACGCCCCACCCGGCACGGCCCGCGCCGCAGCGTTTCCGGCGACCGGCGCCGGTCGTGTGGCCGGGGCCTCGACCGGCACGGTGAGCGGGCCGGTGCGGGCGACCGCCGCCGCCTCGGCCGCCACGACCCCCTCGGCCGTCACGGCCACCGCCACGCCGTCCTTCACCGTCGCGGGCACGCCTCCGGGCCGCGCCTCGGCCGTCACGACCGGGACCGCGGTCGTCGCCTCGGCCGCCGCACCGTCCCGCGACGCGGCGGCCGCGCCGTCCTGCGGCACTGCGAGGACGCCGTCCTGCGACATCACGGGGACACCTCCGGCGGCCATTGCCACCCCGTCCTGCGGGACCGCAGCCGCGCCTCCGACGGCGGCCCGCTGGTCCTCTCCTGCGGGCGCGTCCCCCGGCGTCGCCCCGGCTGTCGCCTCTGGCAGCCCCTCGGCCGACACTGCCGCCGTGGCCCCCGCCGTCGCCGCGGCCGTCGTCTTGGCCGTCACGCCCGCGGTGGCCCCCGGCGTCGTCTCGGCCGCCACGACGGCCGGCTTGGCCGTGACCGCCTCCTGGGGTGGGTGCGCCGCCCGTTCCTGCGGGCGTTCCTCCCCGGTCCCGACCGATGTTTCCGCCATCGTGGTCCTCCCCGGTAAGTCGACGACCATCCGGCATCCGGTGCCGTCGCCGATGTGAATGGAGCCGCCGTGCAGCTCGACGATCTCCTTGACGATGGCCAGACCGAGCCCCGAGCCGCCCGAGTCGGCCGCCCGGCCGGAGTCCAGCCGGGAGAAGCGTTCGAACACCCGCGCCCTGGCCTCGGCAGGGATGCCCGGCCCCTCGTCGGCGACGGTGATGCGGATCCCCGCGCCCTGGCCCGCCCCCGCGATGGTGACCAGGGCACCGGGCGGGCTGTGCCGTACCGCGTTGTCGAGGAGGTTGGCCAGCACCTGGGCCAGCAGGTCGGGGTCGGCGCGCACCACGAGGCCGGGCGGGATCCGCCCCTCCAGCCGCACGTCCTCGCGCGCCAGCCCCGCCTCGCGCAGCGCCTGTTCGAGCAGCGGCCCGAGTTCGATCGCCTCGGGCTCGATCAGGCGGGCGCCGGAGTCGAGCCGCGACAGGTCGAGCAGCTGGGTGACCAGGCGGCCCAGCCGTTCCGTCTGGGCGAGCGCGGTGCTCATCGTGACGGGGTCGGGCGTGGAGACGCCGTCGACGACGTTCTCCAGTACGGCCCGCAGCCCCGTGATCGGCGTGCGCAGCTCGTGACTGACGTTGGCGATCAGCTCGCGGCGCTGCCTGTCGACCTCGGCCAGGTCGGCGGCCATCGCGTTGAACGCCCTGGCCAGCTCCCCCACCTCGTCACGCGAGGTGGCGCGGACCCGGAGCGCGTAGCTGCCCTTGGCGACGGTCTGCGCGGCCGAGGCCATCTCGCGCAGCGGCTTGGTCATGCCTCTGGCCAGCCACTGAACCATGATCAGCGCGAGGAGGGCGGCGACGGCGATGCGTACCTCGCGCGAGTAGCCGGAGTTGATGCCGACCTCGTTGACCACGAACGCCACGCCCACGGCCAGGACGATGACGAGGCCCAGCTTGACCTTGATCCGGCCGAGGAAGTCGAGTGGCCTCATCGCCGCACCAGGGCGTAGCCCACGCCGTGCACGGTGCGCACGACGTCCGGGCCGAGTTTGCGGCGCAGCGCCCGTACGTGGCTGTCGACGGTCCTGGTGGCGGCGGCCTCGGAGAAGCCCCACACGTCCGACAGCAGCCGGTCGCGCTCGAAGACCTGGCCGGGACGCTCGGCCAGGCGGCGCAGCAGGTCGAACTCGGTCCGGGTGAGCTGGGCCTCCTGTCCCCCGACGAACACGCGGCGGGCGGCGGTGTCGATCTCCACCTCGCCCACGCGGATCACCGTGTCCTCGGCGGCCAGCTGGGCGGCCCGTTCGACCCGGCGCAGCAGCGCGTGGATCCTGGCGACCAGTTCGCGCATGCTGAACGGCTTGGCGATGTAGTCGTCAGCGCCCACCCCCAGCCCGACCAGCACGTCGGTCTCCTCCCCGAGCGCCGTCAGCATCAGGACCGGAACCGGGCGGGCCGCCTGCATCCGGCGGCACACCTCAAGCCCGTCGAGACCGGGCAGCAGGCGGTCGAGGATCACCAGGTCGGGCTCGGCTCTGCCGTAGGCGGCCATGGCGCTCTCGCCGTCGCCGGCCACCTGGACGTCGAAGCCCTCGGCGGCCAGCCGGTCGCGTACCGCGCGTGCGATCGTCTCGTCGTCTTCGACGACCAGGACCCTTTTCACGACTCGAAGCCTAGAAGGGGACTGTGCAGACGACACTCGGCAATTTGTGGACATCCCGTGCAGACTTGTGCTCGTGAACGTCGCCGCTTACCTCTCCCGCATCGGCCGCCCCGACCTCCTCAACGCCCCGCCCAGCGTGGACCACCTGCGCGAACTCCACATCGCCCATATCGAACGGGTCTCCTACGAGGCCCTGCAGATCTGGCTCGGCCGGCCGACCACGGTCGACCCGCAGGAGTCCGCGGCCCGCATCATCGGCGGCCGGGGCGGCTACTGCTACCACCTCAACGGCGCCTTCTCCCTCCTGGCCACTGCGCTCGGCTACGAGGTCACCAAGCACTTCGCCGGCGCCCAGCAGGAGTCCGCCACCGGACCGCACCTCGCCGGCAACCACCTGGTGCTCACGGTCCGCCTGCCCGACGGCGAATGGCTGGTCGACCTCGGGCTCGGCGACGCCATCCGCGAGCCGCTCCCCCTGGTCGCGGGCACCTACCGCCAAGGACCCTTCGAGTACGGCCTGCGCCCCTCGGAGATCGCGCCCGGCGGCTGGCGCTTCGACCACGACCCGCGCGGCTCGTTCATCGGCATGGACTTCGGCCCGGCTCCAGCGCAGATGTCCGACTTCGCCGACAAGCACCGCGAGCTGACCACGTCGCCGGATTCGGGCTTCGTCCGGGTCGCCGTCGTGCAGCGCCGCGACGCCGGCGGCGTGGACACCATGCGCGGCCTCGTGCTGACCAGGATCGGCGACCGCTCGCTGCGCACGACGATCACCACCCAGGCGGACTACTTCGCCGCGCTGGCCGACGTGTTCGGGCTTCCCATGGCCGACGTCAGCGCGCGGGAGCGGGAGAAGTTGTGGCGCAGGCTCCAGGAGGCCCAGGAGCGCTGGGTCAGCGGCAAAGGCTCCCCGGTTCAGGAAGAGCGCCCTTGAGCAGGTAGGCGTCCACCGCGGCGTCGACGCAGGCGTTCTTGCCGCCATAGGCGCCGTGGCGGTCGCCGTCCCAGGTGAGGAGCCGGGCCGAGGAGAGTTGCCCGGCGACGTCGGCGGCGTACTCGTAGACGCCGTCGGGGTCGCCGGTGTTGCCGACGACCAGGATGGGCGGGGCGCCCGCGCCGCTCAGGCGACCGGAGTGCGGGTCGGCGGACTTGGGCCAGTAGGCGCAGTTGAGCAGCGTCTGCCAGACCGAGGAGGGGCCGAACCTGGGCGAGTCCGCGGTGATCTTCGCGGCCAGGCGGTCGAGGTCGCGCCTGCCGTACCTCTCGGTGTAGTCCGCGCAGTTGATGGCCATGTTGGCGTCCTGGAAGTTGCTGAACCCGCTCTCCTGGCTGCCGCCCGCCAGCCACGCGGACATCTCCAGCATCGGCCTTCCGTCGCCGTTGTAGGCCTTGGCCAGCGCGTTCTCCAGCTTGGGCCAGCCGTCGGGGCGGTAGAGCCCGTACAGGACGGCCAGCCGCGCGGCGGGCTCGGTGAGGTCGCCGACCGGCAGTCCCTCGGCCAGGAAGCGGTCGAAACGGTCCAGCACCTCCTTGCCGGTCGCGCCGATCGGGCAGTCCGCCCGTGCCCCGCAGGCGTCGGCGAAGCGGCGCAGGCCCTTCTCGGTGCCGGCCATCTGGAGCCTGATCACCTCGAACTGGCCGAGCGTCGGGTTGCCCGGTGAGTCGAGCACGAGCCGCCCGACGTTCCCGGGAAACAGGTCGGCGTACGTGGCCATGAGCGATCCGCCCCACGACAACCCGAAAGCGGTGAGCTTGTCCTCGCCGAGCGCCTGTCTGATCCGGTCGAGGTCGCGCGCGTGGTTCCTGGTGCCGAGGTACGGCAGGAGCGGCCCTGCGGCCTTCTCACAGGCGGCCGTCACCTTCCTGGCGGCGGCGAAGGCGGCGTCCTTCTCCGGGTCGGTGTCCGGGGTGGGGTCGGCGGTGAACGCGGTGGCCAGGTCCTCCTTGGTGAGGCACCGGACGGGGTTGCTCTCGCCCACGCCGCGCGGGTCGTACCCGATCAGGTCGTAGCGCTCGCCGAGGGTGTCGTGCGCCGCGGTCAGGGCCCGCGGGAAGTCGAGGCCGGTAGCGCCGGGACCGCCCGGGTTGAACACCAGGCTGCCGAGCCGCCTGCCGGGGTCGCGGGCCGGGAGGCGGGTGAGGGCCAGCGTGATGCGTTCACCTTGGGGCCGGGCGTGGTCGAGTGGCACGTCCAGGGTGCCGCACTCACGCGGACCGCACGGCGTCCACGCGATGCTGGTGTCCGTCCTGGTTTCGGATGTCCGGGGTACGGCCGGCGGTGCGGCCTGGCAGCCGGCGGCGAGGATGAGGGCGATGGGAAGGAGTTTCCGCATGCTGTCGAGGGTGCCGGGAAGGCTGGGCACCAGCCCACCTCACCAGGCACGATTCCGGGTAAACACATCGGTGTACCCCCCGCGCATGGCTATGCCCGGAGATATCCCGCTATCGTGCGTTTCGAAATGGGAGAAAGCATGAAGCTGGGCGGGCGCTATCGGCTGCTGAACCCCTTGGGCGAAGGCACGGTACGGCTGGCCTTCGACGAGGTGGCGCACCGTGACGTCGCCGTCAGGGACATGCGGGCGCAGCCGGCCGAGGAGGCCCGGCGGGCGCTCGGACTGCGGCATCCATCGATCGTCCCACTCCTCGACCTCGTGGAGGAGGAGGGCGGGCCGTGGCTGGTCACGGAGTTCGTGTCCGGGGCGTCGCTGGCGCGTACCGTCGACGCCAAGCGGCCCCTGCCGGAGCTCCAGGCCGCCCGCGCCGGGCTCTGCCTCCTGGAGGCCCTGACGACCGCGCACGGGGCCGGGATCGTGCACGGCAACCTCAACCCCGGCAAGGTCATGCTCACGGCGACCGGCCGCGCCGTACTGACCGGCTTCGGCCTGCCGCACCCCGGCCTGCGCCCGCCGGCGGACCTGTGGTCACTCGCCGCCACCCTGCACTTCGCGGTGGAGGGCCGCCCGCCGGGCACCGCACCGGCCACCGACCCCGAGCCGTTGCGCGCCCTGATCCGCGCCATGCTCGACCCCGCCGGACCGCCGTCCCTGGACGACATCACCTCCACCTTGACCCGCCTGGCCCTCAACCACCCCATCACCACCACCCACCCCCTGTCGGTCCCCACCACGGGCAGCTTCCCCCCAACCCCGGCGACACCCCCCGGCCCGTCGGTCACCCCACCCTTCGGTCACCCGTCGCCCGCCCTCGGCCACCCCGCGACGCCCCCCGGCGACCCTGCTCCCCCAGCCTTCGGCCACCCGTCGCCGCCCACCTCCGACCAACCGGCGGGCCCGGCTCTCGGCCACGCGGCAGGCCAGGACTCCGGCCAACCGCCAGGCCCGGACTTCGGCCACCCCGGTGACCCTGCGCCGCCCGTGCTTGGTCATCTGGCTGAGACTCCGCCGTTGGGCACCCCTGTCGCCCCGCACGTCGGCGGCGAAGCGCCGGCGCACCCCGGCGACCAGAGCGGCCCGGTGCCCGCACCGCAGGACGAGCCGCCCAGCCCGCCCGCCAAGTCCCGCCTGCTGGGCCTGCGCAAGGTGTTCGGCCGACGCCGCCAGTCCCCGCCCGCCCCCGAGAACCCGCCATCCACCGAGCCGCCGCTCACCGCACCGCCCATCATCACCCCGGACACACCTGTCGAGCACCCGCACGCCCCCTTCCCCCACCCGCAGAGCAGTCCACCCCAGAACACCCCACCCCAGAGCACTCCACCCCAGGACGCCCCTCTCCACAACGGCCCCTTCCCGCAGCCCCCGAACACGCCACCGCAGAACGCCCCCTTCGGGCACCCCCTGGACGCCCCACCGCAGTCCCCGGACGCCTTCCCCACGCCGCCGGACGCCCCCTTCCCGCCGCCTCCCGGTCCCGGGGCCTCCCCGGCGCCTCCGGCCGACGACTCCTACCCGACGCCACCGGTAGCCGCGTTCCCCACACCGCCCGGCGGGACCTTCCCGGGCCCGCCGTCCGACGGCTTCCCCACGCCGTCCGCCCAGAACTTTCCGACGCCACCCGCACAGAACTTCCCGACGCCACCGGCCGACTTCCCGACGCCGCCCGTAGAGCCCGCCGCGCCGATCAGTGACGTGCTGTACCCGTCGCCCTCCTGGCCGGTCGCCTACGACCCCACGCCCCCGCACAGACCGCGCCACGCCGCCCCCGGCTCCACCCCGACGGACCGGGCGCTGGATCAGGTGATCGGCACCACCGGCCCGCTTCCTCCGGTCCAGGTGGCCGCGATCGGGCTGGCCGTACTGGATCAGCTGGTGGGTCTGCACGCCCGAGGCGAGCACCACGGCGACATCCGCCCAGGCAACATCCTGCTGTCGCCCTCCGGCCAGGCCATTCTCAGCCCGCCGCTGATGCCGAACGGGATCTCCGCCTACACCGCCCCCGAGGGCGCGACGGGGCCGGCCGCTGACATGTGGTCGCTGGGTGCGACGTTGTTCGCCGCGGTCGAGGGGTTGCCGCCGGCTCCGGGCGCGCCGCTGACGAGGGCGGGCGCGCTGGCGGCGGTACTGTACGCGTTGCTGGCCGGCGATCCGGCGGCCAGACCGGCCCCGGCGCCCCTGCGCCAGGAGTTCCTGACCATCTCCCAGAGCCTCGATCCACGCGACATATCGTGAATGGAACCCCACCGGTCCCCCACTCGTTGGACCGAAGACGCACAATGTGAGAGAGGCGGGGCGCGCGCTCCGCGTTCGGAGGAAGTTGAGGATGTCGCCAATCCAGAAGTACGCGGTAGGCGCGGGCGCCGCCGTACTGCTCTCGCTGATCTTCCTGCCGGGTTGGCTCACCCTGCTGGTCGTCCTCGGCGTGGTCGCCGCTCCGGTGGTGGGCTATTTCATGCTCGACCCGTCTCAGCGCGAGCGCCTCAAGCGCGTGCGCAGGCGCGGCATCGGCAACTGAGCCAGGAGGAAGTGCGGCGAGGGCCCGGACCAAGACCCTCGCCGTACTCAGGCCTGCGCCAGGGCTGCCTGAACACGCTGGGTCACCCTGCGCTCGACGTAGAACGACAGGAACGGCACCGTCCCGCCGAGCATGATGCCCAGCATGTACGGCCAGCTCCATCGCGCCTTCATGCCCAGGTTCATGACGGTGACCAGATAGATCATGTACAGGAACCCGTGCACCTGCGCGATGATCAGCCCCGGCCACCACGTGACCCGGACGACGTAGTTGAGGAACATGCCCACGCAGAGCACGAGCAGCATCACGCCCACCATGTAGGCGAGCACCCGGAAGGGCTTGAGGGCGGACTCCACTAGTTTTCCTAACCTTCCAGAACCATCTCAGGGGACTGTCGAGCACGGCCCCGATCACCCCGTACGGCGTCGCGTACGAAGTGGAACCACATGAAGACGGCGAACCCCGCGAAGATCCACCAGTTGGCCGCATAGGCCGCGTTGCGCCACGTGAACGTACCGCCGACGACCGGCGGCGCCACCGAGACAGGGGCGAGCGCCCCGGAGGCGGGCTGCGCGACGACGAACCCGTTGCGCACCTTCTCGCCCTTCCACAGGTTGATCAGCTCGCCGGTGGAAACGGTCTGCACCTGCCCCGCGGGCAGTCCTTCCGCGCGCCGCTGCACGCTGTCGGTCCCCTGCGGCGGCCGCAGCCGCCCCGACACGTTCACGCTCCCAGCCGGTACGGCGGCGCCCGCGTCACCGGCCGAGGCCACCCACCCGCGCACGACGGGCATGAGCGTCCCGTCGGCGAGCCGGAGCGGCGTGAGCACCCAGAAGCCCTCGTCCCGCGCGACGTTGCCGCCCGGCGTGTCCACGCTGGGCCTGCGGTCGGCGACGAGAAGCTGCCGTCCCCCGTCGTAGACGCCCTGCGCGGTGACCTTCCGTCCCACGGCCGCGTTCTCGAACCCGGCGCCCACCTTGGCCAGGCCGTCCACGGCGACCGGGGCGGGATCGGTGGCCGCGTGGGGCTTGCCGGAGTCCTGGAAGACTCCGAGCTGCCAGCGACCGAGCAGGATGAACGCGGTCAGGACCCCGATCGTGAGCAGATGCAGCCCGATCAGTCGCGGGGAGAACAGGGTCCTGAGCATGCTTCAAAACTATCCGCCGGACAGTGTGGTCCGTCATCAGGGGCACCCACACCAGTCCTGGCAAAAGGTGCAAACGGCTCACCCGTTCCGGCTAGAGTGCTGCGCATGTCTGACCAGCATCCCGACCCGGCCGGCAACACGCAGCAGTTCCGCGCGTTCGCACAGCAGAGCGAGCAGGATGGCGCGCGCAAGCGCTCGGCGGCCCTTCCCATCATCGCCGGTGTGGTCGTCCTCGCGATCATCGCGGTGGCGGTCTACCTCGTCCTGAAGTAACCCGACTCCGACATAGCCAAGCGCCGACGGCCACGCTCTCGGCGCTTTTCGTGTGCCCGGAACGGCCCTGCCCGCACGTCAGCCCGGCGGCCCCGGACGCACACCTTCCCAGCGCGCACCACAGCGGCCCGCGCCCGGCCTGAGCGGCCGCCCCCGCGAACGCGCGCGTCTCGCCACCACCCGCACCTCCGGCGGGAGCAGGCGACCACCAGCATGCGATGTGACCCGGCTCACTCTGGACCGGGCAACTTCGGCTGACTACATTGGACAGTGTGTCCAATAAGACTGCGGACCTCGACCGGTTCCGCGAGTTGCAGCAGCTCGCCTATCGGGGCGCCGAGCATGTCGCCGCGCGGCTCGAACCCGGAGTGACCGAGCGCATGGCCGCCACCGCCCTGCGAAAGTGGCTGGAGCGGCACGGCGCGGACGACTGGTTCCACGTGCCGTTCGCGTGGTTCGGAGACCGGACGGCATTCCGGAAATTTCGTGTTCCGACCCAATTCCTGGCTACCTCGCGGAGGCTCGAAGAGGGCATGCCCTTCGTCCTGGACTGCGCGCCGGTCAGGGACGGGTTCGTCGCCGACATCGGGTACTCGGGGCGCTTGGGGGACAACGCCGGCTGGGACCGGCTGGATCGGGATCTGGCCGGGTTCCGGGGGAAGATCCTGGAGCTGGTACGGGCCCGCCGTACCTTTCGCGATATCTACGCGGAAGTCGACCGGCTCATCGCCGAACTAGGACATCGAAACCGGCACAAGGTTTATCCCGGGCGGGTGATCGGGCATCAGGTCGCCCGTATCCGCCTGGGCGGGCCGCGTTTCGTGGTTTTCCAGTCCTTCGGGGTCAGGACCCTGCGTACGATCGGGCGCGAACTCGTCAAGGAACGCCTCGAAGGCCGCTCACCGCTCTGGGCGGGCGGCAAGGCCAGTGAGCATCCGCCGACCCCAGGGCTGTGGGCCGTCGAGCCGCATCTGGGCACCGCTGGTGACACGGTCGGCGCCAAGTTCGAGGAACTGCTGGTCGTCACCGAGGACGACGCCTACTGGCTGGATGACGACCTTCCCCACGTCCGCCGCTGGGAGTCCCGATGACCGACACCTCGATCAAGCCGCGCCGGGTCAGGTTCTCGTGGGAGGAGACGCCGCTGCACTGGGTGCCCGGCGACCCCTTCACCACACACCTGATCAACGTGCTGCACATGCTGCTGCCCGCCGGTGAGCGCTGGTTCGTGCACGTGTTCAAGCAGGCTCTGCCGTACATCCAGGATCCGCGGCTGAAAGCCGAGGTCAAGGGGTTCATGGGGCAGGAGGGGACACACGCGGTCGCGCACCAGCGCGTGCTGGAGCACATGAAGGAGCAGGGGCTCGACCCCGGGCCGTACGTCGAGAACATCGAGTGGATCTTCGAGCGGATGCTCGGCGACGACACGATGCCGCCGATCGCGCGGACGTACTGGCTGAAGGAGCGGGTCGCGCTGATCGCGGCCATCGAGCACTACACCGCGGTGCTCGGGCAGTGGATCCTGGACGCCCGGCCCCTGGACGACGCCGGCGCCGACGCGGTCATGATGGACCTGCTGCGCTGGCACGGGGCCGAGGAGGTCGAGCACAGGAGCGTGGCGTTCGACCTGTTCATGCACCTCGACGGCTCGTACGCGCGGCGCACGCGGACGATGATGGTCACCGGGCCGATGATCGTTCTGCTGCTGAAGCGGGGCGCCGGATTCCTCATGGCCAACGACCCGATCCTGCGCGGGCGGCTGCGGGCGAAATGGACGCATTACTTCTACCGCGCGCGCCAGGGGCGCGTGCCCACGTTGCGCAGCCTGGCGCTGGCCGTGCCGCGCTATCTGCGGCCGGGCTTCCACCCCAGCCAGGAGGGCGATCTCCGGCAGGCGCTCGACTACATCGCGATCTCTCCCGCGCACGCCGAGTTCGAGAGCTACAGGAGGGTCCAGTGACGAAGCCGGGGATCGTGATCATCGGCTCGGGGTTCGCCGGCATCGGGATGGCGATCAAGCTCAAGGAGGCCGGCTTCGACGACTTCGTCATCCTCGAAAAGGCCGCCGACCTGGGCGGGACCTGGCGGGACAACGTCTACCCCGGCTGCGCGTGCGACGTGCCGTCGCACATGTACTCCTTCTCGTTCGAGCTGAATCCCGGCTGGTCGCGGATGTTCTCCCCGCAGGATGAGATCTGGGAGTACATGCGGGCGTGCGTCGACAAGTACCGCATCGGGTCGCATATCCGGTACGGCAAGCAGGTCGCCGGCCTGGAATACGACGACGAGGCCAGGGAATGGCAGATCACCACGGAGGACGGCGCGACGATGCGGGCCAACGCCGTCATCTCGGGCATCGGCGCCCTCCATATCCCGAAATTTCCTGAAATCCAGGGACGTGAGGCCTTCGCCGGGCCGTCCTTCCACTCCAGCGCCTGGGACCACTCCGCCGACCTGGCCGGCAAGCACGTCGCGGTCATCGGCACAGGCGCCTCGGCCATCCAGTTCGTCCCCCAGATCGCCCCCCTGGCCAGGGAACTCCTCCTCTTCCAGCGCACCCCGCCCTGGATCCAGGCCAAGCCCGACTTCGCCATCCCCGGCGCCATGCGCAGAGCCCTCGGCCTGCCCGGCGCCGCCCGCCTGCTCCGCAACACCATCTACTGGGGCCTGGAGACCCGCGCCCTGGGCTTCGCCGTGGACCCGCGCCTGATGAGGATCCACGAGACCATGGCCCGCAGGCACCTCGCACGCCAGGTCCCCGACCCGGCGCTGCGCGCCAAGCTCACCCCCGACTACACCATCGGCTGCAAGCGCATCCTGCTGTCCAGCGACTACTATCCCGCCCTGACCAGGCCGAACGTCTCCCTGATCACCGACGGCATCACCGAGATCCGTGACCGCTCGATCGTCGATGCGACCGGCGCCGAGCACGAGGTCGACGTCATCGTCTACGGCACCGGCTTCAAGGTCACCGACTCGCTGCAGGAACAACGCATCGTCGGCAGGGGCGGCCGCAAGATCCAGGACGCCTGGCAGGACGGCATCGAGACCTACTACGGCATCACCACCGCCGGCTTCCCGAACCTGTTCTTCCTGCTGGGCCCCAACACCGGCCTCGGGCACAACTCGGTCGTCTTCATGATCGAGTCCCAGGTTCGCTATGTCATGAACTGCCTGCGCCTCCTCTCCAAGACCCAGGCCAGAGCCATCGACGTCAAACCCGGCCACCAGCGCGCCTTCCAGGACCGCCTGCACCGGCGCCTCGACCCCCTGGTCTGGAACTCCGGCGGCTGCGAGTCCTGGTACCTCGACGAGCACGGCGTCAACCGCACGGTCTGGCCCGGCTTCACCTTCGAGTACTGGGCCCGCACCCTCCGCGTCGACCCCACCGCCTACGACCTCATCTACTGACTCCAGGCATACGAACGCATCTCCGAAAACTGTCGGTGACGATCTTTACAGTCTTCCGCATGACGACTGGGGCATGGGAGGCGGTCCGCAAGGCCGTCGACGCCTATGACATGCACGCGGTGGCCCTGCTGGCCGCCGGTTTCGGCGACGACGAGCGCCGCGAGGTGGCCGCGGAGCTGACGGCGTACCTGCCGGTGGCCCGCAGGATCGGCGAGGAGGACGACGAGCGCCGCCTCGACCGCCACCACGAGAAGTGGGACGCGCTCCAGGCCCGCGCCGACGAGCTCGACACGCCGGTCCACAGCCTCCCCGAAGCCCAGCACCTCATGCGGCCCTGGATCTCCGAGCGCTGGATCGAGCCGATGCGCGTCGCCGGCGCCGCCACCCTGCCGGGCGCGGCCGCGGTGACCGCCTGGCTCAACCGCCGCGAGCTGCGCCGCCCGCTTGGCGGCTGGCGGGGAACGATCGACGACGTCCCGCAGTTGGTCGCGGTCCTGTCGGCCCGTCCCGCCGCCTGGCAGTCCGATCTCGCGGTACGACTGGCGCTCCGGCTGCGCGGCGCCCGGCCGGAGGCGGACAACCAGGTGCGCCTCGTGCTGGAGATGCTGCGCCGTACCGGAGCGGAGCCGCCCGAGCACGACCCGCTGACGCTCGCATGGCTGGCCGCCGCCACCCCGTCGTCGTCCGCGACGCTGGCCAAGGACGCGCTGCTCGACGCGATGGTGCCGCGGTTGTTCGAGGCGGAGGGCGTGGGCAGGGCGCTGCGCGACTCGACGGACTGGCCGAAGGCGCTGCACAAGCTGACCGCGAGATCGTTGACCGGCGCGGCGCGGGTGTCCAGGAAGGCGCTGCTGTCGGGCTGCGTGCGCCGGTTCCTGCGCGGTGGGCAGGCGGCCGACCTGCGCTTCTTCGTACGGTTGCACGACCTGCTCGACCCCACCGACGGCGAGGTGGCCGAGCACGGGCGCGACTACCTGCGGTTGCTGCCCACCGCGCCGGGCAACGTGGCGGAGCCGGCGCTCAAGCGGGTGCGCAGGCTGGGCGAGCTGCCCGTCCACGAGGCGAGCGAGGCGGTGCTGGGGCTGCTGTTCCGGCAGGAGAGCAAACTGGTCGGCTCCGGGCTGAGCTGGCTGGAGCGGCTGCTGCGCGACCCCGCCCACGACCTCGACGACTACGCCTCCGCGCTGGCCACGGCGCTGGCCGGTGAGTCCGCCGTCGTACGTGAGCGCGCGGTGAAGCTGGCGGTCAAACACGCGGCCCGCTTCAGCCCGCTCGGCGCCGAGACGATCAGGCAGGTCGTCGAGCTCCTGCCCGCCGACCAGGGCGGCGCTCTCGCGACCGCGTTCGGCGGCGAGGCCGGCTCCCCCGACCAGGCTCCCGCACCGCTGCCGCCCCGGCCGCTGCCGCCCGCTCCGGAGCCGGGACCGTTCGCCGCCCCGCCGTCCACGCCCGGGGATCTGGCGGTGTTCCTGCCCACGGAGTTCGACTGGCCGAGCCAGGAGACGTGGCTCGACGCGTTCGTCCGGCTGGCCGCGGGCGACCGCGCCGCACTGGCCGCCGGGCTGGCGGGACTGGCCGCCCGCTGCAAGGACCTGGAGTACTGGACGTCGCCGTGGTGGGAAACCGCCGACTGGGCCGCCGCCATGGCCAGGGAACTGACCGAGCCGGGCGCGGAACGCACCGCACCCTCCCGGGCCGGCCTGGCCGCGACCGCGGGGAGCCCGGTGGGCGAGCAGATCCTGTCCAACCTGGGCGGCGTTCCCACCCGCACGATCGCCGAGCGCGTCCCCGGCCCCACGGAGTGCGACGCCTCGAAGTACCTGCCGCTGGCCCGCTACGCGGAGGTCTACCAAGCTCTGCTCGACGAACGGCTTCCGCCGTACCTGCTGGCCACCCCGAGCCGCGAGGACGGCGGGCTGGACGCGGCGGTGCTGGTGGAGCGCCTGGCGACATACCCGGACGGCGTGCTCCCGCTCCCCACCGACCTGCGGCAGGCACTGCTGCGGCTGCGAAGGACGGCGAGCGAGGGGGTGGTGGCACGGGCCCGGCGACTGCCCGGCGAGGCAGGACGGATGGTGGCCGCGCGGCTGACCGCCCGGCCCGCGGAGCCGCAGGTGACGCTGCGGTGGACGATGCACGGCGACGACCCGCGCGTCGTCGCCGACATCATCCCGGCGCCGGAGGATCGCGACCTTTTCCGCGACCTGCTGACGGTGCGGACACATGGTGAGTCGTGCGGACGGATGCTGGCCGTGCTGGCCGGCTACCGGGAGGTGGCGGCGGCGCGTTCGGTGTACGGGCTGCTGTCCGCCTGGCCGATCGCCCGGCCGGACACGGACGACCTGCGCCGGCTGGCACGCGCCGACGGGCCGGCCGGGCCGGGCATCGCGTTGCTGCTGGCCTGGTCGCTGTTGCGCGGAGACGGTGGCGCGGTGGCCAAGAGGCCGTTCCTGTGGCTGGCGGCCTCGGGCGACCTGCCGGGCGAGGAGATCGGCAGGCAACTCGCCGCCCTGCTCCCCCACCTGAGACGCGACCTCCCCGACGCGCTACGCACCCTGCGGGAGCTGGCGGAGCTCGGGGCCCATCAAGAGGTATGGCAGGTGATGACCGGCCTGCTCCCCGTCTACCTCCAAGCCGAACGCGCCACGACCACCCACACCCGCCTGGTCTCCTTCGCCGCCGACGCGGCCGCCTGGGCGGGAGCACGCGGCGAACTCCCCGCCATAGCCGACCTGGCCACCAGAACCCGCACCAGCGACCTGGTCCGCCAGGCCCGCCGCCTCCACACCTACCTGACCACCCCAGCCCCCAACCCCTAAAGGAACCCCACCCACCCCCACAACCCCAGGCCCCGCCCCCGGGCTCGCCCTGCGCCCCACCCCGGACCCCGCCATGCCCCCGACTCCGGACCAAGGACCCCGCCCTGCGACCCGGCCTTGGGGCGTGCCCCAAGGACCTCGCCCTGCACCCCGGCCCGGAACCCGGTGCGGGAGACAGCGCCGCCTCGTGGGAGGCGGCGCTCGGAGCACTGTCTGTGGGGCGCGCTTTGGGGGAACAGCGAGCCCTGGGATGCGGCGGTCCCGGGACGCGGCACCCGGTACCTGGGCGCGTCCAAGGAGCGCGAGGCCTTGGCGTGCCGTGGGCGAGGTGTGTCCTGGGGATGCGGCCTGCTTGGGACACATGGCGGTGCCGTACCCGGCGGGCGGATGGGTGTGGGTGGTTGGGGTCAGGGTTGGCGGGCTTTGGTGGCGGCGGTGCGGAAGGCGGGGAGGGCCTGGGCCAGGGCTCGTTGGTCGCGGGCGCGCCAGCTCACCCCCGCGAACACCGCGGGACGGCCGCGGAGGCGGGCGCGGACGCGGCGGGCCAGTACGGCCAGGTCACGGCAGTGATCGGGCAGGTGGTCCCGTGGTGGCTGGGCGGCGGCGGTCGTGTCGTGGGCGGGGTCGCCGCCGGAGGACGGCGCGCCGCCCAGGGGGAGGGCGTAGCGGGTCAGGTCGGGTAGGTCGGTGCGGGGAGCGGAAAGCGTCAGCAGCGTGTCGAAGCGGCCCGCCGCGGCGTCCCTGGTGGTCAGGGGCGGGCGGTCGGGGGCGAACAGCGCGCGGAGCGTGGCGGGAACGCTGGCGTGCTCCATGGGGGTGGTGCTCATCGTGCCCTTGGGGATCAGAGGGGAGACGATCACGGCGGGGACCCGGGCGCCGGAGGAGGAGAAGTCGAAGGCGGCGCTCTTCTTGTGTGCCAGCAGGCGCAGCAGGCGGGCCAGCAGGCCGGGGGAAGAACCCGGGTCGGGCAGGCCGGTCAGCGGCGGGGCGTGGTCGTAGAGGCCGCCGTGCTCGTCGTAGGTGATGACGAGCACGGTCTGGCCGAACGCCTCCGGGTTGGACTTCAGCGCCTCGTACACGGCCGCGACCAGCGACTCGGCGCGGGCGAAGTCGGTCGAGGCGCCGACCTGGTCCTTGATCTGGTTGTTGCCGGGATGCTGGCTGTTGGACGGGCGGTCGTTCAGGCGGACCGGGGGGCGATGGTTGGGTTCGATGAAGGAGTACGCGGGCAGCTCTCCGGCCGCCGCGTGGGCGGTGAACTCCGAGATGTCGAACCAGCGGGCGATCCGGTCGGCGCCGTTCCACAGGTTGGAGAACGCCCACACCTGCGGCACGTCGTCGTGATAGACGTGCCAGCCGTGTCCCGCCGTCTCAAGCGTCTCGAAGATGGTCGGGTCGGTGTAGAAGCGCGGCTGGATGTTGGTCATCCCGTCGGAGGTGGCGGCGTGCAGGTAGTTGCGGTTGGGCCAGGTCTCCCCCGGCACCGAGCAGTGCCACCGCGTGCACACCGCGAACTCCAGCGCCAGCGTCGCCAGCACCGGCACCCCGGCGGGGTCCTGGCAGCGCATCACCTCGGGCCCGACCCCGAAGATCGGCTCCTTCTTCGCGAACTTCGGATACAGCCACCCGATCAGCGGCCCCAGCAGCCCGCCGAACCGCGGCTCCGCCAGCCCGCGCGCCTTGCGTTCGTGCGCGCTGACCCAGCCGCCGCCGAGTTGCTCCATCGCCGCGTCGTGCGAATGGTCGAAGTCCATCGTGGCGAGCGGCCCCGCGTCCGCTGAGGCCGCCACGGGCGGGCCGCCGTCCCAGCCGGGGCTGGTGTACGGCCCGCCGCCCAGCAACCCGTCGTACCCGGGGTCGGGATGGACGAGGTAGCCGAGCATGTGGTCGAACGACCGGTTCTCCAGCATCAACACCACGACGTGCCGCACCTGAGCCTGAGACCCAGGCTCGGGCCCCGGCCCAGGCGTGTCACTCTCGGATTCGCTCATCGCGACGGATGCACCACCAGCGCGCTGCCGCCGCCGCGCCGCGCGGGCTCGGCGACCGCCTGTACCCGTCCCCGGCCGAGGAACTCCAGTCCGGTCGCCGCCCCGATCTCCGGGTTCGGCGCGAACACGTGCCCACGCGATTCAAGGGCGGCCCCGTGCTGGGCGAGGAAGGCGGGCTCGGCCTGGGTGGCGGCGGTGTTGCGCTGGGTGGCGCGGGGCGCGGCCAGCGCGTCGGGCAGGTTCATGCCCAGGTCGTAGCGGTTGACGAGGATCTGCAGCACCGTCGTGATGATCGTGGATCCGCCGGGCGAGCCGACGGCCAGCACCGGCTTGCCGTGCTTGAACACCAGCGTGGGCGCCATCGAGGAGCGGGGGCGCTTGCCGGGGGCGGGCAGGTTCGGGTCGCCGGGCGCGGGGCCGAAGGTGAAGTCGGTCAGCTCGTTGTTGAGCAGGACGCCGCGGCCGGGCACGACGATGCCGTTGCCGCCGGTGGACTCGATCGTGAGGTTGTAGGCCACCACGTTGCCCCACCTGTCGGCGACCGTGAGGTGGGTGGTCTCCGGGCCCTCGTCGGCGATGTCGGGGGCGGTGCCGGTGGGCCGCTCGCAGCCGGAGTAGGAGCCGTCGGGCGAGCCGGGGGCCGCCGGGTGGGCCATGGCGCGTTCGCCGACCAGGCACGAACGTTCCTTGGCGAAGCCGTCGGACAGGAGTTCGCGCAGGGGGACGCCGGGGATGTCGCCGACGTACTTGCCCCGGTCGGCGAAGGCCAGCCGGGAGGCCTCCAGGTACTCGTGCAGGCCGACGCGGGGCAGCGCCTCCAGGATGTTGAGCGCCTCGCCGACCGTGGAGCCGCCGGAGGACGGGGGGGCCATGCCGTACACCTGAAGGCCCTTGTACTCGACGTGGGTCGGTTCGCGCATCAGCGCGCGGTAGTCGCGCAGGTCGGACATCTCCATGAGGCCGGGCCGCACGTTGCGCGTGGTGCCGGGGGTGAGCGGCGGCTTCTTGACGGTGGCCACGATCTCCTGGCCGAGGCGGCCGTCGTAGAGCCAGTCGGTGCCGCGTCTGCCCAGTTCGCGGTAGGTGTCGGCGAGTTCGGGGTTGCGGAAGACCGAGCCCACGGGCGGCGGCGCGCCGTTCGGGAGGTAGAGCTTGGCGGTGGAGGCGATGTCCTTGAAGCGGGCGGCGTTCGCGGCGGTCTGGTCGTGGAAGGTCTGGTCCACGACGAAGCCCTTGGAGGCCACGTCGATGGCGGGTTTGAGCGCCTGTCTCAGGCTGATGGTGCCGAAGCGGCGCAGCGCCGTCTCCCACTGGGCGACCGTGCCCGGCACGCCGGCCGACAGGCCGCTGGTGACGCCCTCGTCGAAGGGGATGCCTTCGAGCGAGGTCGAGGTCATGGCGCGCGGCGCGGTCTCGCGGCCGTCGATCGTGTAGACCTTACGGCGGGAGGCGTCGTAGTAGACCATGAAGCCGCCTCCGGCCAGCCCGGAGGAGTACGGCTCGGTGACGCCCAGGACCGCGCCCGCGGCGACGGCCGCGTCCATGGCGTTGCCGCCCTTCTTCAGCACGGCCACCGCGGCCTTGCTGGCGTCGAGGTCGACGGTGGACACGGCGCCGCCGTACCCCTCGGCGACCGGGACCTTCTGCTGGGGCTCAGCCATGGCGGGCGGCGCGGTGGTGAGCGTGACGAGGACTGCTGCTGCGGGAACGATCACTCGGCGCATGGTGTCCACGATGGACCAGGTACGCCTCCGGTGGTAGGGCCCCCTGCCACATCCAGATGATGCGCTGGTCAGAGAGCTGAAATAGCGTAGGACCGTGAAGTCCCGACTCGACCCTTATCTGGCGCTCGTTCTGGCCGTCGCCCAGGTGGTGATCGGCCAGGGCGCCGAGTGGGGGCAGCGCTTCGATCGGGCGGCGCTCGACTGGTACGCCTACTCCCTGCTCCTGATCGGTCCGGCGCTGATCCTGGTGCGCCGCCGCTACCCCGTCGCCACGACCGTGATCACGCTGCTCGTGACCGCCGCGTACCTGGCCGGCGGCTATCCCTACGGGCCGATCTTCTTCACGCCCGGCGTGATGCTGTTCTGGCTGGTGATCGACGGCCGGCGGCTGGTCGCCTGGCTGCTGGCGGCGGGCATGTTCGGCTTCTTCGAGGCCTACGCCTGGGTGATCGGCAACCGCAGCCTCTTCCACGCCGTGTGGATCTCCACGGCGATGATGCTGCTCATGGTCGTGGCCGAGTTGGTCAGGATCCTGCGCGAACGGCGGGCCGAACGGGCCAGGGCGGAAGAGGAGGAGGCCAGGCGGCAGGCCAGCGAGGAGCGCCTGACCATGGCGCAGGAGTTGCACGACGTGCTCGCGCACAACATCTCGCTCATCCACGTGCAGGCCTCGACCGCGCTGCATCTCATCGACGACCAGCCCGACCAGGCCAGGACGGCGCTGGCCACGATCAAGACCGCCTCCAAGGAGGTGCTCGGCGAGATGCGCTCGGTCCTGAACGTGCTGCGCGAGGGCGCCCCGCGCTCCCCCACCTCGGGCCTGGACCATCTGGACAACCTCATCGAGCGCTCCGGCCTCGACGTCACGCTGAAGCGCGTGGGATCACGGCCCCTTCCCGCGCAGGTCGAGCGGGCGGCGTACCGGATCGTGCAGGAGTCGCTCACCAACGTCACGCGCCACGCCCCCGGCGCGAAGGTCACGGTCAGGCTGGAGTACGGCACGGCCGAGCTGACCGTCCGCGTCACCGACACGGGCGCCGTCTCGCCCGCCCCGCTGTCGGAGGACGGCAGCGGCAACGGCATCCCGGGCATGCGCGAGCGGGCCGCCGCCCTGGGCGGTTCGCTGGTCGCCGGCCCGGTCGGCAACGGCTTCCAGGTCGAGGCCAGGCTGCCCCTACCTGAGGAGAACGCATGATCAAGCTGCTGCTCGCCGACGACCAGGCGCTGGTGCGCGCGGGGTTCAAGGCGTTGCTGGACGCCCAGCCCGACATGAGCGTGGTGGCCGAGGCCGCCGACGGCGCGGAGGCGGTACGGCTGGCCGCCCAGCACACTCCCGACGTGGTGCTGATGGACATCCGGATGCCCGGCACCGACGGCTTGACCGCGACCCGCCAGATGCCGCCGGGTCCGAAGATCATCATCTTGACCACGTTCGAGCTGGACGAGTACGTCTTCGAGGCGCTGCGCGGCGGCGCCAGCGGCTTCCTGGTGAAGGACACGGAACCGGCCGAGCTGATCCAGGCGGTCCGGGTGGTGGCCGACGGCGAGGCGCTGCTGTCGCCGAGCGTGACCAGGCGGCTGATCGCCGAGTACGCCACGCGGGCCAAGGCGCCGGTCTCGACCGAGGGCCTGGACCAGCTCACCGACCGGGAACGCGAGGTGCTGGCGCTGGTGGGCACCGGGATGACCAACGACGAGATCGCGAGCAAGCTGTTCATGTCACCGGCCACGGCGAAGACGCACGTGAGCCGGGCGATGATGAAGCTGCACGCCAGGGACCGCGCGCAGCTCGTGGTGATCGCCTACGAGTCGGGGCTGGTCAAGCCGGGCTGGCTCTGAGGACAACGGTCAGGTCAGCGCCTCGATCAGCCGCAGGACGTCGGCGGTGCGGCCGGGGCCGCCCAGGATGATCACCTTGAGCGTGGCGCGCTCCTCGTTGTAGACCATCTCGACCCGCAGCCCGGTGGCGGTCGCCATGACGGCGGTGTTCAGCCGGTCCAGGTCGTGCCGGCCGACCGCGTCCACTTGGACGATCGTGGAGACCTCGACGTAGCGGTCCTGGCTGGGGCGGGAGGCGAGGGGCGCGCCGGTGAAGGACTCCAGGTCCACCCTGGAGATCCGGTACTGCTTGCCCACCTTCACGGCCTTCAGCCGGCCGTCGCGAACGTAACCGCGCACGGTCTTGACGTGCAGATCCAGCAGGTCGGCGACCTGGCTCACGGTGAAATCCACTCCCTATCACTCCCCTCAAGGCGGGAGTATAGGGATACGGCCAGCGATGTACAGGGGAGCGCGACCGGCGTCTGATTCGCCTGCCCGGTTTTCGGTCGACTCTGGAGGTACGACACCGAAGGAGGAGAGCGACATGTATGGACACTTTTTTCCGATCTTCCCGGCTTTCTGGGGACTGTTCTGGGTGGCCGTGGTCGGGCTGGTCATCTGGGCCAAGCGCACCGGCCGGTGGGGGCCGCGCCGTACGGTGGCGGCCAGTCCCACGGCGTCGGCCGAGCAGATCCTCGCCGAGCGGTACGCCCGCGGCGAGTTGAGCGACGACGAGTACATGGAGCGCATGTCGGTGCTCCGTTCCTAAGCGCTCCACAGAGTGAAAGAAGTGTCACTGGCCGCATTTGACAGGCGCGGGTTACGCTGCGTCCATGCGGCCCGACACCCCGGCCCCCTCACCCTGAGCATGGGGCCGGGCGCACTGTTCGTCAGTGGCCTCGCCGCCGGACTGGTGGCGGGGACCGCTTCCTGTACGGCACTGCAGGGCGGCCTGCTCGTCGGCCTCACCGGCGGCGGATGCCGCGAGGACTGCGGCCACGGCAGGACCCGGCCCTGGCTGGTGGCCCAGTTCCTGTCCGGACGGCTGGCGGCGTACGTGCTGGCCGGGGCGCTGCTCGGCTGGCTCGGCTCCGCCGTTCAACTGCCGCCGCAGGCACGCGCGGGACTGCTCGTCGCGGCCGGGGTCGTCGTGATCGCCTTCGCCGTCCGGCTGATCCGGCGGCGCGCGGCCTGCGCGCAGCACCGCACCCCGCGCCGGGCCGCCGCGCCGGTCATGGGCGCCGCGACGATCCTGCTGCCGTGCGGCGTCACGCTCGGCACCGAGATGGTGGCCGTCTCCACCGGCTCGGCGCTGTCGGGGGCGGCGGTGATGGCCGGGTTCGTCGTGGGCACCTCACCGGCGTTCGCCCTGCTCGGCTACATCCTGCGACGACTGTCCCGGACCCGCCTGGCCGCCTTCGCCGGGGCCGCCGCGATCGCCGTCGGCCTCTGGACGATCGGCTCCGGCATCAGCCTCGGCGGCTGGCTGCCCGCCTCCCCCGCACCCGCCCTGGCCATGACCGCACGCGGCGAACAGAAAGTGGACATCTGGGCCATGCGCGACGGCTACCGCCCCGCGATGGTCGAGGCCCGCGCGGGCGTACCCGTGGAGATCACCTTCCACCTGGCCGACCAAGGATGCACCCGCACGGTGACGCTCGCCGGCCGCGACCACACCCTCCCCGCCACGGTACGGCTCCCGCCCCAGCTCCCCGGCACCCTGCGATACGTCTGCTCCATGGGCATGTACACCGGTTTCATTCGCTTCTCCTAGAGCACCAGCTCCGCGATTACATTCCGCAGTCGCTTGATTACATGTCACGCTGAGTGGATGGCGTGGTGGCAAGGAGAGGTGGCGGAGGCGGCCGTTCCGGCGCCCCGTACCGGAGACGAACCCGAGCTGATCGCGGAAGCCCAGTCAGGCGACCCGCAGGCGGCCCATCGCCTGGGCAAGCTCTACGCCCAGCGCGGCGACCGCTCGGCGGCGCGGCACTGGTGGGAGCGCGCCGCGGCGGCCGGCAACATCGACAGCGCCTACAACCTGGGCGTCTGGCACGAGAAGCACGGCAGCCTGGAGGAGGCCGTGTCCTGGTACGAGCTGGCCGCGGGCACCGGCGACGCCGAGGCCGCGCTCAACCTCGCCACGCTCCTGCTGGAGCAGCGCGGCGACCTGCCCGGCGCCAAGGCCTGGTACGACAAGGCAGCCCGCGCCGGTTCCCGCACCGCCGCCCGCCGGCTCGCGCTGCTCTGCGAGGACGCCGGCGAGCAGGCCGCGGCCCGCGACTGGCACCGCAGAGCCGCCGTGGACGGCGACGTCGCCTCCGGCCACGACCTCGGCTTCCTCGCCTACTCGGCGGGCGAGGACGAGGAGACCGTCCAGTGGTGGGAGTTCTCCGCGCGCGGCGGCCACGCCGAGGCCGCCTACCACCTCGGCCTGTTCCTGCAGGCCAGCCGTGACCCCGAGGGCGCCGAGGCCTACTACCGGCTCGCCGCCAAGAGCGAGCACCCCGGCGCCGCCTCCCAGCTCGGCGGCATCGCCCTGTCCCGGCGCGACCTGCGCACGGCCCGCGCGTGGTTCGAGCGCGCCGCCAACGCGGGGCGGCTGGAGGACCAGCGGATGGCCGGGTTCGTCTGCGTCGAGCTCAGCGACTCGCCGGCCGCGAGCCACTGGTTCGGC
The DNA here is from genome assembly GCF_044457345.1 of Nonomuraea sp. NPDC050547. Taxonomy (NCBI): domain Bacteria; kingdom Bacillati; phylum Actinomycetota; class Actinomycetes; order Streptosporangiales; family Streptosporangiaceae; genus Nonomuraea; species Nonomuraea sp. NPDC050547. The sequence continues at coordinate 161,523 of NZ_JBITGW010000012.1, forward strand.
CGCGCGGCGGCCAGCGGCGACGCCGAGTCGGCCTTCAACTTCGGCCTGCTGCTGATCGCCGAGTTCGGCGACCTGGCCGGAGGCCAGCACTGGTTCCGCCAGGCCGCGCTGTCCGGGCACCACAGGGCGGCGATGGAGCTCGGCGGCCTGCTGTCGGCGGCCGGCCACAACCACGAGGCCGAGCAGTGGCTCGCCGACCCGCCCCAGCCCACCTGGGACCGCCTGGCCGAGCCCGAACTCCACGCCCGCGCCGAACTCGCCGCCGCCGCCACCGGCCGGCGCAGCGGGGTTCCACTGAGCGTGCCCGAGCTGACGGAGATCCTCGGCACCTGGGACCTCGTCACCCGTCCGCTGCGAGACCACGCCGACGTGGTGGTCTGGCTGGTCGAACGCAGCGGCCTGCACGCGGGCGCCATCGACCACCTGGCCTCGATCCGCACCACCCTGATCCGCCCCGGCTCCGCCCCGTGGCCGAGCCCCGGCGAGGTCACCCACGTGCTGGCCACGGCCCGCGACCTGCGCACCCGTCTCGGCCTGCGCTGACCCCGCCGCCTGAGCGGGCGCACAGATCGCTTGGGCGGGCGCACAGATCATCAGGTGATCACCCCCGGTTGTGAGCCCGGAGACGGGTGTGGCGCGTCATAGGGAGGGTGAGCTTGTGATCTTAGGTGGGATTGATGATCAGATATTTCGTGATCCTGGTGCTTTTGGCCGCGGTGGTACCGGGCGCACGGAACGAGGCGGGGCCGTCGGCGTCCTTCGAGGGACGGGCGGAACGGGCACTGATGAGCTGGCGAGCGGGTCCGGGAGCGGTGTGGCAGTCCGGCTTCAACCCGCGCCAGGACTTGACGATCATGTCACCCGAGGTCGCCGCGGCCAGGTTCGGAAACCCTGATCTCGGCCTGGTCTACGACAAGCCCACCGTGACCAGCCCGGCGACGGGGACGGTCCGCTGGGCCGACGGCCGCACGCTGGAGGTGCCGCTCGTCCCGGCCGACATCGCCGCCTACCAGGTGGCCAACCCACGGGAGATTCCCGGCAGGCCGTCGGTGAACCCGGTGTGCCAGGGCGGGATCACCGAGGAGGAGCGGGAACGGCGAAGCGAGGAGACCGGTGGCGACCCTGCCAAATGCGAGAAGGCGAAGGTGACCCGGGTGACCATGGAGACGGTCACCGTGCGCACGCACCGGGGCCCGGCCGAGGCGCCGGCCTGGCGCTTCGACGTGGACGGGCTGCCGGGACCGATCCGGCGGGTGGCGGTGGCCGACGCGGCGGTCGACCCGATGCCGCCCGGTCTCGGGCCGACGACACCGTTCGACGGCAGCTTCGAGGAGGCGCCGGACGGCGCGCTGACGATCCACCTCATCCACCTGAAATGCGGCCGCCTGCTGGGGATGAACGTCCGCGAGGAACCGGACGCGGTCGTGGTCGAGCCGCGTGTCCAGCCGTACGGGCCGGCGTGCTCCGGATGGGCGTCGATCGAGAAGCGCCCGGTCGAACTACGCACCCCTCTGGGCGACCGCCCCGTCCTCGACGCCAGAACCGGGCTCCGCCTGTTCTACGGTCCCCTGTAGCCAAGCCCTTTCACGAAGGTTCGGCATGCCGGCTTCGCGATATCCGGCCCGGAGCGGAGTTGTCGCGGCGAGGACCCCGTGAGCCTTCACGACCATCGCTCGACAGCCGCGCGCCCATGCCGGCGGGGCGGGTGGGCGGGGCGGAGCCGTAACGGAAGGTCGGCCCGAACCCGAGCGGGCAGCACCAGCAGCCGCAACGGGAACCGGATGGAAGCGGTCATCGCTGGCTGAGGTGGAAGCGGTGGCCTTCATTGTCGAGGAAGACGGCGGACCAGCCCCAGGGCTCCTCCTTGGGCGGGGCGTCGAACGTCACGCCTCTGGCGGCCAGGCTCTCGTGGGTCTTGACGATGTCCTCGGTGTCGAACAACACGTAGTTCGGCTGGTCCTGGCTGAGCGTCGGCCAGCCGGGGCCGGCCTTGAACAGGACGAGGCCGACGCCGCCGCCGGGTGGGGAGACCTCGATCCAGCGGGTGTCGGGGCCGTACGGCTGGTCGGTGGTGACCTCGAAGCCGACTTTCCGGGTCCAGAAGTCGAGGGCGGCGGCCTGGTCCTGGACGTAGAGCGTGACCTTGTTGACGTTGATCGTCATTATGCTCTCCTTGGTTATATCCAGTTCGGATATAACCACTGTGGTGCTATGGTGTCAAGCATGCTCACCACCGCCGGGTTCCACGTGCTCCTGGCATTGGCCGGCGAACCCGCCCACGGCTACGCGATCATGCGGTTCGTCGAGCACGTCAGCGGCGGAGCGGTCAAACTGGGTCCGGGCACCCTCTACCGGACCATCAGCAGGCTGCTGGCCGACGGACTGGTGGAAGAGACGGAAGAAGGCGATCCGGCAGCCCCCCACGACGCCCGGCGCCGCTACTACCGGCTGACCCAGGCGGGCGAGGCGGCCGCGCGCGCCGAGGCCGAGCTCATGGCCCGCATGGTGACGGCCGCACGAGAGGCTGGACTGGTCACGTGACGACGATGAGGCCGCAGGGGCTGAGCCCGCATCTGTTCGTGCTCGACACCGAGAGCGCGATCACGTTCTACAAGGCCGCGTTCGGGGCGGTCGAGGTGTTCAGGAACACGCTGCCCAACGGGGCGATCCTCTTCGTCGAGCTGCAGGTCGGCGACGGGCGGCTGCTGGTGAGCGAGGAGACGCCCGAACTGGGCGCGCTGGCGCCGCCGACGGTGGGCGGCAGTCCGGTGCTGATCCTGCTGGAGGTCGACGACCCCGATGAGGTCGAACGGCGGGCCCTCGACGCGGGCGCCGCCTCGGAGATGCCGGTGCAGGAGGCGTTCTGGGGGGAGAAGTACGGGGTCATCCGGGACCCGTTCGGCCACCGGTGGGCGGTGACGACGGCCCGCGAACAGCTCACCCCTGACGACATCCTCGGCCAGACCCCAGAAGACCCCACCCACCAAACCCCCGAAGAACCCGGTTGACAACGGGCGGCACACCGCGACCAGCCGTCCATGGCAGGCGAACCCCGGCCGACAACACGCGGGCAGAGACGGCCGGTAGGCGCCGGACGACCGGTGCCGAGCGAACCCCGGCCGGCAACACGCGGACAGCCGGTGGCCGGTGGATGCCGAAGGGGCCGGCCGGCGGTGCGCGCGTTGCGGTGGCCCGCCACGCGCGGCCTGCCTGCCGTTCCCCTGGAATGCCCCCGACCCCGTGCGGGGGGTGGGGGCAACCGGGCCTGCCGTACCAGAAGGAACTACGCGGCGAGAACCTCGGCGAGAGGAACAGACGGGATGCCGAGCGCGACGCCGACGGGAGCGTTGGTGAGGGCGCCGTTGTGGGTGTTGAGGCCGAGGGCGAGGGCCGGATCGCTCTGGAGGGCTTCCTTCCACCCCCGGTTGGCCAGTTTGACCGCGTACGGCAGGGTCGCGTTGGTCAGCGCGTAGGTGGAGGTGTTGGCCACCGAGCCCGGCATGTTCGCCACGCAGTAGAACACCGAGTCGTGCACCATGTAGGTCGGCTCGGCGTGCGTGGTCGGGCGGGAGTCCTCGAAGCAGCCGCCCTGGTCGATGGCGATGTCGACGAGCACGGAGCCCGGCTTCATGCGCGACACGAGCTCGTTGGAGATGAGCGTCGGGGCCTTGGCGCCGGGGATGAGGACCGCGCCGATCACCAGGTCGGCCTGCAAGACCTCGCGCTCGATGGCGTAGGAGGTGGAGACCAGGGTCTTGAGCCGGCCCTGGTAGATGGCGTCGATGAAGCGCAGGCGGTCGACGTTGGTGTCGAGGACGGTGACGTCGGCGCCCATGCCGACGGCGATCTGCGCCGCGTTGAGGCCGGACACGCCGCCGCCGATCACGACGATCTTGGCGGGCGAGACGCCGGGCACGCCGCCCGGCAGCACGCCGCGCCCGCCGTTGAACCGCATCAGGTTGTACGCGCCGACCTGCGGAGCCAGCCGACCGGCCACCTCCGACATCGGGGCGAGCAGCGGAAGGGCGTTGCCCACCTGGACGGTCTCGTACGCGATGCCGGTGACCTTGTTGTCCAGGAGGGCCTGGGCACACTCCCTGCCCGCGGCGAGGTGGAGGTAGGTGAACAGCACCTGGCCCTCGCGCATGCGGTGGTACTCCTGGGCGATGGGCTCCTTGACCTTGAGCACCATGTCCGCCTCGCCCCACACGGCGTCGGCCGTGTCGAGGATCTTCGCGCCCGCGCCGAGGAACTCCTCGTCGGTGATGGACGAGCCGAGTCCGGCACCACGCTGGACGAAAACCTCGTGGCCACCGCGGGTGAGTTCGTGAACTCCTGCGGGGGTGGCGGCGACGCGATACTCGTGGTTCTTGACCTCGGCAGGCACGCCGATCTTCATGGGTCGTTCCTTTCGTTCTCCGGCACCACGCTGTGCCGGACGGAGGGTGTCAGAGGCGTTTCCACGCCTCGGTGAGGACGGAGCGCAGGATCGACTCGATCTCGTCGAACTCCTTCTCACCCGCGATCAGCGGCGGCGCGAGCTGGATCACGGGGTCGCCCCGGTCGTCGGCGCGGCAGTAGAGGCCGGCGTCGTAGAGCGCGTGCGACAGGTAGCCGCGAATCAGCCGCTCGGACTCGTCCGCGTCGAAGGTCTCCTTGGTGTCCTTGTCCTTGACCAGCTCGATGCCCCAGAAGTACCCGGCGCCGCGGACGTCGCCGACGATCGGCAGGTCCTTCAGGCTTTCGAGCTTGCCGCGGAAGACGGGCTCGTTGCGGGTCACGTGGCCGAGCAGGTCCTCGCGCTCGAAGATGTCGAGGTTGGCGAGGGCGACGGCGGCGCTGACCGGGTGGCCGCCGAAGGTGTAGCCGTGGGCGAACATCGTGTCGCCGCTCTTGAACGGCTCGAACAGCCGCTCGTGCGCGATCATCGCGCCGATCGGCGAGTAGCCGCTGGTCATGCCCTTGGCGCAGGTGATGATGTCGGGCACGTAGTCGAACTTCTGGCCGCCGAACATCGTGCCGAGCCGGCCGAAGGCGCAGATGACCTCGTCGGAGACGAGCAGCACGTCGTACTCGTCGCAGATCTCGCGCAGGCGCTGGAAGTAGCCGGGTGGGGGCGGGAAACAGCCGCCCGCGTTCTGCACCGGCTCGGCGAAGACGGCGGCCACGGTGTCCGGGCCTTCCATCTCGATGGCCTGGGCGACGCGGTCGGCGGCCCAGCGGCCGTACTCCTCAGCCGTCATCCCGGCGACGCCGGAGATCTCCTCGGCGCGGTAGTGGTTCGTGTTGGGGACCCGGATCGAGCCGGGTACCAGCGGCTCGAACATCTGCTTGAACGCGGGGATGCCGGTGATCGACAGGGCGCCCTGCGGGGTGCCGTGGTAGGCGATCTGGCGGCTGATGACCTTGTGCTTGAGCGGCTTGCCGACGAGCTTGTAGTACTGCTTGGCGAGCTTCCACGCGGTCTCGACCGCCTCGCCGCCGCCGGTGGTGAAGAAGACGCGGTTGAGCTCGCCCGGCGTGTGCTCGGCCAGGCGCGCGGCCAGCTCGATCGCCTTGGGGTGCGCGTAGGACCACAGCGGGAAGAAGGCCAGCTCCTGGGCCTGCTTGGCGGCCGCCTCCGCCAGTTCGCCGCGCCCGTGCCCGGCCTGGACGACGAAGAGCCCCGCGAGACCGTCGAGGTAGCGCTTGCCGTGGATGTCGTAGATGTACGAGCCCTCACCGCGCACGATGGTGGGGATCTCGTTCTGCTCGTAGGCGCTGTGCCTGGTGAAGTGCAGCCACAGGTTGTCTTGCGCGGCCTTGAGGATGTCGGATTCCGGCTGCGTCATGGTTATCTTCCCTCGTGTCTGAGCTCCCAACAGTCTGCCCTTTCACCTGGGGTATTGCCAAGTGAAAGCGTCGCACCAATATGCAAGAGAACCGAGATCCGTAGAACCTATATGTAACGGCAACGAAATCCGCAGGTAGATTAGCTTGGTCGGTTTCCACCCTGTGGAACCTTCTGTGATCCAATGAGTTGTACTGTTAGACCGACCCGGGGGACCGTCCCGTGACTCCTGACCAGATCGAGAGCGCCGTCGCCGCCGCGATGCCGCAGGCCGTCGAGGAACTCAAGCGCCTCGCCGCCATCCCCTCCGTGGCCTTTCCCGGGCACCCCGCAGAGCCGGTTCACGCCGCGGCTGCCGTAACCGAGGAACTGCTACGCTCCGCCGGCCTCCCGCACGTCCAGCAGATCGCGGTCGAGGGAAGCTTCCCCGCGGTGTACGGCGAGGCCCCCGCGCCTCCCGGCGCCCCCACCGTCCTGTTGTACGCGCACTACGACGTGCAGCCCGCAGGTGACCCGGCGGCGTGGCGTACCCCGCCGTTCGAGCCGACGCTCATCAACGGCCAGCTGTTCGGCAGGGGCACCGCCGACGACAAGTCCGGCATCATCAGCCATGTCCTGGCGCTGCGCGCCTTCCAGGGCCAGTTCCCCGTGGGCATCAAGGTCATCATCGAGGGCCAGGAGGAGTACGCCGGCGAGCGCCTCGAGGCCTTCGTCGAGCGCAACCCCGACCTGCTGCGCGCCGATGCCATCGTGGTGGCCGACACCGGCAACCCGAAGATCGGCGACCCGTCGGTGACCACGTCGCTGCGCGGCATGGCCGCCTTCACCATCGAGGTGCGGACGCTGAAGGAGGCCGTCCACAGCGGCTCGTTCGGCGGCGCGGCGCCCGACGCGCTCTCGGCGCTGATGCGCATGCTGACCACCTTGCACGACGACAACGGCGACATCCGCGTCCCGGGTCTGCCGCGTGGCACGTTCCTGGGCCAGGGGCCGTCGGAGGACGAGTTCCGCCAGACCGCCGGCGTCCTGGACCACGTGAGCCTGGTCGGCTCGGGCAGCCTGGCCGACCGCCTCTGGTCGTCGTACGCGATCACCGTCACCGGTCTGGACGTCCCGTCGGTGTCGGGCGCGGTCAACGCCGTCCAGCCGGCGGCCAGGGCGCGCGTCACGGTCCGGATCCCGCCGGCCGCCGACCCCAAGACGACCGTGGACGCGGTCGTCGACTTCCTGCGCCAGGCGACTCCGTGGGGCGCGCAGGTCGGCTTCACCGACTTCACGGTGGGCTCCGGCTTCCAGGCCGACTCGGGCGGCAAGGCCCGCTCCGCGCTCAACCGCGCCATGGACCGCGCCTTCGGCCGCCCGCCCCGCGACGTGGGCGCCGGCGGCTCGATCCCGCTGGTGAACACGCTGCTCAAGCAGTTCCCCGCGGCGGAGATCCTGCTGTTCGGCGCGGAGGACGAGGACGCGGCCATCCACGCCCCGAACGAGCGGGTGGACCTGGAGGAGCTGCGCCGCATCGCCACGACGGAGGCCCTGTTCCTCCACGAGCTGAGCCTGCCCTCCGCTCTCGGCGTCTAGCCGTCAGGGGCCCGCTCCCCTTCCGGGGGGCGGGCCCTTCGGCTCTGTAGCACCTCTATCGCAGCGCGCGGTTGACGGCCGCGACGTAGGAGTAGAAGTCCTTGGTCCGGTGCGCGGGGTCCTCGACCCAGGCCCTGGCCAGCTTCCCGCCCTCGAAGAACCGCTCCCGCTGCCCCCTGCTGATCTCCAGCTGCACGCCCATCCCGCGCCGGTTGCGGTTGGCGATGTTGCGGGGATCGTCGCCGCCGATCTCCTGGGGCACCTCGGCCGCCACGCGGAACCCGGCCGCCCGCAGCGCGCCGCTCACCTTCTTGATCAGCGCCTTGTCCCGGCCGCCCACGTACGTGGTGACCTTGTCGCCCGCGGCGGCGTGCCAGGAGACGGTGGTGCCGACCGCGCCGACCAGCTTGAGCGCGCGCGGCTCGTCGAAGCGGGTCGAGGTGATGTGGAGCTTGCTGTTGCCGTCGGGCTTGAGGCCGACGAAGGAGTAGAAGGCGTACCTGGAGCCGGCGGCGTGGTCGGCCAGCTGGGTGGTGGGCGACTCGATCGCGCCGCCGTGGATGGCGATGTGCGCCACCTTGGCCCCGCTCGGGAATCGCTGGATCCGCCGGTAGTCCGTCCCCTCGCGCTCGTGCGCGGCCAGGTCGGCGTAGTTCTTGTAGGTGTCCGCCGCGGCGGCGGGCGGGGCGAGGAGCGCGACGAGGCTCACTGCGGCGACGACGGCGGGCAGGGCTCTCTTCACGTGACACCTTTCAGTTGGAGATCATCACCAGCAGGCTAGGGCATCCTGCTTTTGGAGGAATGTCAGGCTGACTGAATCCCGCGATGATGGTTCCCATGCGCTCCACGGTGTCCCAGACGTCACGTTCTCGCCTCGCCTTCGCGGTGGCGGGCGGCGCCCTCTTCGTCCTGGCGTACGGCTGGCTGGTGCTGACCGGCCACACCGAGATCGTTCCGTCGTCCGGCTCCGGCGCGCCCGGCATCTCCCTGTGGTCCGCCTTCGTGCCCGCGCTGGCCGCGATCGTGCTGGCGATGCTGGTGTCACCGAAGACCGAGCCGTCGCTGCCCTTGCTTGAGTTGCCCCGCGCCCGGCTGGTCAGGGAGACCCAGGTTCTGGTGGGCGCCGCCGTCCTCATGGCGATCGCCGCGCCGTTCGCCCAGGGGCTTCTCTACCACGTCGCGAAGATCGTCTTCCTGCTGGTCATCCCGCTCGTGGCCTTCCGGCTGATCCGGGGCGGCGAGCCCAAGGCCAGGGCGATCCCGAAGCCGGTGACGTGGCTGGCGCCACTGCCCGCCGTGGTGGCCTGGTTCGTGCTGTCGCAGATCGGGCCGCTGGCGCCGCCGTCGCACGGTGAGCTGCCGGACATGGTCACGCTCGTGGTGCTGTCCCTGCTCACGCTGCTGACGGCGAGCGTACTGGAGGAGTTCTTCTACCGGGCGTGGCTGCAGACCCGCCTGGAGGTGCTGTTCGGCAGGTGGCCGGCGATCATGGCCTCCTCGTTGCTGTTCGCGTTCATGCACACCTCCCGGATCAAGCCCGACGACCCGCTGCTCGGCATCGCCACGATCATCGCCTTCCAGGGGGTGTTCGGGCTGCTGACCGGATACCTGTGGTCGCGCTACCGCAACCTGTGGGTGCCGGTGTTCATCCACGTGGTGACGAACCTGGTCTTCGTCCAGATGCTGCTGAACGCGCTGTGACCGCCTGCCAGGATGGGGCACATGGCCACTTTCGCACGGTGGTGCGGGCGGTCGGGCCGCCTGGCCGGACGTGCCGACCCGGTTCCTGCTGTGCCGGGAGGACCGGTGGTTCGAGGCCGCGTTCATGCGCCGTATGGCGCGCGAACGGCTGGGCGTCGTCCCCGACGAGATGGACGGCGGCCACTCCCCCATGCTGTCGCGCCCCAAGGACCTGGCCGACCGCCTGGAGTCCTACCTCTGACCGGCCAGGGGCTATCCCTCGCGCCTGTCCGGCGGGATGATCCCGGCATGGCAGGTCACGACGCACTGGCGGCAGCGGTGATGGCCGCCGAGCGCGACGCCGACGCCGAGGGGTGGAACGGCGGGCGCCGCCTGTATGCCCTGACCGACCGCGACACCTATCTCAACACCGCCTACCCCCTGGACGAACTGACGGACCTGCCACCGGACGCCCTCCTGGCGATCCCGCTCACCCCGCTGCCCGGGGGTGACCTCAAGACGGTACTGACCAAGGTGACCTGGCCGGACGATGTGCTCGGCTGTGTGCTGATCGCCGAGATGGTCATGAGGACCAGCCTGGCCAGGCGGCCCCGCGGCATGGACGTCCGGTGGCGCCTGGCTCACCTGGCCATCGGCGTCCTACGCGACGGCTCTCACCTGTCCCTGCTCAGATTGCGGGAGACCGACGAATGGCGCTCCGGGCCCGACGACCTGGTGCCCTCACTGCTGGCGACGTTCGGCACGGACTGATCCCAGACCGTCACCGCTCCCCGGCCGTCGGGTGGCGCGGCGTGGACCGTGTCGGTGCGCACGTTGCCCGTGCCTATCGTGATCCCGCTCGCGCGGTAGATGCGCTCGACCGGTGCGCCGGGCTCGCGGGCGATCCGCTCCACGTGCTTCTTCGCGGTGATGAGTTTGGCCAGCATCGCGCCCAGGTCCCGGTCGGCGCTCCGGTCGCCCGGCCTGCCGTAGACCTTGGCGATGCGCTGCAGCGCGGCCGAGTTCTGGGCCAGGGATCTGGCCAGCAGCGCGTCCGGCCGTTCGAGGCGGTAGTGGAAATGGTTGTTCTGGACGTTGCCGCGGCCGATCACGACACCTCGCGACCGGTGCACCACGATGTCGCCGCTGGGACCGAGCACGCCTGTCAGGCGGGCTCGTTTGGGTTCCGACCTGGTGCTGACGGCGCGTTTGCCGGACAGGAGCCGGTCGGCCTGCCGTTCGAGGAGCGCACTCATGGCGCGTGTGGAGCGGGCGTCCGTGGGGTCTTTGATGAGGTTGGCGAGCGCGCGCTTGTGGGCGGGGGTCGCGGTGAGCAGTTCCGGCAGCGAGACCGGGCGGTCGGCGATCTCGTAGTGGAAGTGATTGTTCTGCCGGTTCCTGTCGCCGATCACGATGCCGCAGGATCCCCCGATGTCCACTCTGCGGGTCCGTCCGTCCAGCACGGTCTCCTCGACGGTGACGCCGCCCGCGTCCTGCCGCCCGACGGTCAGTTCCTTCTCCGCGTACGGCGACGCCGGCGGGGTGATGACGGACTCAAGCCGCCCTTTCAGGCTGGACAGCTCGTCCTGAGGCGCGGGCCAGGACGGGCGCCGCCGCCGCGCCGGCCGGGCCTCCTTCGCCAGGCCTTTCACCTCGGTCAGAAGCCGCTGTGCCTGTTCGGTTCTGCGTGGCGCCGGTGGCTGCTTCTCCACCTCGCGCACGGCCGCACGCAGCCGCGGGAGCGGGTCGGGCGGCGGCGGCTCTGCGAAGGGCCGGCGCAGGACGCCTTTTCCGGAGGGCGCGGCTTCGAGGCGTGGAAGGTCCTGCTTGGGCTGCTCGTTCTCCTGCTCGGCCGGCTTGCTCCGCGGCCGCGTGACCTGGCGTTGAATCGGTTCCCTGTACATGCCGGCCCATCCCCTCGGTCGGCGGCACTCCACACTTCCCGCGCGTGCCCGCAGCCGTCAAGACGACATCTCCGTATCGGCATGCTGCGCCGTGTAGGCCAGGGAGAGGGTGGCGAGCAGGGCGGCGGCGCCGTACATCCAGAGGGTTCCGGCGCTGAGGGCCAGGCCGCCGAGTACGGTGCCGAGCCCGATGCCGGAGTAGATCGCCGAGGAGTTGAGGGAGACCAGGAGCGCGGCCTCCGCCGGCGCGGCGGCGATGAGGCGGTGCTGCTGTGGCGGGGTCTGGCACCAGCTGCTCGCGCCCCACGCCGCCATCAGGACGCCCACCAGCACCGGCAGCCGCGCGCCCGACGCGGCCAGCCAGGCCAGGGCGGCCATGGTGAGCGCCATGACCGTGTATCCGGCGGCCAGGACATGGCGGGCGCCCCACCGGTCGGTGGCGTAGCCGGACAGCAGGTTGCCCGCCACGGCGCCCGCGCCGTACAGGAAGAGCATCGGCCCGACCGCCCCCACCCCGACGCCCGCCAGCGCGGGGACGCTGTAGGCGTAGGCCGTGTACGCCGCCCCCATCCCCAGCACGGTCAGCGGTAGCACACGCACGACGGCGGGGTGGCGCAGCACCGCCAGCCGCTCGCGCAGCGGCACGCGCGGGTTGCCGGGCAGCTCGGGCAGCACGGCGCGGACCGCGGGCGCGGCGGCCAGCGCGAGCACGGCCACCAGCGCGAGCGCGCCACGCCAGCTGAGCTGCTGCGCGGCCAGGCTGCCCAGCGGGACACCGAGCGCCGTGGCGATCGTCAGCCCGCCCACCACCACGCTCAACGCCCGCGCCCGGTGTCGCGGCGCGGACAGGGCGGCCGCCGCGGCGCCCGCGTTCGGCGTGTACGCGGCGGCGCCCAGCGCGGCCACCACCCGCGTCACCATCAGCACGCCCAGATCGGACGACAGCGCCGACCCCAGGTTCGCCAGCCCGAGCACGGCCAGCGCGGCCACCAGCAGCCTGCGCCGCGGCACCCGGGCCGTCAGCGTGGCCAGCACCGGTGAGCCCAGCGCGTAGGCGACGGCGAACACGGTCACCGACTGCCCCGCCGCAGCCTCGGACACCCCGAGGTCGGCGGCCATCTCCGGCAGGAACCCGGCCACCACGAAGGCGTCGGTCCCGACCGCGAACGTCCCGAGCGCCAGCACCCAGCTTCTAATCGGGATAGTAGACATCCCTATTCTCCTCACGAAAAACTACAGACGTGCGTACCGCTGACGCATCCGGGCCGCCGCGCCCGGCGGCGCCGTGGCCACGAGGTCGGCCACGGTCTGCCCCGCCAGCTCTCGCCGCCAGGCCAGCTCCGCCCGTCGCATGGCGGTGGCCACCCCGCACGGCCGGGCGAACTCCGGGGACGGCTCCACCCCGCGCTGCCGGATCTCGGTGCAGCGGAACGCCTCGTCCGGCCCTTCGAGCGCGGTCACGACGTCCATCAGCGTGATCCGCTCGGGCGCCCTGGCCAGCAGGAATCCCCCCTTGGCCCCCGGCGCCGAGGTGAGGACACCGGCCCTGACCAGCGCCTGAAGCCTCTTCTTCAGGTACGCCGGCGGCAGTTCGAACAACGTCGCGAACTTGGCCGTCGACACCGGCTGCTCACCGAGCCACGCGAGCGTGAGGCAGCAGTGCAGCCCCCACTCCACTCCTTCACCGATCCGCATAACCGGGATATTACACGTCCCGGTTACCGCACCCTGCCGTGCAGAAGATCGACCAGCGTCGCGTGCGTCTCCTCCAGCGGACGATCCGGGTGCATGACCCGGCGTTCGATCGAGACCGTCAGCACCATGCCGAAGATGGCCGTGGCCGCCGTCTCCACGTCGAGGTCGGCACGGACCTCGCCGCCGTCGGCCGCCTGGCGCAGCACCTCGGCGTAGACGCCGAGCGCCCGCGCGCGCAGCTGGGCCACGGCCTCCTGCCAGGCGGTACGCCACATCTCGGCCAGCAGGACCCGGGCGAACGGGCCGTACTGCTCGAAGAAGCGCAGTTGCCCGAGCACCACCGCGTCCAGGCGCTCCAGCGCGCTCGCGCCCACCGCCGCCTCCGACAGCGCCTCGGCCAGCTTGCCGATCGAGTGCTCCAGCAGGGCGCCGAACAGCCCTTCCTTGCTGCCGAAGTTGTAGAACACGGTGCCCTTGGCCACCCCGGCCCGCTCGGCGATCGCGTCGACCGTCGTGGCCGAGTAGCCCTGCTCGGCGATCAGCGCGACGGCCGCGCCGAACACCTTCATGCGGGTGTCGGCGCGACTCACAGCGACAGCTCCGGGTGCAGGCGCTTCACGGTCCAGACGCGGCTACGCTCCACGGCGAGCGCGGTCAGCGCGAGCGCGAGCAGGAGGAATGCTGACAACACCCCGCAAGCCTGCCACACCACGGTCAGATCGCCGCCGCTGATGAGCCGGCGCAGCGCCGAGACCACCCAGCTCATCGGCAGCCACGGCGAGATCGTCTGGAAGAACCCGGGCGAGGTCTCGATCGGGTACGTGCCCGCCGCCGAGGTCAGCTGCAGCATGAGCAGCGCCAGCGCCGCCACCCGGCCGGGCGCGCCGAGCAGCGCGTTGACCGCCTGGACGATCGCCATGAACGCCGCCGCGGTCAGCAGCAGCAGCCCGGCCACGCCCGCCCAGTGCGCCGCCTCCAGGCCGAGGGCGAACCTCAGCACCGCCAGCAGCACGCCCACCTGGGCCGCCCCCAGCGCGAGAGCGGGCAGCCAGCCGGCCATGACGATCCGCAGCGGGCCCGAGGCGCCGGCCAGCAGCCGCTGGTTGAGCGGCTTCAGCACCATGAACGCGATCATCGCGCCCACCCACAGCGCCAGGGGCAGGAAGAACGGGGCGAATCCGGTGCCGTAGTTCGGCACCTCGTTGTCGACCGTCTTGGCCAGCCGCACCGGATCGCTCATGACGTCGGTGCGGGACTCGCGCTGCTGCTCGGAGTAGTCGGGGATCTTCTCGGCGCCGTCGCCGAGGCCGTCGGCCAGGTCTTCCGAGCCCTTGGTCAGCTTGGTCATGCCGTCGTCGACCTTGCCCGCGCCGTCGTGCAGCTTGCCGACGCCCGAGTGCAGCTGGGTGGCGCCGTCGCCGAGCTTGACCAGCCCGCCGCCGAGCTTGCCGATCCCGTCGGTGACCTGCTGGGAGCCGTCCTGGAGCTTGGTGGCGGCGGTGTGGAGCTTGGTGACGCCCTGCCCGGCCTTGGTGGCGCCCGTGTCCAGCTTCGCCGCGCCGTCGGCCAGCTTGGCCAGGCCCGCGTCGAGCGCGTTGACCTGCTCCCTGACCCGGTCGAGCTTGGGGCCGAGTTCGGGGGCCAGGGCGGCGATCTTGCGCGCGTTCCCGGCCAGCTCGCGGGCGCGTTCCGGCAGGGTCGAGGTGCCGCCGAGGCGTTCCTGGAGCTGCCCCGCCTGCTCGGCGGCGCGCTCCGCCGCGTTCGCCGTGCTCCTGAGCAGACCGCGCAGCTGTGGGTCGGAATCGCCGTCCAGCAGGTCGAGGGCGGCCCGCGCCTGGGAGGCGGCCTCCTGGGCGTTGCCGCCGGCGCGCCCGGCCAGCCCTTCCAGGCCGTCGGCGAGCTGGTCGGCGGCGTCGGCGACCGCGTTGGCCGACTCGGCCACCATGGGCCCGTACTCGTTGAGCACCGGCACGTACGTGTCGGCGAGCTGGTTGACCGTGCCACGCTGCGCGTGCACCTGCTCGTACGCCTGCCGGCTCCCGTCGGCCAGCTTCCCCGCGCCGTCGCCCAGCTCGTCCAGGCCCTTCTTGAGCTTGCCCATCGCGTCCGTGGCCTTGCCGATGCCCTGGGTGACCTTGGCGGAGCCGTTCTGGAGCTTGCCGGTGGCGGTGTTGGCGCTGCTGAGTCCCACCGAGAGCTGCTTGGCGCCGTCCTCGGCGCTGCCGAGGCCGGTGTTGAGCTGGGAGACGCCGTCACCGGCCTTGACCGTGCCGTCGTGGAGCTCGCCCGCGCCGTCGGCGGCCTCGGTGGTCTTGTCGTGGATGTCGCCGATGGAGACGAAGACCTTGTCGAAGTAGTCGCGTACGGCGGTGCGCGCGGCGGCCGAGCGCACCTCGTTGAAGACCGCGTCGGAGATGGTGCCGACGATGTAGCTGCGCCCGGTGTCCACCCGCAGCCCGAGCTGGGCGGGAGACGGCGTGCCCTTGTCGTCGGAGGGCGAGGCGAGGTTGGCGCTGAAGTCGCGCGGGATCGTCAGCGACAGGTAGAAGCTGCCGTCGTTGACGCCGTCGGCCGCCTCCTGAGCGGTCGTGCGGCGCCAGTCGAAGACCTCGCGCCCGGCCAGTTCGTCGGCCAGTTCCTTCCCGGCGTCGACGGTCTTGCCGTCCACGGTGGCGGGCCGGTCCTCCATGACCAGCGCCACCGGCACCCGGTCGAGGTTGCCCTGCGGGTCCCAGAACGACCACAGGTACAGGCCCGCGTACAGCAGCGGCAGCACCACCACGGCCGCCAGCGCCGCCCTGGTCAGCCGGGAGCGCAACATCGCCTTCATGACAGCTCCACCACGGTGTCGACGCGGGCGGGGGCTTCGACCGCCGAGGCCACCACGGTGTGCCCGGCCGCGGCCAGGTCCCGCAGGGCCTGCCAGACCGCGAGCCGCCGGTCGTCGGGCAGCCCGAGGTCCACGTTGTCGGCGACGATCACTTGGGGCTCGTCGAGAAGGGCAAGGGCCAGGCCGAGCCGTACACGCTGCTCGCGGTCGAGCTCGCGGGTGAGCGCGCGCTCGTCCGCGACCACGCCCGCCCTCTTCAAAGCCAGGGTGTACGGCTTGCGCCGCCGCTCACGCAGGTGCTCCCGGACGGTGAGCGAGCGGTCGAGGTCGGTCACCCCGTCGACCAGCGCCAGCGCGGCGGCCTTGCGGATGGCGCGCGGCCGGGTGTGCCCGGCGACGCTGAGCGTGCCCCCTGTCGGCTTCATCCGGCCGGCCAGCGTGAGCAGCAGGCTCGTCCGCCCGCTGCCCGCCGGACCCGCGACCACCGTCAGAGTCCCTTTCCCGGACTCGAACGTGACCTCGGGAAACACCCCGTCCACCGCCAACCCTCTGGCGACAATCACGACACTCACCTCTTGAACTGACCAGTCAGTACAAATTTCAGCGTACACCCACGAAAGCGCGCTGCAACTCCGCGGGGTTCTCATTCGTCGGACAGGTAGCGACACGGGGAGGCTGGGGTGTACACACCGACTCAGCGGCGCAGGCGCCGGTTAGGGCGCTTCGTCGTCGTGGCCGTCCTGGCCGGCGGGCTCGTCGTGGCGCTGCGGGTGATCCTCGTCGGGGTCGGGACGGACGCCGCGCCGCGACCGGACCGGCAGCACGCCTGCGACGAGAACGGCGGCGCCAAGCTCAGGGTCCTCGCCTCGCCGGAGAAGTCCGAGCTGCTCGAAAGGATGGCCGCCGCCTACAACCGGCGCGGCTCCGGCGGTTCGTGCACCGACGTGATCGTCGTCACCAAGGCCAGCGGCAGCGCGCTCACCGCGCTGGCCACCACCTGGGACAAGCGCCTCGACGGCCCGCGCCCCGACGTGTGGTCACCGGCGAGCAGCAGCTGGCTGACGCTGCTGCGCCAGCGCGCGTCCGCCGCCGGCAAGCCCTCGCCGGTCGCCGCCGACAACCCGTCGATCGCCAGGACACCGCTGGTCATCGCGATGCCGCGGCCCATGGCCGAAGCGCTGGGCTGGCCGGACAAGGCGCTCGGCTGGTCCGACATCCTCGAGCTGTCCGGGCAGGGCTGGGCCAAGTACGGCCGCCCGGAGTGGGGCAGCTTCCGCCTCGGCAAGACCAACCCGAACTTCTCCACCTCCGGCCTCAACGCGACCGTCGGCGCCTACTTCGCCGCCACCGGCCTGTCCGGCGACCTCACCGAGAAGAACGTGGCCGACGCCGGGACCCGCAGGTTCGTCCAGGCGATGGAACGTTCGATCGTGCACTACGGCGACACCACGCTCACGTTCCTGTCGAACCTGCGGCGCGCCGACGACGCCGGCGCGGGCCTGACCTACATCTCGGCGGTGACCGTCGAGGAGAAGTCGGTGTGGGACTACAACCAGGGCAATCCGACCGGCGACCCGAAGACGCTGGGCAAGCACGCCAAGCCGAAGGTCCCGCTGGTGGCCATCTACCCGAAGGAGGGCACGCTCTCCTCCGACAACCCCTTCGCCCTGCTCAACCAGGCGAAAGCACAGGCCGCCGCCGACTTCGTGAAATATCTCCAGGCGCCCGAACAACAGGCCCGGTTCGCCGAGTACGCCTTCCGCGGCCACGACGGCGCCCCGGGCAAGCTGATCACCGAGGCCAACGGCCTGCTGCCCCGCCAACCGGCCACCGAGCTCAAGCCACCCGCGCCGGACGTGCTCGACAAGGTGCTCCGGAGCTGGGCCGAGCTCCGCAAGCCCGCCAACGTGCTGCTCGTCATCGACACCTCCGGATCGATGGGCGCGCCCGCGCCCAAGACCGGCAAGAGCAAGCTCGAACTGGCCCAGCAGGCGGCCGTGAAGACGCTTCCCCAGTTCGGCCCCGCCGACCGGGTGGGGCTCTGGATGTTCTCCCTGAAACGCGACGGCGACAAGGACCACCTGCGCCTGGCCGAGATCGCGCCGATGACCCCCGAGCACCGCGACGAGATCGAGCGGCGCATCCAGGGCCTGGTCCCCGAAGGCGGCACCGGCCTGTACGACACCGCGCTCGCCGCCCACCGGCAGGTGTCCGGCACCCAGAGCCAGGACGCGATCAACGCCGTGGTCTTCCTCACCGACGGCCAGAACGAGGACAAGAAGAGCATCTCCCTGAAGAACCTGCTGCCCAAGCTGAAGACGGAGCAGGGCGCGGAGACGGTCCGCCTGTTCACCATCGCCTACGGCAAGGACGCCGACCTCGGGGTGCTCAAGCGGATCTCCGAGGCCACGAACGCGGCCGCCTACGACTCCCGCAAGCCGGGGAGCATCGACCAGGTGTTCACCGCGGTGGTGAGCAACTTCTGACGCCCTTTCCCGTGCCGTTGCGGTGGTGCGTTTGTCCGACGTGAGAAGCGACCCCCACGATCGGCGCCCGCCCGCGACGGCGGGTGGCGTGGGGGCGGCTTGCCGTACGGGATGGAAGGCTTGAAAAAGAGAGGAGAAGTCACGCCTTCACGGCGCCCGCGATGGCGTCGACCACGTAGCGCTGGGCGACGACGAACACCACGACGATCGGCGCGAGGGAGATGATGGCGGCGGCGCAGAGCAGGGTCCAGTTGGTGGAGGTCTGGCTGGTGAAGGCGTACAGGCCCACCCCCAGCGTGCGGAGCTCCGGCTTGCCCAGGGTGAACACCAGCGGCAGGAAGAAGTTGTTCCACGAGCCGATGAACGTGAACAGCCCCAGCGTCGCCGCCATCGGCCGCGACAGCGGCAGGATCACCCGGAAGAACAGCGTGTTGTAGCCGGCGCCGTCCACCCTGGCCGCCTCTTCGAGCTCCTTGGGCATCGCCTGGAAGTACGCCATGAACATGAACGTGCCGAACACCAGCCCGCCGCCGACCTGCACGAGGATCACGGACCAGATGGTGTCCAGCAGCCCCAGGGCCTTCACGATGTCGAAGACCGGGATGATCGTGTACCCGTGCGGCAGCAGGAACGTCGCGCCGATGACGAACAGCAGGGTCTTGCGGCCGGGGAAGGTGTGCCGGGCCAGCGCGTAGCCGGCCATCGCGGTCAGCAGCAGCGTGAAGGCCACCGTGACGAGCGAGATCACGAGCGTGTTGACGAAGTACGTGCCGAAGCTGGCCTGGTCCCAGGCCTTGGCGTAGTTCTCCCACCGCATCTCGGCCGGGATCAGGCTGAGGCCGCCGTCGAGGAAGTCCATGGGCGTCTTGAGCGAGCTGCCGAGCGCCCACAGGAACGGGTAGACGTAGGC
The DNA here is from genome assembly GCF_044457345.1 of Nonomuraea sp. NPDC050547. Classification (NCBI taxonomy): domain Bacteria; kingdom Bacillati; phylum Actinomycetota; class Actinomycetes; order Streptosporangiales; family Streptosporangiaceae; genus Nonomuraea; species Nonomuraea sp. NPDC050547. The sequence continues at coordinate 180,436 of NZ_JBITGW010000012.1, forward strand.
GAGCCCGAAGCCCAGCAGCAGGATGTGCCGTGTCACCTTCATGCGCGCGCCGCCTTCCGTGCCCGCATGACCTTGATGGCCCACATCTGTCCCAGCGTGAGCACGAGCAGGATGATCCCGAAGAAGAATGAGGCCGCCGAGGCGTAGCCGACGTTGGGTTCCGCCGAGCCGCCGCTGCCGATGCTGCCGCCGAAGGCCTGGTGGTAGATGTAGGTGTTCACGACCTCGGTCGCGAAGTACGGCCCGCCGCCGGTCAGCACCATCACCAGGTCGAACACCTGAAGGCTGCCGATGATGGCGAGGAAGACGATGACGACGCCGACGCCGCGCAGGCCGGGCACGGTGACATGCACGAACTGGGCGACCTTCCCCGCCCCGTCGATCTGCGCCGCCTCGTACTGCTCCTTGGGGATGGTCTGGAGCCCGGCCAGGAAGTAGACCATGTTGTAGCCGAGCGTGTTCCAGATGCCGATGACGATCACCGCCCACAGCGCGGTGTCGGGGTTGCCGAGAAAGTCGAGTGGCTGGTCGGTCAGGCCCACCGCCATCAGCGGCCGGCTGAGCACGTCGCTGAAGTTCGACAGCATGAGCTTGAGCACGATGCCGACGATGGCCACCGAGGTGACCGCGGGCAGGAAGTACACGGCTCGGTAGAAGGTGGAGCCGCGCAGCTTGGGGTTGTTGAGCACGAGGGCCAGGGCCAGCGCGAGCACGAGCTGCACCGGTACGAGCACCAGCGTGTACAGGGCGGCGTGCCGGAAGGAGCTCCAGAAGAACTCGTCGGCCGCCACGTCGGCGAAGTTCCGCAGCCCGATGAAGTCGGTGGGATCGCCGAGCCCGTCCCACTCGTACAGGGTGTAGCCGAGTGAGGCGAAGATCGGGTAGATCACGAAGACCGCGGTCAGGATCGCGAACGGGGCGAGGTAGACGTAGGTCCAGCCGTGGCGGCGGACGGGGCCGGGGCGCTGGGTCGTGGGAGTGGGGGCGCTCACCCGGGTGAGCTGTGCCGTCGCCATTCCTACTTGGCGCCGATGTACTCGGGGATGTCCCACTTGTAGGGCTTGGTGAGATCCCAGTCGGCGAACACGTAGTCGTCCAGGCTCACCTTGTGGCCCTTCTTCCTGGCCTTGTCCAGCGCCTCGGTGAACACGCGCTCCTGCTCTTCCGCGAGCTTGGCCAGCGCTCCGGCCACGTCCTTGATCTGTCCGGTGTAGAGGCCGGTGGTGATGGCGTCGAAGTCCGGGGTGATCTTCTTGGGTACGACGTTGGCGGTGGCCGGGTTGCGCAGGGCCGGGCTGGGACCGGGCAGGATGAGCTTGGCCATGCCGACGTAGGCGGCGAAGGGCGCGAAGTCGATCTTGCTGGGGTCGTTGGCCTCGGGGTGCGAGGACAGCCCGCCCTTGAGTTCCTGGACCCACCTGCTTCCGGCGTCGAGGCCGTGGTACCACGTGAACCACTCCCACGCCTGGTCCGGGTTCTTGGTGGTGGCGGAGATGGCCAGGCTGTACTTGCCGGGTCCGTGGTAGAAGAAGCTCTTCTGCTGCGCCTCCGGCGTGATCAGGGTCGTCACCGAGTAGTCGGTGAAGCCGAGCTCCGTCCAGCCGGGCTGGTTCCAGACGCCGCCGACGATCATGCCGAACTTGCCCCGGGCGAAGTGCTGGCGGGAGATCTCGTCGTCCACGCTGAGCGCGTTCGGCACGACGAAGCCCTTCGTCTTCCACTCCAGGAACAGCGTGAGGAAGTCGCTGACCACCCGGTCGGTGCTCCGGGTGAACTTCCCGGTACGCGGGTCGAGCCCGCCGGGGAAGCCGGGCGGCATCGAACCCGGGTACCCGGCCCCCGCCGTGAACAGCTCCGTCCACCACGGGATCATCGCGAACGCGCTGTTGCCGAACCCGATCCCGTGGACGCTCCCGTTGCCCTTCTTGACGATCTGCTCGGCGAACAGCGTCACCTCGTCCCACGTCTTCGGGATCTTGACGGTGCCGTCCGCCTCGACCAGACCGGCGTCCTTGAACACCTTGTTGTTGACGTAGAGCTGCACCCAGGGCGCCTCGCCGTCGAACGGCGCGCCGTACACCTTGCCGTTGATGGCGTTGACGCCCTCCACGAACGAGTACGCGGGGAACGTCTTCTGCCACTCCAGCGTCGCGTACTTGTCGAGGGCCAGCACGCGGCCCTCCTCCACGTAGTCGTCGAGCTTGTCGCTGGGCACCTTGAAGACGTCCGGCGCGTTGCCGCCGCGCCAGGCCAGGTCGAGCAGCTTCTCCAGGTCGCCGCTGGCCTGCTGGGTGCGCTTGACCACGATGTCGGGGCGGGCGGCCTGGAAGAGCTCGATCTCCTTCTTGATCCACGGCTCCTGGCTGACCATCTGGTCCCAGTGGGTCAGTTCGGCGCCTTTGCCGGACGAGGCGCTCTTCTCGGAGGTCCCGCAGGCGGCCAGGGCCGAGGTGGCGAGGGCGCCGGCGAGGAAGCCGCGCCGGGACAGGTGACGGGATTCTGACATGGGGGTTCCTTCGGTGTTAGGGGGTGACCCGCACTGGCGCGGTGGAGGCCCGCACGATCAGCTCGGGCGAAGGGGGGTCGGGGTCGGCCGGCCGGCCGTCGATCCTGGCCAGGAGCAGTTCGGCGGCGATCGCGCCGATGCCGATCGGGTCCTGGCGGACGGTGGTCAGCGGCGGGTGCAGGTGCGCCGCCTCGGGGTTGTCGTCGAAGCCGGTGATGGAGATGTCGCCGGGCACGTCCAGGCCCTTCTCCCTGACCACGGACATGCCGGCGATGGCCATCAGGTCGCTGGCGTAGACGATCGCGGTGGGCCCGTGTTCGAGCAGCCGCCTGGTCGCGGCCGCCCCGCCGTCGCCGGTGAAATGCCCGGCATCCCGCAGTACGGCGGGCAGCCCGTGATCCTCCATGGCCCGGCGCCAGGCGAGCAGGCGGGAGGTGGAGTGCCGGTAGGCGGGCGCGCCCTCGACGAAGGCGATGTCGCGGTGGCCGAGCCGGACGAGATGGCCGACCGCGGCGGCGATGCCGTCGCCGTCGCGCACGCCCACGGCGGGCATGTCCCCGTAGTCGGCGCCGGCGGGACCGACCGCGACGGTGGGCAGCCCGAGTTCGCGGAGGAGCGCGGGGCGCTGGTCGCCGTCGCGGATGTCGAGCAGGAACGCGCCGTCGATGCGCCGCTCGGTGACCAGCCGCCGGTAGGCGGCGGCCTCGACCACCTCGTCCTCGCCCACGACCTGCAGCACCAGCACCGACCCGCTGCCCTGCAGCACGGTCTCGACGCCGCCGAGGAAGCCGGCGAAGAACGGATCGACGGCCAGGTGGCGGGTGTCGCGGGCGAGCACGAGCCCGACCGCGAACGCCCGTGAGCTCAGCATCGCCCGCGCGTGGATGCTGGGACGCCAGTTGAGGTCCTGGGCGGCCTGCTTGATGCGGCGGCGGGTCTCGTCGCTGACGCCCGGCTTGTCGTTGAGTGCCAGGGACACGGCGCCCTTCGACACGCCGGCCAGGCGCGCAACGTCGGCAATCGTCGGAGGTGTCTCGCTGGCCATGGCACCCCTGGGTTGGACGTAGGGAACTAAATGCATTTAGTAGTCCCACACGTCGGAGGATGTCAAGAGCCGCTTACTGAAACGGCGAAGGGCCGCCCGGGTGTGCTGGGCGGCCCTTCGGGTCTTTCCGCTAGCGGATCGGCAGGTCGTAGTAGCGGCGGACGCTGGAGCCGAGCCTGCCCACGTCGGCCCCGTAGACGTGGAGGGAGACGCCGATCTCGTCGCTGGTGTTCTCGACCTTGTGGATGTCGCCGGGCGGCGCGAAGCCGCTGACCTCGCCCGGCTGGTTGGCGGCGCGGCCGATCTCCACCAGGTGGTCGCCCATGTCCCGATAAAGCGTCTCGTATTCCACGCCACTGAGAATGCCGAACGTACACCAGGACACATGGTCGTGGATGCGCGTCTGCTGGCCTGGCCGCCACACGACGGCCACGACGGAGAACTCCTCCTGCGCGTGCAACGGGAAGGAGCGATAGGTCTCCGGGTCCCCCGCGCGCTCCTCGTCGGTGAGCACGTCGAGGCCCGGAAGGTTCAGCCGCAGGAAGTCCGCTACGGCGAAGGCGGTGTCTCTCGGTGAAAGGTCCTTGGCCACGATGTCCCCGACTCCGGACACGAGCTGGTCGAGTCCGGGCCTGGCCAGCATGATTTCCATGGTTTCCCCCTAGGGAATGGTGTTATTCCGCCTTCCCCTTCTACAGTGCTCTAATGAGATTCATAGGTCCAACAGAAGTATTTGGGGATATTCATAGACATGCTTGATGTCACCCGGCTAAGGGTCCTGGTCGCCGTGGCCCGCAAGGGCTCCGTCACCGCCGCCGCCAAGGAACTGCACTACTCGCAGCCCTCGGTCAGCCACCACCTGGCCCGCCTGGAGGCCGAGACCGGCGCCCAGCTCATCCAGCGCGTCGGGCGCGGCATCCGCCTCACCGAGGCCGGGCACCTGCTCGCCGACCGCGCCGCGGAGATCATCACCCGGCTTGACGCCACCGCGGAGGAGCTCGCCGCCCACGTGGGCCTGCGCTCCGGCCGCGTACGGCTGGCCGCCTTCCCCTCCGCCCTCGGCACCTTCGTCCCCAGGGCGGTCCGCCGCCTGTCGGCCGAGTACCCCGGGCTCCAGCTGAGCCTGATCGAGACCGAGCCGCCCGAGGCCCTGCGCCTGCTCCGCGCCGGACGGGTGGACGTGGCGGTCATGTTCCGCTACGACGACACCGCCCCCGAGGACACCGGCCTCCGGATGCTGCACCTGCTGGACGACCCCAGCTACCTCGTCTCCCCCGAACCCCCGGGCCCGCTGGCCGAACACGCCGACTCCATGTGGATCGCGGGCTGCGACCGGTGCCGCAGCCACCTGCTCGACATCTGCGCCAAGGCGGGCTTCGAGCCGCGCATCTCCTTCACCAGCGACGACATCGTGGCCGTCCAGGCGCTCGTGGCGGCCGGGATGGGCCTGACGGTGCTGCCCGGCCTGGCCCTGAGCGCCCACCGGAGCGCGGCGGTGGAGGTGGCCGAGATCCCCGGCTCGACCCGCCACGTCTTCGCCGCCACCTACGGCGACCCGCCCTACCCACCCGCCACCCAGGCCCTGCTCGCCGCCCTCACCGACGCCTGGCCAGGCTGAGACCGGAGGTAACGCCCGGGGGTGATGCCCGTCGGGTAACGCCCGTGGGGACGCCCCGGGGGGTGACGCTGCGCGGTCAGGACTGGGGTAACGCCCGTGGGGACGCCCCGGGGGTGACGCCGCGCGGCCAGGGCGGACGTTGACACCCGGGGGGTGACGCGCGGAGAGGTGACGCCGTGCGGTCAGGGCGGGGGTGACGCCGGGGGGGACGTCCCAGGGGGCGACACCCGGGGTGACGCTCAGGGAGTGACGCCGTGCGGTGAGGGCGGGGGTGTCGCCGGAGGTGGGGCGGGGCGGGGCGGAAATCTGTGGCGGTTGTGGGGGTGGGCCCCTACCCTCGGGTTATGCCGGACATCTCGACTCTTGCCCTGTTCGCGGTGGCCACGCTGGCCATCCTGGTCGTCCCGGGACCCGCGGTGCTGTTCATCGTGACCCGGAGCGTCGCGCAAGGGCGGGCGGCGGGGATGGTGTCGGTGCTCGGGGTGCACGCGGGCTCACTGGTCCACGTGGCCGCCGCCGCGCTCGGGATCAGCGCGCTGCTGGCCGCCTCGGCCACGGCCTTCACGATCGTGAAGTTCGCCGGCGTCGCGTACCTGCTCTTCCTCGGCATCAGGAAGCTGCTGTCCAAGCCGGCCGACGAGGAAGCGGTCGAGTTCCCCGTCCAGTCGCGCCGGCGGATGTTCTGGGAGGGGTTCGTGGTCAACGTGCTCAACCCGAAGACGGCCATCTTCTTCCTGGCCTTCCTGCCGAACTTCACCAGCCCGGAATCGGGCCCGATCGGGCCGCAGATCCTGCTGCTCGGCGCCATCTGGGTGGTCCTGGGCCTGGCCTCCGACGGCGTGGTCGCGCTGGCCTCCTCGGCGCTGGCCGGGCGGATGCGCCGTTCGATCAAGGCCAGGCGGCGTCTCGACGTGGGCAGCGGCGTGATCTACATCGGCCTCGCCGCGCTGCTCACCGGCGAGAAGGCATAGGCATCCCGTACGTGCGCGCCAGCAGGTGCGCCCGCAGGGTGGGCAGCGAGGTGTAGTGGTGGGCCTGCATCCCCTCGGCCAGCGCGCCCGCCACGTTGGCCGGGCGCGCGTCCACGAACATGATCCGGTCGGCGGGCAGGCCGAACCGCTCGACGCACCAGAGGTACGCCTCGGGTGAAGGTTTGGCGTGGCCGATCCGGCTCGACAGTCCCAGGACATCGAAGATCTTGAAGACTTCGGCATGATAAGTCGCGAAATAGTGGGACAAGTCGCTGGGGATGTTGGATAGCAAACCTACGCGAATGCCACGGTTGGCCAGGGTCCGGATGTAGGCGATCAACTCGGTGTCCACCCGGCTCCAGCTTGCCACGTCCAGCGCGACCAGCGCGTCCGCGTCGTCGAACGATCTTCCCAGCCGCTCGCCCACCGCCCGCCAGTACTGCCGCCCGGTCAGCTCGCCCCGGTCGTAGCCGTCGCGCGCGTCCCAGTAGGCGTTCCAGAACACCGATCCCTTGATACCCGCCGCCGCCTCGATCCCGGCACGGTCCTGCGCGGTCTGGCCCGGCGCGATGACCCCGAACAAGTCGAACAGCAGCGCGTCCACTCTTCCCCCGACATAGATGACTGTTTCGGGGGGTCATGGAACTCTATAGAGGCTTTGCCGCGACGGCGCTCACCGCCACGCCTGTTCGGCCGTCTCGCGTGCCCAGCGGTAGTCGGCCTTTCCGGCGGGCGAGCGCATGATCTCCTCCACGAACGCGTAGGTCCGCGGCACCTTGTAGCTCGACAGCCGCTCCCTGCAGTGCGCGTCGAGGTCGGCGGAGGCCACCTCGACCCCCGGCCTGGGCTCGACCACCGCGGCCACCCTGCTGCCCCAGCGCTCGTCCGGGATCCCGGTCACGACCGCGTCGAACACCGCGGGATGCCCCTTGAGCACCGCCTCCACCTCTTCGGGGAAGACCTTCTCGCCGCCGGTGTTGATGCACTGGGAGCCGCGGCCGAAGATGTTGACGGTGCCGTCGGCGTCCACGGTGGCCAGGTCACCGGTCAGCAGCCAGCGGGTGCCGTCGGCGTCGGTGACGAACGTGCGGGCCGTCTTCTCCGGGTCGTTGTAGTAGCCGAAGGCGACCCGGCCCGACTTGGCCACGGTGCCGAGCTGCCCCTCGGGGACCGGCTTGAGGTCCTCGTCGAGCACGACCAGGTTGGCGGTGGCGTTGGGCTGGTAGCGCAGCCCCTTCTCGGGTGTGGAGCCGGCCACGCCGGAGGCGGTGTAGCCGGACTCGGTGGAGCCGAAGTTGTCGAGGATCATCACGTTCGGCAGCAGTTCCTGTAACCGGTCGCGCACCGTCCCGCTGAGGATCGCGCCGGTCGAGCTGATCACGAACAACGACGACAGATCGTAGGAGCCGCCCGCCAGCGCCTCGGCCAGCGGCCTGGCCATCGCGTCCCCGGTGATGTTCATGGTGAACACCCGCTCGCGCTCGGCCGTCCGCCACACGTCCCCGGCCTCGAACCTGCGCACGTACGCGATCGTCGCCCCCATCCACCAGGCGATGAACGTGCCCATCTGCGCCGCCCCGTGCATCAGCGGCGGCGCCGCCATCATCACCATCGGGTTCGCCTTGACCGCCTCGTCGACGACCTCCTGCGGGGTCGCGCGCGGCTCGCCGTACGGATTGCCGCCCCCGAACGCCATGAACAGGTCCTCGACGTGCCACATCGCGCCCTTGGGCATGCCCGTGGTGCCGCCGGTGTAGATGATGTAGACGTCCTCGCCGCTGCGCTCGGGGAAGCCGCGCGTCTCCGGCTGACCTTCCAGCGCCTTCTCGTACGGCACCGCCCCCGCGACCTCCCCGCCCACCGAGATCAGGTGGCGCAGCTTGGCCGCCTCGGGCGCGACCGCCGCCACCCGGCCCGCGAACTCCGCGTCGTAGACCAGCGCCACGATGTCGGAGTCGTTGTAGAGGTAGAGCAGTTCGGCCTCGACGTAGCGGTAGTTGACGTTGATCGGCACCGCGCGCAGCTTGAGCGCGGCCAGCAGCCCGGCCACGTACTCGACGCCGTTGTACAGGTGCAGGCCCACGTGCTGGCCGGGGCCGACGCCCAGGCTCTCCAGGTAGTGCGCCAGCCGGTTCGCCTCGGCGTCCAGCTCGGCGTAGGTGCGGCGCTGGTCGCCGCAGACGACCGCGACACGCTCGCCGATCCGGTCCACGAGCGCTTCGAACAGGTCCGCGTGGTTGAACTCCATCAGGGCTTCTCCCGTCCGACGACCCACATCGCGAAGAACTGGGCTCCCCCGCCATAGGCGTGGCCGAGCGCCCGCCGGGCGCCGTCCACCTGATGCTCCCCCGCCATCCCCCGGACCTGCTGCGCCGCCTCGGCGAACCTGATCAGCCCGGAGGCGCCGATCGGGTTGGACGACAGGACGCCGCCCGAGGCGTTCCACGGGATGTCGCCGTCGAGCGCGGTCGCGCCCGACTCGGTGAGCTTCCATCCCTCGCCCTCGGCGGCGAAGCCGAGGTTCTCCAGCCACATGGGCTCGTACCAGGAGAACGGCACGTAGGTCTCGGCCACGTCGATGTCCCTGCGCGGGTCGGCGATCCCGGCCTGCCGGTAGACGTCGGCGGCGCAGTCCTTGCCGCCCTGCGGGTTCACGGTGTCGCGACCGGCCCGGAAGATCGGCTCGGAGCGCATCGCCGTACCGTGGACCCATGCGGGCGTGCCGGTCACGGCCGACTCCGACGCGAGCACCATCGCGCAGGCGCCGTCGCTGGACGGGCAGGTCTCCAGGTAGCGGATGGGCTCCCAGAGCATGGGCGTGGACTCGACCATCTGGCGGTTGATGCCGGGGATCTTCAGGTGCGCGTAGGGGTTCTTCAGCGCGTTCTGGCGGTCCTTGACGGCGACGAGCGTGCCGATGTGCTCGGGCGCGCCGGAGCGGCGCATGTACTCGCGGATGTGCGGCGCGAAGTAGCCGCCCGCGCCCACGACCAGCGAGGCGTTGAACGGCAGGTGCGTCGACAGGGCCCAGGTGGCGTTCGACTCCGACTGCTTCTCGAAGGCGACGACGAGTACCCGGTCGTGCACGCCGCCCTGGATCAGCGAGGCGCCGACCAGCGCGGTGGAGCCGCCGACCGATCCGGCCGTGTGCACCCGCATCATCGGCTTGCCCGCGGCGCCGAGCGCGTCGGCCAGGTAGGCCTCCGGCATCATCACGCCCTCGAACAGGTCGGGCGCCTTGCCGATGACGACGGCGTCGATGTCCTTGAACGTCAGCCCGGCGTCCTCCAGCGCGCGCAACGCGGCCTCACGGACCAGCCCGGCGATGGAGACGTCGCGCCGCTTCGTCGTGTAGTACGTCTGCCCGACGCCGATCACCGCGCACGAGTTGCCCATCACGCCTCCAGAACGGTCACGAGGTTGTGCTGCAGGCAGGGGCCGCCGGCGGCGTGGCCGACGGTGCGCGCGGCACGGCCGTCGAGGATGTGGCTCGCGGCCTCGCCGATGCGGATCAGGCCCGTGGCCATGACGGGGTTGGCGGCCAGCGGGCCGCCGCTGGGGTTGATCACGGTCTCGGCGGGCAGCTCCAGTGCCCGCCTGAGGATGATCTCCTCGTGGGCGAACTGGGCGTGCAGTTCGGCGACCTCGACCCGGCCCTTGCCGACCCCGGCCGCGCGGGCGGCGTCCGCGGCGGAGACCGAGCGGGACAGGTCGCGCATGCCCGGGTAGTGGGGTTCGATCCGGTGTGCGATGCCCCTGATGTAGGCGGGGTTCGCGCAGAGCTCCCCGGCCCTGTCACCGGCCGCCAGGACCACCGCCGCCGCGCCGTCCGTGATGGGTGGCTCGCCGCCTTCCAGCGGAAGGTCCAGCGCGTAGGGGTTGGCCCGCCCGTCGGTACGGCTGCGCCGTACGATCTCGTCGAGCTCTTCCCGAGGCGCGCCCAGCGCCGAGGCCTGCAGGCCCGCCATGGACAGCTGGTCGAGCCCGAGCGGTTCGAGGTAGTACGGGTCGAGCTGGAGCGTCATGATCGTGCGCAGGTCCCCGAGCGACGACTTGCCGAAGCCGTAGACGAGCGCGGTGTCGACGTCGCCGTGCTGCAGGCGTACCCACGCCTCGTAGAGCGCCCAGGCGCCGTCCATCTCGACGTGGCTCTCGGAGATCGGCGGCCAGGCGCCGAGCGCGTCGAGCGCGGAGACGAACGAGAACGGCGCTCCGGCCAGGTAGTCGCAGCTGCCGGAGCAGGTGAAGCCGAAGGCGCGCAGCCCGGTCTTCTCGCGGATCTCGTCGATGACGGGCAGGATCAGCTCCGGCTCCGAGACGCCGGTGTCGTGGTCGGTGTGGTGGGTCTGGGCGAAGGCGACGACGGCCACATCGCGCATTAGAGCTCCGCGTCTGGTTCTCCGGTGGGGGTGAACCACCGGATGTTGGACATCGACAGGGTGCGTTCGGCCTCGGGCACCCATGCGGCGCGTACCCGCATGCCCTGGCGGACCTCGTGGGCGGGGACGCCGCCGACGAGGGCGATCATGGGGATGTCCGCGCCGTCGAGCAGGATGTAGGCGGAGACGAAGGGCACCTCGGGGGCGCGCGGGTCGGGCAGGTTGTTGATGGCGAAGGTGGTGATGGTGCCGGTGTCGGGCAGTTCCACCTCGTCGGTGATCGCGTTTCCGCATTCGGGGCAGGACAGGCGGTAGGGGATGTACACCTTGTCGCAGGTCGTGCAGCGGCAGCCGACGAAGACGCCGCGTCTGATCCCTTCGAGGAAGTGGGTCAGCGACCTGCTCGCGGTGATCTTGTAGGCGGCCTTCACCGGCGAGACGATCTTCGTCACCTCAGGGGCGAAGTGGGAGATGTCGGTGATGTGGCCCTTGCGGGTGGTGCTCCAGACGGGCCGCACCCGCGTGCCCGCCTCCAGCGCCTTCGCGTTGCCCGCGTCCACGGCGTGCACCAGCGCCGTGTCGGCGCCGTCCAGCCGGATCAGCGCCCAGGCGAAGGGCCGGTCCAGCGGATGCTGATCCAGCGGCGTCTCCACCCAGGTCCAGGCGGTGACGGTGCCGGCCGGGCCGACCTCCACGTACTCGCCGCTGACCGGGTCGCCGCTGTCCGGGTCGTACTCCAGCGGCGGCACCAGCACCCTTCCCTCCGCCGTGCGGACGCCGACGATGCGCCCGTCACGCAGTTCGGTCAGGAACCTGCCGATGACCGGCCCCGTCGTACGCGTGTATCCGCCGGGGAACTCCAGGACGTGGTCGGCGACCAGGGGCTCAGATGGCACGGCCGTGTCCCTCCCAGTAGGGCGCGCGCAGCTTGCGTTTGAGTAGCTTGCCGTTGGGTTCCCGTGGCATCTCGGCGATGAAGTCGACGGACTTGGGCCACTTCATCCGCGCCAGCCGTCCCTCCAGCGAGGCGAGGATCTCCTCGGCCAGCTCGGGGCCGGGTTCGCAGCCTTCGGCGGGCTCGATGACCGCCTTGATCTGCTCGCCCCACTCCTCGTCGGGAATGCCGAAGACCGCGACGTCGGCGACCTTGGGGTGGATCATGAGCTCGTTCTCGATCTCGGCCGGGTAGATGTTCGCGCCGCCCGAGATGATCATGTCGGCCTTGCGGTCGCAGAGGAACAGGAAGCCGTCCTCGTCCAGGTAGCCGATGTCGCCGACGGTGAAGTGGTCCTTGAGGCGGTTCGCCGCGGTCTTGTCGGGATCGCCCTTGTACTCGAAGGAGACGCCCATCATCTTCATGTAGATCGTCCCGGGGGTGCCCGTGGGCACCGGCTGGCCGGAGTCGTCCACGATGAGCAGTTCGCTGATCGGCCAGGCCTTGCCGACCGTGCCCGGATGCTCCTTCCACTCCTGGGGCGTGGCCAGGGTGCCGCCGCCCTCGGTGGCCGCGTAGTACTCGTAGACCACCTCGCCCCACCAGTCGAGCATCTGGTGCTTGACCGGGACCGGGCAGGGGGCCGCCGCGTGGATCATCCATCTGAGCGAGGACAGGTCGTACTTCTCCCGCGTCTCTGCGGGCAGCGCGAGCAGCCGCTTGAAGTGGGTGGGGACCATGTGGGAGTTGGTCACGCCGTGGCGTTCGCACAGCCGCAGGGTCTCCTCGGCCTCCCATCGGTCCATGTAGACGAGGGTGTGGCCCATGTGCAGCGCCGTACCGCCGAACTGCGTGACGGCGGTGTGGTAGTTCGGCGCGGTCACGAGGTGCGCGTTGGGCCGGCCGGGCGTGATGCCGAACAACGTCAGCAGGAACGTCATCAGCTCCGCGCCGTCGTCGGGGTCCAGGCCGCTCAGCTTCCGCCTGACGCCCTTGGGCTTGCCGGTGGTGCCGGAGGTGTAGTGCATCGTGGCGCCCGCCGTGCGGTCCTGCGGCGCCGTCGTCGGCCGGCCTTCGGTCAACTCCTCGATCGGGCGGAACCCCTCGATCGGCCGTACGGCGAAGCGGCGGTGCGGCTCGATGACCTGGGCGCCCCTGGTGCCCTCGGCCGCGTAGCGCGGGTCGACGACGAAGGCCTTGGCCTCGCTGTCCTCGACGATGTAGGCGATCTCAGGGCCGGTGAGATGCCAGTTGACCGGGGTGTAGTACCAGCCCGCCTGGAGCGCGGCGAGGTAGAGGACGAGTCCGTCGGCGCCGTTGGGCACCAGTCCGCAGATGCCGTCGCCGGGCTGGAGCCCGAGTTCGCGCAGGCCGTGGACGAGCTGGTTGGAACGGGCTAAGAGGTCACCGGCCCGATGCTCGGTGCCGTCGGGGTCCACGGCGGCGATCCAGCCGGGATCCGCCTGCGCCAGCCGCCAGAATCCGAGCGTGCCCATCGCGCTCCCTCGTGTCGGGGGGTAGAGCTTCAGGCGAGCGTAACGCGCTGACAAAGCCCCGAGCAAGCGCTTGATTTCACACGAGTCCCGCCACGTCCCACGACTCCGCTAGAGTTACCGATTTGGGCTCTCATCTGCCCAGACGTAATGAAATAGTCAAGAAACTTGGCTTTTGTCCACTTTGGTCACTTTCGTCACTTTTGTTGCGAGATGATGTTCGTCGCGAGGCGGCGTGTTCCCGAGCACGGGGGTCTCCTGAACCCCGCGCCGCCTCATCGATTGGGAGAACATGCGCTTCAACAAGTCCCTGGCGGCTGCCGGTGCCCTCGGTCTCGCCGTACTCACCGCGAGCCCCGCTCTCGCGGACACCCCCACGGACCTCCCCGTCGCCCCGGTCGAGACCAGCTCTCCCGAGGCGCCGGTCGAGACGCCCAAGCCCTCCGAAAAGCCCTCAGAGAAGCCATCAGAGAAGCCCTCTGACAAGCCCGCGGCGAAGCCTTCGGCCAAGCCCTCGGCCAAGGCTTCGGCTTCCACCAAGGCCCCCGAGAAGAAGGAGGTGGAGCAGAAGGGCTCCATCACCCTCAGCTCCACGACGGCCAAGCCCGGCGAGATCATCACGGTCTCGGTCACCTCCACGCGCGAGGCCATCACGGCCATCACCTCGCGCGGCTTCAACCCGCCGTCCTGGAACGTGCCGGGCAAGCGCACGGACTACCGCTTCCAGGTACGCGTGTCGCAGACCCCCGGCGAGTACCCGGTCGACGCCCACTTCGCCGACGGCTCCTCCGCCCGCGCGGTGCTGACCGTCGAGAAGCCGGCCGCCGCCAAGACGAGCATCACCGTCGACCGGTCCAGCGCCAAGCCCGGCGACATCGTCAACGTGAGCGTCAAGTCGGACGGCCCGGACGTGAAGGCCATCACCTCGCGCGCCTTCTCCCCCGGTTCGTGGAACGTCCCCGCCGGCCACAAGGAGTACCGCTTCCAGGTCCGCGTCTCCGGCGAGCTCGGCGAGCACCCGGTCGACGCGCACTTCGCCGACGGCTCCTCCGCCCGGACGACCCTGACCGTCGAGAAGTCGGTCGACGTCAAGTACGGCGTCGCCGTCAGCCCGAGCGCCGCCGAGCCCGGTGACAAGGTCTCCTACACCGTCACCGGCAAAGCCGCCGACGCGTACATCGAGTCGCCGGCGTTCTGGGCGAAGATCACCGAGAACATGACGCTCGGCACCACCAGGACCGGCACCGTGCCGATCCGCCCGGACGCCAAGCCCGGCGTCTACCCGGTCGACGTGGTGTTCAAGGACGCCGCCGGCCGTACCGTGGGGACCGCCTCCACCACGATCACCGTGAAGGGCCCGGTCAAGCCGGTGCCGGTGACGGGGCTGGAGCTGGACCTGTCGCCGAGCAAGATCGTGGCGGGCCAGAGCTACTACGCCGGCGTCACCACCACGAACGTCAAGGCCGGCACCCCGGTCACCATCACCGACCCGGCCGGCCGCAGGCACGTCGTGCGCGTCGACTCCTGGGGTGAGGCGCGCGTCAAGCTGACCTCGCCCAAGGGCACGCGCCCCGGCGCGTACACCGTCCGGGCCTCGCTGGACAGCGGCCAGAGCACTTCGGCGCGCCTCACCGTGGTCAAGCGGCACCCGCACACCCAGCTCGCGCTGATCCTCGACCCGGACAAGGTGTACGCGGGCGGCAAGTTCACCGCCATCGTCGCCACCTCGTCGTTCGGCAAGACGACGAAGGCGACGATCACCGACCCGTCCGGCAAGCGGTTCACCGTGAAGGTCGGCAAGTCGGGCGTGGGCGCGAAGAAGTTCCACGTGCCCTCCAGCACCCGCGCGGGCACCTACTGGTTCAAGGCCAAGCTGGCCAACGGCGCCACCGACTGGGCCAAGCTCACCGTCAAGCCCCGCTACCGGGCCAGCGGCTTCACGCTGACCCCCAAGGGCGGCGCGGACACCGGCGGCGGCCTGCCCGAGGGCAACGCCAACTTCGGCGGGGTGGCGCTCGGCGGCATGCTGATCGCGGGCGGCGCGGGCTCGGCCCTGTTCGTCCGCCGTCGCACCGACGAGGCCTGATCGTGGAGCGCGCCCCGGCTCAACGCCGGGTCGCGCTCCTCAGAGGCGCGGCCCGTCCCGGCGGCGGGCCGCTCTTCTCGGGTACGGCCCGGCCGCCTGGCCTGGCCGTTCCTCGGGGGGTACGGCCCGGCAGCACGCGGGCCGTACCCCTTCCTTCCTTCGTCGACCGATCGGGGAACAGTCATGATCAGGAGCACGCTGGTCCAGGCCGCGGCGGCCGTACTGGTGTTCTCCGGCGGCCTGGCGGTCGCCGGTTCGTTCAGGGGCGAGCCTCTGCCCGCTCAGGCGGCGGAGACTCGCCCGGCCGCGGTGCCGCGGCAGGCGCCGATGTTCGCCGACGCGGACGCGGCCATGAAGAAGTCGGAGCCGGTCAGCGTCTCGATCGGGAGGATCGGGGTGAAGGACGCGCCGATCGACCCGGTGGGGCTCAAACCCGACCAGTCGGTGGAGGTGCCGCCGCTGGACCGGCCGGAGCTGGTGGGCTGGTACAAGCACCGGCCGACGCCGGGTGAGGACGGGCCGGCCGTACTGCTGGGGCATGTGGACGCGCACGGCAGGCCCGCGGTCTTCCACAAGGCCGGCACGCTCGGACAGGGCGACACGATCTCGGTCAAGCGGGCGGACGGCTCGGTGGCGGAGTTCGCCGTGGATGCGGTGGAGCGGGTGGACAAGGACGCCTTTCCCACCGAGAAGGTGTACGGCGCGACAGAGGGGGCGGAGTTGCGACTGGTGACCTGCGGCGGCGCGTTCGATCCCGCGACGGGCCACTATGAGGACAACGTCATCGTCTACGCGCACCTCACCGTGTAACCTAGCAAGCGCTTGATACTTCAGCGCCTCCGGAGGTTGCCCCGTGGAACTCCTGCCGATCAGCACCCCGCACTGCCGGATCGAGCGCGACGGCCACGTCGTGATCGTCACCATGAACCGGCCGGAGGCCCGCAACGCGCTCTCCTCCGACATGTTGATCGGCCTGGCCTCGGCCTGGGCCTACGTCTCGGCCGAGCCCGGCGTACGGGTGGCGGTGCTGACCGGGGCGGAAGGCACGTTCTGCGCCGGAGCCGACCTCAAGGCGATGGGCCAGCCGTCCCAGGACCCGGACGTGCAGGCCCGTGCCGCCCAGATCCCCAACTTCCACTGGAAAGGGCTGCTGCGGGAGGACCTGCCCACCAAGCCGATCGTCTGCGCGGCCGAGGGCTACGCGGTGGCGGGCGGAACCGAACTGCTCATCGGCACCGACCTGCGCGTCGTGGCCGAGTCGGCGACGCTGGGGCTGTTCGAGGCCAAGCGGGCGCTGTTCCCCATGGGCGGGGCGGCGATCCGGCTGCCACGCCAGATCCCGTACTGCCACGCCATGGACCTCCTGCTCACCGGCCGCCCGGTGACCGCCGCGGAGGCGCTGTCGATGGGCCTGGTCAACCGCGTGGTCCCCGACGGAGAGGCGCTGACGGTGGCCAGGGAGATGGCCGACGACATCGCCGGGTCGGGACCGCTGGCCGTACAGGCGATCCTGCGGACCTACCGCGACACCCTGGGCCTGCCCGAGCCGGAGGCCCTGAAGGTCTCCGACGAGTACGGCTGGCCGGTCATCGGCTCCGAGGACGCCCGAGAGGGCTCCCGCGCCTTCAAGGAGAAGCGCCCCGCGACCTACCGGGGCGTGTAACCGCCGGTAGGGTGGCGGGGTGGAGGAGGCGGAGCGGTACCGGCGTGAACTGCACGTGCACTGCTACCGCATGCTCGGCTCCTACACCGAGGCCGAGGACGCCGTTCAGGAGACGATGCTGCGCGCCTGGCGCAGGGCCGACACCTACGAGGGCCGTTCCACCTACCGCGCCTGGCTCTACAAGATCGCGACCAACGTCTGCCTCGACCTTCTCGCCAAGCGCAAGGACGTGGTGCTGTCGGAGGCGCCGCTGTCGGATGTGCCGTGGCTGGAGCCGTACCCCGACCAGCAGCTTCCGGAGGAGCTGGCCGTCGCGAGAGAGACCATCGAGCTGGCCTTTCTGGCGGTCATCCAGCATCTGCCCGCACGCCAGCGCGCGGTGCTGGTCATGCGCGACGTGCTCGGCTGGCCCGCGGAGGAGACCGCCGAGGCGCTGGAGATGACGGTGCCGTCCGTCAAGAGCGCGCTCCAGCGCGGCCGGGCCACACTCCGCAAGCACCTTCCCGAACGGCGCGGCGACTGGGCGGCCGCCACCGAGCCGAGCCCCGAGGAGCGGGCCGTTCTCAAGCGCTTCGTCGAGGCGTCGATGAAGGCGGACATGCGCACGCTGGCGACCCTGCTGCGCGAGGACGCGTTGCAGGCCATGCCGCCGGCGATGATGTTCTTCCCTGGACGCCAGGCGATCCTCGACATGTGGGCGCCGGTCATGGCGGGCCAGGAGGCGTGGGGCGAGTGGCGGGCGCGTACCACCACCGCGAACAGGATGCCCGCGGTGGCCAACTACGTGCGGCGGCCGGGCGAGGACTTCTTCGGCGCGGTCAACCTCGACGTGCTGCGCATCGAGGACGGCCTGATCGCCGAGATCACCACGTTCGGGCCCGAGACGCTGCCCACGTTCGGGCTGCCGGAAAGAATCTTCGACTGAGACCGATTCTTTTCCGCGCGCCGCCCGGTCATACGGGCATGAACACTTACGACAGGCTCATCGGCACCTGGAAAGTCTCCGGCGGCACCACCGGCACGATCACCTACCGCTGGCTGGAAGGCCGCAACTTCCTCGTCCAGGACATCGCGATGGACAGCGAGACCGGTCCCGTCCTGGGCATGGAGGTCATCGGCCGGGAGATGCCGTTCGGCGCGGACAAGCCCGGCGACGAGGTCAAGTCCCGCTACTACGGCTCCGGCGGCGAGACCTACGACTACGTCTACGAACTCGAAGGCGACACGCTGACGATCTGGGGCGGCGAGAAGGGCTCGCCCGCCTACTACCAGGGCACGTTCAGCGCGGACGGCGACACCCTGACCGGCGCCTGGCACTACCCGGGCGGCGGCGGGTACGACTCGGTCTCGGTCAGGATTCCGTGATCCCGTCGAGCCGTTCGATCGCCTCGACATATTCCTCGACCAGCCCGAACATCACCTCCTTGACCGGCCGGACCTGATTGGTGATGCCGATGATCTGACCCGCCGGGAACGTGGCCAGCTCGGCGGCGTCGGATCTCCCGATCCGTCGCAGCGCATCGGACACCAGCATGAACTGCAGCGGCATCGGCAACGTCTCCGGGGAGTCCGCGGCTTCCCAGGCGTCGGTCCACTCGTTCTTGAGCAGGCGCGCGGGCTTGCCCGTCCAGCTGCGCGAACGGACGGTGTCGCGCGAGGTGGCTTCGAGGATGCGCGCCTTGGCCATGGCCGGGGTGTCGGCCTCCTCGACGGTGAGCCAGAGCGAGCCGGTCCACACGCCTTCCGCGCCCAGCGCCATCCCGGCCGCCATCTGGCGGCCGTTGCCGATGCCGCCCGCGGCCAGCACGGGAACGTCCACGGCATCCACGACCTGCGGGATCAGCACCATCGTGGAAATCTCCCCGGTGTGCCCGCCGGCCTCGGTGCCCTGGGCGACCACGACGTCGACGCCCACCTCCACTTGCTTAAGCGCGTGGCGGGGCGTGGAGGCCAGCGCGGCCACCTTGACGCCGTGCCGGTGCGCCAGCTCGACGACGTCGGCGGGCGGCGGCCCGAGCGCGTTGGCCAGCAGCGCGATCGGATGCCGCAAGGCCACCTCGACCTGCGGCCTGGCGGTGGCGTCCGTCCAGCCGAGCAGGACCCTGCCCGCGTCGGCCGACGATTCCGGGACGTCGTGGCGCTGGAGCAGGTCCTCCACGAACGCCCGGTGCCCCTCGGGGATCATCCCCTGGAGCTTGCCGACGAGCTCCTCGGGCGCGAAGTCCGCGCCCTCGTAGGAGGCGGGCATGACCACGTCCACGCCGTACGGCTTGCCGTCCACGTGGTCGTCGATCCATTTGAGCTCCATCTCGAGCTCTTCCGGCGTGAAGTAGAGGGCGCCGAGGACGCCCATGCCGCCCGCCCGGCTGACCGCGGCGACGACATCCCGGCAGTGGCTGAAGGCGAAGATCGGCAGTTCGATCCCGAACATCTCGGTGACACGGGTCCGCATGGCCTGACGTTAATCCCGACTTCAGGTTAATTGCAACACGTTCTACTCTAGAACATCACGTCGGTACTGGCGGGTAACATCATGCAAGAACGTGTTCTAACTACGCTTCGTGGTGAAAACGAAGGGCCCGCCCCTGCCCAGGGACGGGCCTTTCGGGAAACCGGGTGTCAGCGCTCGGCGCGGCGGCCCACCAGGACGCCCACGAGCACGAAGGCGATGCCGACGATCAGCAGCACCAGCGGGATGATGTTCTTCAGGAGATTGATCTGGCTCTTGCTCTTCTGGGCGCTGGAAACCAGGTCGGTGACGGTCTGGTCGGTCATCTTCGCCGTGGCCACGAAGGCCAGCGAACGCTCGACGCCGTCCTGGGTCTTCAGCACCTCGTGGCGCTGCTGCTCCTGTTTGACCGGGGCGCCGGTGGCCGGCTCGATCCAGAAGGTGACCTTGCCGTCGTAGTAGCGGTCGACCTGGACGTCGCCCTCCTCGGTCATGCCGAGCACGGAGGCGGGGGCGGTCAGGGTCTCGGTCTTGGTGGAGGGGATCTGCTGCTCGAAGACGTAGACGGGCAGGCCGTTCACCGACTCCTCGCGCACGAACGTGGCGTCGAAGGCCTTCTGCACGCTGGAGTTGAACACCTTGTAGGTCTTCTTCTCCACGCCGAACGGGAACTTGTAGATCTGGCCCTCAAGGGTGACGGGGGCCTTCTTGACGTTGACGGCGCAGCAGTTCACGCCGGCGCCGGTGTACTTGTCGAACGCGCTGCGGCGGTCCGACAGGTCGATCTGGGGGCGCCGGTTCGTCACGTCGTTGACGACGGTGGCCTCGTCCCAGACGACCACGTCGTCCTTGGACTCCTTCACGTCGCCGCGGGTCGTGACGATGATGTCGAGGTCGGCGGTGAGGACCTTGAGGTCCTGCTTGGAGAAGTACTGCGCGCCCGTCGCCGTCAGCCGGGTGATGCCGAACTGGTTGGCCGGGGCGGCGATGATCTTTTCCGCCGCCCAGAACTTCACCAGCGGGGCTAATGCGATGAAGAACGCTCCGACCCCGATGAGAACAAGCGTGGAAATGCGACCCATCAACGGCTCCTAGAACGTGTTGTCGTATGACCCGGCGCTAGGGGACCAAAGTATGACAGTGAGTGACATGCGTCACCGGGCGGTATAGAGCCGCAACCAAATCGATAGAAACAGGTTCTAACGTGGGTTGGGTTATGGGAGACACTCCGGTGCGCGCCGATCTCGCGCGGTCCTTACGGCTGTTCCGCGCCTTCCGCTCCGAACAGAGCGACGGGGACGCCTACTACACGACGCTGGCCGCCGACACCGCCGCCCAGCTCGTGGGGTACGCGGACCTGGACGGCCGGACCGTGCTCGACGTGGGCGGCGGCCCCGGCTACTTCGCGCGCGAGTTCCGGCGCAGGGGCGCGCGCTGCGTCTGCGTCGACGTGAACGCGGGCGAACTGGCGGGCGGCGGGCTGCTGGGCAGCGCGATGGACCTGCCGTTCCGCGACGGCAGCGTGGACGTCTGCTTCTCCTCGAACGTGCTGGAGCACGTGCCGGACCCGTGGCGGATGGCCGCCGAGATGGCCCGGGTGACAAGACCGGGCGGCCTGGTCTTCCTCGCCTACACGAACTGGCTGTCGCCGTGGGGCGGGCACGAGACGTCGCCGTGGCACTACTTGGGTGGGGAGTTGGCCGCCCGGAAATACCACGACAAACACGGCCAACCGCCGAAAAATCGGTACAAGGAGAGTCTGTACCCCGTCTCGGTGGCCGCAGGCCTCCGCTGGGCCCGAACCACCGCCGAGGTCGAGCTGGTGGACGCGATCCCGCGCTACCTGCCCTGGTGGTACCGCCCGATGCTGAAGGTCCCGATCGTCAGGGAGTTCGCAACGTGGAACCTGGTGCTCGTCCTGAGGAAACGCCCGTGAGAAAACCCCCCAAAGACAAACTGGTAGCCGGCCCCCCACCCCCACCTTCAACCCCGCCCCAATCCCAAGCCCCCCACTCACCCCCAAACCCCCACCCGCGACCGACCCCCGAACCCCCTACCAACCAGTCGGCACCCACCGCCGCACCCCACTCCCCCGCCGCACCCACCAACCAGCCGGCAAGCGGCAGCACGTCCGAAGGCTCCGCGCCTGCCAACTGGTCAGCAGGTGACGCAGCTCACCGGTCAGCAGGTGAGGCGGCTCCCCTTCCCCTCGCTCATGCCCCCGCCACCGCCTCGCCAGGGGGCGGCGCAGCAACCCCACACGGTCACACCACCAACCGGTCGGCAGGTGGGGGTGGGCGGGACGCGGCTCTGGATGGGATTCGGGGGTTGGCGGCGCTGGGGGTCTGGCTGTTGCATGTGGGAGGGAACACGGGGGTCATCTATCGGGATGGGATGTTCGCCTGGATGACCACGCGGCTCGGGATCGCGGTGCCGATCTTCTTTCTGCTTTCCGGGCTGCTGTTGTTTCGGCCTTGGGCCAAGGCCTTTGTCGAGGGGGCTCGGGCGCCTGGTACGCCGCGGTATCTGTGGCGGCGGCTTCTGCGGGTGTTCCCTGCCTACTGGCTGGTGACCGCGCTGGCGCTGTGGGCTTGGGGTTCGCTCGACGGGTACGGCTGGGCCACCTGGATGCTGATGCTCCAGAACTACACCGGCCAAGGTCAGGCCCCTGACGGGCTCTATCAGATGTGGACCATGCCGATCGAGCTGGCCTTCTATCTGGCTTTGCCGCTTATCGCCTGGTGTCTGGGGGTTTGGGCGCGGCGTGGGAATCGGGCGGTTCGGCTGTTGGGGGGCATCGCCGTACTGCCGGTGATCTCGATTGCCACGGTGGTGGCGGCGCATGTGTGGGATCAGCCGCAGATGGCCTTGTGGCTGCCGCATCACCTGATCTACTTCGCGGCTGGGATGGCCATGGCTGTTCTGTCGGTTTGGATCAAGGAGTCCCGGGCGCTGGACTCGCTGGCGCCGCAGTTGCTGGTGCTGGCGGTGCTGCTGTACGCGATGCTCAGTACGGAGCTGGCGGGGCCGCGTACGTTGACGTTGCCTTCGTTGTCGCAGTCGCTCTGGCGGATGATGTTGGAGACCGCGGTGGCGGTGCTGGTCGTGGCGCCGTTCGCGTTGGCGCCTCGTACCGACTCTTTGCGGCATCGGGTGCTGGGAAATCCCGTGTCGGCATACCTGGGGCGGATCTCCTACAGCGTGTTCCTCTGGCACGCGCCGGTGATCACTTTGTATTACAAGGTGACGGACGCGGAGCCGTTCAATGGGAACTTCTGGCCTGTCGCGACCTTCACGCTGATCGGGACGCTGCTGATCAGTGCGGGGAGTTACCACCTCGTTGAGGAGAACGCCCTGCGGCTCAGCGGGCTGCGGCGGCGAGCTCCTGCTCCACCACCGGGACCTCCGGCTCGGGAACCGTCCGGGGCGGCACGGTGACCAGGGCCCCGAACAGCGCTCCCATGGCGGCGCAGGCGATCAGCTGAGCCACCTGGTCGGTCAGGACCGGCAGATCGAGCCGGATCCCGGCCGCCACGGCCGCCGCCGCCAGCACGAACAGCACCGCTCCCAGCCACGGCGACGCCACAATCCTCGCGATCCGGCCGCCCCGGCCGTGGGTCGCCTCGGGTACCTCACCCGGAGCTGGGGCACCCGTGCCGGGCAAGGACGCGGAGACGGAGACGACGGCCGGACCGCGCAAGGGCACAGACGCCGGTGCGGTGGCCTGGGGTGTCGGGACGGGCGTGCTCTCAGGGCCGGGCGAAGGGGTTTGGGCCTGCGGGGACGGGACGGCGCCGTGGGCGGGCTTGGCGGGATGGCCGTGGGCGGGCGCGGGAGTGTGGGCGGGCGGCCGCGCGGAAGCGCCGCCATAGGCAGGCGTGGGGGTGTGGCCGGGTGGCGACGTGCGGTCGCTGCCGGGGGCGGGAGCGGGTGACGGCGTGGTAACTCGGCCGTAGGAGGGGGTGGGTGTGCGGGTCTGGGTTGTGGTGGGGTGGAGGCGGGTTAGGAGGACCAGGGCGGTTGTCGCCAGGACGGCGGCCATGCCGGGCCAGCTGGCCACCCAGCCGCCGAACGCCAGACCCAGCACGATCACGTACGGCACCCGCCACCGGTCCAGCCGCGACCGGTGAGCGGGCGCGGTCCGCAGGACATGCTCAGGACGTGGCCCACGCATGACGAGCGCCAGCAACGCGAGCCCCGCGATGCCCGCCAGCCCCGCCGCCAGCGCCAGCCAGTAGGTCCGGTCAGGCCCGTATGAGAGGCGTACGGTCCCGGTGGTGCCCGCGGGCAGTTCCCAGGCCTGCTTCCAGCCGTCGATCCGCACCGGCCGCAGTGTCTGGCCGTCGAGTTCGGCCCGCCACCCCTCGTTGAAGTTCTCGTTGACGATGAGGAAGGAGTCCTTGGGCGCGGTGACGCGTACCTCGCGCAGGGACGGCGTCCAGGTGCCCTGGACGGCGGCGCCGGCGACGGCGGGTGAGCCGGGCTGGAGCGAGCCGACCATCAGGCTGGACACCGCCCAGGGCTCCCAGCCGGGGATCCTGACACGGTTGGCGCCTGGGGAGATCGCGGCCTTGGCGCAGCTGACGAAGCGGACGGGCCGCTGTTCCAGCAGGTCGGCGTAGGTGCCGCTGACCTTGGTCTGGACCTGCTCGCCGTTCAGCTGAAGGGTGGGGCCCTGCCCGCAGCCCAGGCGGAACGGGATGCCCTCGGGGCGGCTGGCCGGGGTCACTCCGGGGATGATCAGCTCGGTCACCTGGAGGCGGCGGGAGGCGGCGAAGAAGCGGAGTTTGAGTGTGCGCGTGGTCATGGGCTTGAAGACCAGGTTGCCGCCGGCGTCGACGCGGGCGCCGCGGGTGGCGCCCTTGTCGCCGGTGACGATGACGTCCAGGGGTTCCTTGTCGCCGCCCGGCCGGGCGATCTGGATCCGGGAGAGCGTCTTCGGCTTCTTCCAGCCGATGGTCAGGGCGGGCTCGGCGTCGGGGCCGGCGGGGATCCAGGTGGTGCCGGCGTCGGCGTCGAAGGCGGAGCGGGGGGCGACGACCGGGTCCTTGCTGACCTGGGAGGTGCCTTTGACGGTGGGCAGGTCGTCGGTCAGGCGGGTGTAGCGGTCGACGAGCGCGGGGTCGCGCAGGACGGCGAAGCCGCTCAGCCCGCTCTTGGCGTCGTCGGCGGCGGTGAAGGTGCGGTCGAAGCCGGCCCCTTCCTCGCCGGGGCGTTCCAGGAGGGGGTTGCAGACCCAGCGGGCCTGGTTGCGCATGCAGCGGGGGCGTTCGTCGACGCCGCGGTCCATGACGTAGACGTCGCCGGTGGCCTGCGGCAGCCGGATGGTACGGCCGGGCAGCAGGCCGGGGATGGCGATCTCGCTGATGCCGACCCGCTCGACGAAGTTCCAGGAGCGGCTCGTGGTGGCGACGACCTTGATGCGTAGCCAGCCGGTGGCGCCGGACGGGACGCGCAGGCTCTGCGGGCTGTTGGTCTGCTGGACGTCCTGGACGATCCGCCCGTTCTCTGTCTCCACGGCCACGGTCTTGATGGACTGGCCGAGCAGCACGTTGTTGGTGAAGGTGACCTTCATGCCGGGCAGCGCGCGTTCGGCGGGGAAGTCGAGGCGCAGCCACTCGCCCACGGGCGGTTTCCAGCCGCTGGTCTCCCAGTTGGTCTCGTAGTCGCCGTCCAGGGCTGCCCACGGGCTGCGTCCCGAACTGCTGATGCCGGGTACGGCCCCGGCGTCGGCGGCGGAGGAGGAGGCGGTCACGGCGGAGACGCCCTCGTACTCGGCGGTGGCGGTGTCGTCCAGCCAGCCGTCTTCGAGCAGGTCGAGGGCGCGTACGCCGGTGAAGTCCTCGCGGTGGTCGGCGGTGAGCGTCTGGGTCCAGTTGGAGCGGATCTCGCCGAAGTGGCGCTCGCGCAGCCGGAGCGCGTCGCTGACCACGGTCGGCGCCTCGCGGGTGCCGGCGTCGCCGTTGACCAGGACGGGCGAGTCCCCCAGCAGGCCGAGGTCGCCCATGGACAACAAGGAATCCGGCCCACCGCGTACGGCCAGCGCGTCGCCGGCCGGAAGCACCCCGACCGCCCCTGAACTTCCCGACACCTCATACAGGTCCAGGGCGGGGAAGGGCCAGTCGACGGAGTTCTCGGCGTCGTCGGTCTTGGTGTCGCCGACCTCGCCGCCGAACGACTGCAGCCGGGTGATGCCGGGTGACTCGCGCAGCGCCTCGTAGATCCTGGAGGGGTAGGCGCCGGCGATGGCGGCCCGGTTCAGGTCGTTGCGGACGAGCAGGTAGCGCACGCCCATGCGGCGCAGGACCTCGGTCAGGCCGGGCGAGCCGTGCCCGGCCGCGAAGCGCTGGTCGACGGCGTCGAGCAGCCGGCTGAGCCCGATCGAGCCGGCCGCCGTCACCTGCCTGGTCGTCCAGCGGGCGGCGAACATGGGCTGCATGGGGTCGTCCATGGGCCGGCCCCACAGGTACTCGCCGAACTTGGCGCCGGGCACGACCAGGACGCCTTCGCCGCCGGCGTTCTCGTTGACCCAGGCGGCGGCCTGGCGCCAGTAGAGCGGGACCTCCTTGAAGTGCCCCGGAGCGCCCAGGCCCTGGTTGAACACGGGCAGCACCAGGCAGGCGAAGGCGGTCGCGGCCACGGCCTTGACCGGCACGCGGACCTTGAGCAGGAGGTGGGCCAGGCCGAGGGCGAGCGGCAGCCGTACCAGAGGATCGAATTTGCGCAGGTTGCGCAGCGGGGCCAGCGGACCGTCGAGCAGCCAGCGCACGGGCTCGGCGACGACGGGCTCCAGCGCGCTCATGTGGCCGGCGGTCAGCGCGGTCACGCCGACGAGGAAGAGCGCGATCACGAAGCCGCGCGCGGGCAGGTCGCGGTGGGCGAGGCCGGCCAGGCCGAGCGCGGCGATCACGCCGGTCACGACGATCATGAGCGCGGAGGTCGCGATGGCGAAGCTCGCGGGCTGGGTGTCCACGCCGTTGACGGTCAGGAAGCGCACCCAGTCGGAGGCGCCGCGCAGCACGTTGGTCAGCGAGGTGACCTGGGTGGTGGCGGTGGAGGTCTCGGTGTAGGGCAGGAAGGAGAAGGCGTACCGGCCCACGAGCAGCAGCGGCAGCCACCAGAACAGCGTGGCCACGCCCACCGCGCCGCTCCACCAGGCCAGCATGCGCCAGCGCGGGACGGGCTTGGGCCTGGTCACGATGTAGAGCACGGGAGCGATGAGCACGGCCAGCACGGCGACGGCGTTGACGCCGCCGCAGAGGGCGACGGCCAGGCCCGATCTGATCGCCGCCCTGGCCCGCTGGCCGGTCTCGGCGGCGGTCAGCAGCGGGAGCAGGATCCACGGCAGCATCGCGGCGGGCAGCCACTCGGCGGAGATCTCGCCGATGATCGACAGCACGCGGGGCGCGATCGCGTACGCCAGGGCGCCCGCGACACGAGTGCCGGGGTTGCCGATGCCGAGTTGCCTGGCCAGCCGTTCCACACCGAGGAACGCGACGCACATGAGCAGTGTCAGCCAGAGCCGCTGGGTGATCCAGGGGTCCAGGCCGAGCAGCTCGCCGAGGGCGAAGAACGGGCCCATGGGGAAGAGGTAGCCGGCGACCTGGTTCTGGAGCTGGCCGAAGTGCTGGAGGTCCCAGAGGTGGGCCAGGCGTTCCAGCCAGCCGACCGGGTTGAGCGCGAGGTCGATCTTGGTGTCGGCGATGATGTCGCCCGGACTGGTGGTGAACGCCAGGACGGCGAAGCCGAGGCAGCAGATCGCCAGCCAAAGCCGGTGCCTGGCCCGCCCGCTGACCGGGGTGTCGTTCACGACGGCTCCCAACCGAAGACCCGCATCGGAGCGACCGGACGGCCGAGGGCCAGCGTGGCCAGCCGTTCGGCGCTGTTGTCCCAGCGGAACCTCGACGCCCAGGTGCGGCAGCTCGCGCTCTGGGCGCCGTCGAGCTCGTCGAGCGCGGCGGCGATGCCCTTGGCCAGGTCGGCGCCCTCGGACACGAGCCAGCCGGTCTCGCCGTGGCGGATGGCGTCCCTGAGCCCGTCCACGTCGAAGGCGACCGTGGGCACGCCGAGCGCGGCGGCCTCCAGCACGCACAGTCCCCAGCCCTCGCCCTGGGAGGCGTTGACCTGCAGCCACGCGGTCGAGATGAGCCGTTCCTTCTCCTCTTCGGACACGTAGCCGTGAATGGTCACGCCTTCCGGCAGCCGCGCGCGCAGCCGTTCCTCCTCTGGGCCGCGGCCGACGATGTCCACGGTCAGCTCGGGCCAGCGTTCGCGCAGCTCGGGCACGGCGTCGAGCAGCAGGTCGACGCGCTTGTGCGCGACCAGCCTGCCCACGCAGACGAGCTTGGGCGTACGGCTGCGCGCCGCCCGGTGATCCGTGCCCGGTTCGACGCCGTTCGGGACGATGTCGATCGGGCCGTGCCAGCCGAGCCGTTCGCGCATGGCCGCCACCGTCGAGGGGGAGACCGCGACGCTGCGCCGCCCGCGGTAGGTCCAGCGCGAGGCCGGGCCCTCCAGGAAGCAGCCCAGCATGGCCAGCCACCGCGGCAGGTGCACGTCGAACTGCCGGTCGTGCACGTGGTGCACGACGCAGATCACTCTGGTACGGCGGCGCAGCACCCACGGCGTGAAGAACGGGATGCCGTTCTGGCAGTCGAGCACGACGTCGAACCTGTTCCTGCGGCGCAGCAGCCAGGCCAGCACCAGCGGGTAGACGGTGAACAGGCCGCCCATCCTGGCCAGCCGTACCCCGTCGACGGTCTGGTGGCGGGCCTGGCCGGGCGCGCGCGCCGTCACGAAGCTCACCCGCGCGCCCGCGCGGGCGAAGCGCCTGGCCATCTGCCAGGCGTAGGTCTCCGCGCCGCCGGCGGCCGGGTGCCACGGATCCCGCCAGTTGACGACGGCGACGCGTAGTCCTTCGAGTTCGGACGGGATCACGAATATCCGACGGGGTCGGGCGCGTGCTCCCACGCCGGGCGTACGACGCCGCGTGACTCGGCGCGCAGCCGCAGCCAGATCCCGCCGAGTTCGAGCAGGATCCCGGCGCTGTGGCGGGCCGGGGAGAAGCGCGATCCCGGCATGTCGTGCCATTGGATGGGGATCTCCATCGCCGCGGAGCCCAGCGCCGCGCACCGGGCGAGGAACTCCACGTCGAAGGCGAACCCGGGCGTGCGCATGCGTGCGGCCACCTCGCGGGCGAGCCGGCCGTCGAAGAACTTGAAGCCGCACTGCGTGTCGCTCACCCCGCGGACGAGACGGCGGGCGAGCGCGCGGAAGCCCACGGCGCCCAGTTCGCGGACACGGCTGTGGCGGTTCTCGACCTCGGAGAACGTGTGCGCCCGCGAGCCGACGACCACGCGCTCCCCGGAGAGCAGCAGACCGACGGCCACGTCGACCGCGTCGAGGTCGGTGGCCATGTCGGCGTCGCAGAACCCGACCAGCGGGGCCCGCGTCTCCAGTAGTCCCGCCCGCACCGCGGCGCCCTTGCCGGGGACGGGGCAGGCGATCAGGCGGACCGGAACCTCGCCCTCCGGCCACATCTTGACGATCTCGGCTGTGGTGTCCGTGCTGTTGTTGTCGACGACGATGACGGCGGCCGGGAACGGCATTTGGGCAAGCTTCGCGCACAGCTGCAGGAGGCCCCCGGGGAGTCGTCGTTCCTCGTTGTAGGCGGGGACGACGATCTCAAGCAGTGGTGTACGGCTTACCCGCGCGTCCCCTCGGCGGGACGGCGGCATGACGTGCGGCTTACCGGTCGCCGTAGTTGTAAAGCGGCCTGTTGACAGGTGTCGCGGTAGAACCCGTGAGCGAGACGGTTGTCACCGTCGTCACCAGAGCGGCCACGGCGATGCCGATGATCGCTGCTAAGAGGATCTTGATCACGGGGGGTTCCTCCTCTTGCGGGCTGTGATGTGGGGGCCGTCACAAACCTAGAACCAATTCTAGCTACTCGGAAGTAGCTAGACGGAATCTTAATATTCCGGACTTGTCTACCAGGGGTGTCAACCTCATCCGTAAACCCGGCGACGCCACTGCCCTTGACGGGTGAATGTCCAGGCCTGCACGCTGCCGGAGTACCAGATCCTCGCCGCGCTCGGACGATGAGGCGTTGCTGGCCGAACTGGCCGCCGCCCGTTCCCTGCGCCGGCTCGGAGCGGGAGACCCTGGAGGCCCTGCGAGCGGCGGGCTACACCCCGGCGCTGGAGGCCGAGAGCGAAGCCACCGTGCTGGAGCTGGACGAAGTTACCCGCGCGCCCAGGCGCTTCTCATAGCTCCAGGGCGTAGAGCCGCAGTTCCGGGCGGTCCATAAGGAGCCTGGCGCCGGGAAGATCCGGACTTCCGGAATCCACCACCACATACCGGATGCCCTCCTCGGCCAGCCGCCGCGGGTCGCCCAGCACCGCGGCGACCCGCTTCGCCCGCGCGTCCTCGGTGCCGACCACCAGATCACCGACCCTGACCGAGTCGTTGACCACCACCTCGCGGCCCGGCGTGGCGAAGAACCGCTGCGCCGGGTCGAGCACCGCCCGATCGCCGTTCCACGGAAAGCGCCGGTAGGACTCGAACGGCAGCACCAGCACATCGCCCTTCGCGGGGTCCCGGCCGATGATCTCGCGCGCCTCCACCCAGCTCAGCGGGTACGGCACCGCCGCCAGCGCACCCGAAGCCCCCCACGCCAGCGTCGGCACCACGGCCAGCGGCGCCAGCACCAGAGCGACGGCCCAGCGCGAGGTCACCCGGGCGGCGAGCATGCCCAGGCCGACGGCGGCCAGGAGGGCCAGCGGGGCGAGGTACTGCTGGGCGTCACGCAGGACAGCGAACCCGCTCCAGACCCCGATGAGCCACTTGAGCAGGTCCCTGCCGGGCCCGGTCACCCCGAGGCAGGCGATCAGGAACCCCGCGCCGGCCGCCACCGCCAGCCCCGGCCCGAACCGCGGCTTCGTGTTCCTGAGCGTCAGCCAGAAGCCCGCGATGCCGGCCAGGACCAGAGCCAGCCGGGCCGCCGCGGTGACCGGCTGGTCGAAGCCCGCGGGGACGGCCCAGGCGTTCCAGACGCCGCCCAGCGACAACAGGCTGACGACGGTGCCGAACGGCCCGTCGGCGCGGGCGGCGAAGGCGTCCACGCCCACCGGGTCGCCGGTCAGCCCGTCGGCCCGGGTCAGCGCGGTCACCAGCCAGGGCAGGCTGAAGGCCACCAGCAGCAACGCCACGCCTCCGGCCCTCTTCGACCGCTCCGCCGTACCGGAAGGCCCCGCCGTACCGGAAACGCCGGACGTGCCGGAGAGCGCGAGAGGGAGGGCCGCGACGGCGGTGACGATCATCGCGGCGAACCCGCCCACGGCGGCGGGCAGCAGCGCGACGGCGGGCAGCCGGCGGCGGGCCAGCGCCCGCACCACCCAGGGCAGCCCCGCGTACCCGAGCAGCAACGCCCACTGCCCCATGAGCAGCCGCTCGGCCACATAGGGGTTCCAGACGTAGAAGGCCCCCGCGACCAGCCGGGGCGCCAGCGCGGCCCCGGGCACCAGCAGCGCGGCCCCGGAACAGCCCAGGGCGAAGACGCCCAGCAGGACGAGCTTCTGCACCAGGTCGGCGGGCAGCACCTGGGCCAGCACCGTGACCACCAGGTCGCTGGGCACCGCGCGGGGCGAGCCGCCCGCCAGTCCGAAGGTGAACGGCGAGAAGGCCGGGTCGGGGACGAAGACCATGTCCTGGATGAGGATGTACCCGGGAGCGAGTCCTGGCCCGAGGCAGAGGGCGCCCAGGCCGGTGCCGAGCAGGGCGGCCCACCACCCATAGCGCGACACCTGCGGAAACATTCCGATATAACACCACATCACAACCGGACAACGCCCATTCCATCAGGATCAACGGCGTCGTTAGCCTTCATCCGTGACGGCGGCGAGCGAGACCGTGGTGGAGCCCAGGCAGTGGCTGCGCGGCGACGGCGTGCTCGCCGCGGCGATGGTCATGGTCGCCGTCCAGCTCGTCTGGAAGTTCGACCTGGTCCGCAGGACCTACTTCAGGCAGGACGACTTCACCTTCATCGCCCGCGGCCTGGAGAACGGTCTGACCTGGGACTATCTCATGCGCGCCGACTACGGGCACCTGATGCCCGGCCCGTTCGGCGCGCACTGGGCGATGGGCCGCCTCGGCGTCTACAACGACGTGCTGATGCACGTGGTCACCATCGTGCTCATGGGTGCGGCAGCGCTGGCCCTGCTGCGCCTGCTCTTCCTCCTGTACGGCTCCCGCCCCGCCATCCTGATCCCCTTCGCCTTCTACCTGCTCACCCCGATGACGATCTCGTCGCTGTCCTGGTGGGCGGTGGTGATCGAGACCCTCCCGTTCCAGGTCGCCCTGCCGATGGCCCTGGGCGCGCACATCCTGT
This sequence comes from Nonomuraea sp. NPDC050547, assembly GCF_044457345.1. Classification (NCBI taxonomy): domain Bacteria; kingdom Bacillati; phylum Actinomycetota; class Actinomycetes; order Streptosporangiales; family Streptosporangiaceae; genus Nonomuraea; species Nonomuraea sp. NPDC050547. Next base: position 211,968 of record NZ_JBITGW010000012.1, read on the forward strand.
ACGTACGCACGCGGCGCTTCCGTCACGCCCTGGCCGCCGCCGGCTGGACCGTCTTCGCGATGGTGTTCTTCGTCAAGGCCCCGTTCATCCCGGTCCTGGCCTTCGTGATCACCGCGGGCTGGCTCGGCGGCATCCGGAAGTGGCAGTGGCCGGCCTGGGCCCTGTACGCCGCGATCGTGGCCGGGTACGCGGCGATCCTGTTCCCGGCCGTGTTCACCTCCGTGCAGCTCACCAACGACACGGTCCAGCCCAGCCTGCCCCCGCTCGCCGTGGCGGCGGCGTTCGCCTGGCGGTTGTTCTCCGGCTCGCTGGTGGCCTCCTCCCTGGGCGGCCCCTGGCGCTGGCACCCGATCGGCGACGACTACGCCATCGCCGCCACCCCCGACGCCGCCGTCTGGGCCGGGCTCGGCGCGGCCGCGCTGGTCGTGGCGCTGACCATCCGTTTCCGGCGGCGCGCGTGGCTGGCCTGGCTCATGCTGCTCGGGTACTTCCTGCTGGCCGACGTCGTCCCCGTCATGATCGGCAGGATCGAGCAGCTCGGGCCCGACCTCGGCGGCTTCGAGCTGCGTTACATCGCGCCCACGGCCTCGCTGACGGCCGTCGTGGTGGCGCTGGCCTTCATCCCGCGCGAGGGCGAGCGCCCGCTGCGGATCGTGTGGATCCCGCTGGCCGCCGTCTTCGCCGCGGGTTCGATCTGGTCCGTCACCCAGTACACGCGCCTGCCCCTCGGTGAGAACGTCAAGTCCTACATCGAGACCGGCCGCGTCGCCCTGCGCAGGGCGCCCGCGGGCCTCGTCGTCCTGGACACCCACGTCCCCGCCAAGGTCGTCTACCCGATCTTCTTCTACGACTACGCGCTGGCCTCCAAGGTCCTCGGCCCGATCGCCGCCCGCCCGGTCACCTGGGTCCGGCAGCTCGACGGCCCGCTGCGCAACCTGATGACCTTCGACGAGCGCGGACGGCTGCGCCCGGTCAACATCGAGGGCCTGACCGTCCCGGCCGGAACCGCCTGCCGCCCGATCGGCTCCGCCCCGGAACGTTTCCGCCTGCCGCTCCCCCTTCCGCAGGGCACCTGGACCGTGCAGGTCAGCTACCTCAACCCGCGCCCGGCCCGGCTGACCATCGGCGTCGGCACCGGATCGGCCGACGCGCAGACGGGCAAGGACCTCGGCTGGACGTACGCCACGGTGAAGGGCGGCGGGCAGGAGCTGACCATCCGCTCCCCCGACGGCGCCCGGCCCTGCGTGGGCGAGATCAGGGTCGGCGTGCCCATGCCCGCCAGGACCGGCAGCCCCATCCCCCTGCAGCCGGTCACGCCCTGACATTCCCGAATCGGCGCCGTCCCCCAAGATCAGTAAATAAGATCAAGTCACATGTCATTCCTTCAGAAGAGCCGCCGAACCGCCGCGGGGGTCGCCGCCGGCACCCTCTTCCTGAGCCTCACCACGATGCCCGCCCAGGCCGCGGAGAGCGGGCACGTCGCCCGCTTCCTCCAGCAGGCCATGGACCGGGCGCGCTTCCAGGAGGTGCTCGACCTGGCCCCGCCGGGGTCGTCCCAGGCCCGGGTGCTCGCCTCCTCCGCCGAGGAGAAGGAGGCCACGCCCGGTGACTACGCCCGCCTGTTCGCCTCGGCCGATCCCAAGCCGATCGTCCAGCAGCCGCAGCTCGACGTCACCGTCCTCGAACTCGACCGCCACGGCAGGCCGCTGTCGTCCGGCACCGTGCTGATGAGCCCGCAGCACCCGCGCGGCGTCGTCGTCCCCGTCGACAGAAACTTCCACACCAGCGCCGTGCGCTGGCGCCAGTGGGACGACAACGGCTGGTACGCCAACCAGGGCAAGGGCACCATCGACATCGTCCCGGGCCGTGAGCAGGCGCCCATCGACTTCATGTCGCCCTACCCCGCCTCCGTGCTGAAGCTGATGGTCGCCTTCGGCGTGCTGCGCCTGGTCGACAAGGGCACCATCGCGCTGGCCGACACCTACGACTACCGTCCCACCGAGACCAGCTCCCTGTGCCAGGGCGACACCAGCAACACGGTCGCCAACTACCTCGAAGCCTCCCTCACCTCCTCCAACAACCCCGCCACCTGCGCGCTCGTCAAGCTTCTGCACGACAAGGGCGCCGTCGACGAGCTCAACCAGACCTTCCAGGGCCTCGGCCTGGAGACGCTGCAGTTCAAGAACACCAACCCGGCCACCGGCGGGCGCTGGTCGAACCCCGTCACGATGAGCTCGCTCGACACCGCCAAGCTGCTCGCCCTGGTCAACGGCCTGCCCGGCAGGGCCTGGACGACTCCGGGCGGCAAGCCGGTGACCGAGACCGTGCTGAGCGCGTCCTCCCGCCAAGTGTTCAAGCGCCACCTCGCCGCCCAGGGCTGGAACGACATGCTCTCCTCGGCCAACCGGTGCGGCAGCGCGTACCCGGCCGCGGGCATCCCGCACGCCGTCGCGGACCGCTGGATCGGCGCCGACGGGACCGTCACCGTCGCCGGCAACAAGTTCGGCCGCGACGTCCGCCCCTGCAACGCCAAGGCGGAGGTGACCTACCTCCACAAGACCGGCTGGGTCGGCAACTCCGGCGCCGACGCCGGCATCGTCAGGTCGCTGCCCGGCAAGGACGGCAGGCACTACATCGTCGTCGCCCTGACCAACCTCGGCACCCAGTACGTGGACGCGGGCCGTCCGCCCGCCGAGCCCGGCCTCTTCCCCGTGACCTACACGGAGAAGCTCGCGCGGCTCGGCCGCGCGGTGGACAGCTACGAGGCGCGCCGCTGACCGCTCCGGGTACGGCCCGGCCGGGCCGTACCCGATCTCTGTCTAGCGGCCCGGCTCGGGGTCCCGGGGGAGGCCGAGCATGCGCTCGCCGATGATGTTCAGCTGCACCTCGGTGGTGCCGCCGTAGATGGTCATGGCCCTGGTCGCCAGCACGGCGCGGTTCCAGTAGCCGGCGTCGCCGAGCTTCATGTCGGCGGCGATCACGGCCTGGGCGCCGAGCAGGCCGACCGCGGTCTCCGAGACGTGCTGCGCGTGAGAGGTGGACAGCAGCTTGCGCACCGACGCGTCGGCGCCGGGTTCGCCTCCGGCCAGTTGCTTGAGCGTGACCCGCAGGGAGAGCGCGTTGATCGAGTGCCCCTCGCAGATGACACCGGCGAGCTCCACGGCCTCCACCGGGGTGAGGTCGCGGCCCAGGCGGGAGGTCAGGCCCAGCAGGTCGGACACGGACGAGCCGGTCCCGCCCGAGCCGGACGACAGCGAGACGCGCTCGTTGGACAGCGTGTTGCGGGCCACCCGCCAGCCGTTGTCGACCTCGCCGACCACCAGGTCGTCGGGGACGAAGACGTCGTCGAGGAAGACCTCGTTGAACAGGTTCTCGCCGGTCATCTCCGTCAGCGGCCGGACCGTGACGCCCGCGCCCTTCATGTCGACGAGGAAGTAGGTGATGCCGTCGTGCTTGGGCTTGGACGGGTCGGTACGCGCGATGCAGATGCCCCATTCGGCCACATGCGCGACTGAGGTCCAGATCTTCTGGCCGTTCAGGCGCCAGCCGCCCTCCACCTTCTCCGCCCTCATCTGCACGTTGGCCAGGTCGGATCCTGCGCCGGGCTCGGAGAACAGCTGGCACCAGATCATCTCGCCGCTGAGCGTCTTGGGCAGGAAGCGCTCCTGCTGCTCGGGCGTGCCGTACGTGGCGATGGAGGGCACCACCCACGCACCGATGATCATCTGCGGCAGCCTGACCTTGGCGGCCTTGAGCTCCTGCTGGATGAGCACCTGCTCCAGCGGCTTGGCGGCGCGGCCCCACGGCCGGGGCAGGTGGGACATCACGAAGCCCTGGCCGGCCAGCGCCCGCTTCTGCTCCTGTCCCTCCAGCTTCGCCAGCTCGGCGATCTCGGCGCGGATCGCGGCGCGCATCTCCTCCGCGCCCTCGGGCAGGTCGATCTCCATCTCGCGGGTGACGCCCTGCAGCGCCAGCGCGGTGACCGAGGCGGCCCACTCGGCGCTCGGGCCGAGCAGCGCGCGCAAGGAGAGCGCCCGGCGGTAGTACAGGTGGGCGTCGTGCTCGAAGGTGTAGCCGATGCCGCCGAAGGTCTGGATCGCGTCCTTGGCGCACTGGACGGCGGCGTCCGGGGCCATGACGCCGGCGATCGCGGCGGCGTACTCCAGCTCGCGGCCCTCCGCGCGGGTGGCGTCCCACACGGTGGCCCTGGCCTGCTCCAGCGCCACCAGCATGCGCGAGAGCTTGTGCTTGATGCCCTGGAACTGGCCGATCGGCCGGCCGAACTGCTCGCGTACCTTCGCGTAGCCGGAGGCGGCCCGCACGCACCACGACGCCAGGCCCGTGGCCTCGGCGCCCAGCAGGATGGCGGCGAGGTTGAGCACGTCGGGCCCCTCGACCCCGTCCAGAACCCGCTCAGCCGGTACGGCTGCCGCCGCCACCTCCACCTTGGCCACCGAGCGCGTGATGTCCAGCGACGCGACGGCCGTAACGGTGGCGGCGGAGGCGTCGAGCGCGATCCATTCCTCGCCCTCGCCGGTGGACACCGGCAGGACCAGGATGTCGGCCATCGCGCCGCCCAGGACGGGCTCGGCCGTTCCGGAGACGACGAGGGAGCCGTCGGCGGCGCGCTCGCCCGTCAGCGCGGAGCCGAGCGCGACGGCGCCGGTCAGCGTGCCGTCGGCCAGGCCGGACAGCAGCGCGTGCTGCTTGGAGGCGTGGATGACCGCGCCGGCCAGCACCGTCGGGACGTACGGCCCCGGCGCCATCCGCTCGGCCAGCGCCTCGACCGCGACGGCGGCCTCCAGCAGCCCGTAGCCGGAGCCGCCGTACTCCTCGGGCAGGTGCAGGCCCAGCAGCCCCTGCTCGGCCAGCCCCGGCCAGAACGCGGGGCGTTCCCCGGCGTCGGCTTCCGTGCCGGACCGCAGCAGCTCGGCGGGGATGTTGCGCTCCGCCCAGCCGGTGACAGACTCGCGGAGCGCCTCGTGCTCCTCGCTCAACCCGATCGCCATTACTCATCCTCCAGCGCGTCCCGTGCCATGGCAGAACCATATTCTAGAGGATGCTTCTGTCTATAGCGGGCGGACACCTTTCAGAAGTGTCGTCAGATCGCGCCACTGCGCCTTGCGGCCGTCGGCGACGGTCGCCAGCATCATCGCGGGCTTCGTCTTGCCCACCTCGACCACGGCCACCACCGCCTGCGAGGACTTGGCCCCATAGGTGACCTGGTAGCCGAGCAGCCAGCCCTTGCCCGTGGCCAGCGGCTGCGAGCCCGTCCAGGCCAGCGTCGAGCCCGCCGGGAACTGCGTGCGCAGCGACCAGCGCGCCGCCCGCACCGCCAGCTCGCGGTAGCCGGACTCCTCCTTGGGCTTGGCCTTGGGGGCCTCGATCGGGTACTTCGCCGAGACGATCATCGTGTACGGCTGCGCCACCTTGCCGATCCGCTGGGCCACGGTGTACGGCGCGTACGACTTGGACTGCCACGGCGTGCCGAGCCTGGGATACACGATGCCCGTCTTGGTGTCGGCCACCAGGCCGATCACGACCGCGGCCTTGCCCTTGTAGGCGGGGAAGGCCTTGGCCTCCGGGGCCGGAGGGAGGGCGAGCTCGGACGGGGAGGCCCCGGCCAGGCTGGCGGTCGAGGTGGCCCTGGCCGGGTTCGCGTCGGGGGTGTCGCCGGAGAAGAAGACGAAGATGAGCAGGACGGCGATGATCGTGGCGATGACGGCGCCGACCATGTAGACGACCCGGAAGGGGATCTCACTGACGCCCCGCTTGGGCGGGGGCGGGATCATCGGCATGCGCGGCGGCGACACGCGCGGCACGGTCACCGTCTCGACCGCGGCCTTGGACTTCTCGACCAGCCTTTCCGCCGGTCTCGCGGCGGGCTCCTCCACGGGCCTCGCCGCAGGCTTCTCCGTTGGCCTTTCCGCGGGCTTGGCCGCGGGCTTGATGACGGGGCGCCGGACGTAGGCCGTCGTGGTGTCGTCGACCTCGGGTTCTGGTTCCGGATCAGGTGCGGGCTCGTCGGGCAGGACGATCCTGGGCATCTGCACGGTGTCGTCGGGCTCGGCGTCGGCGGGCACGACCACCCGCTGGAAGGGGGTGGTCGGAGCATCGTAAGAGGGCACTTGGTCGCCGACGTCCGCCATGACGTCGAGGCTAGACGAGATTGAGACCATTCCCGGGACAGAATCAAATTCTGTAGTGTCGCCTGACATGAGGGGCTTTTACGAGATCGCCGCCGCCGACCCCGACCGTCCCGCCCTGCTGGGAGAGGGTCAGACCACCTACGGCGCCCTGCTCGAACGCGCCAACCGCTTCTCCCACGGCCTTCGCGCCGAAGGCGTGGACCGGGGCGACGCCGTCGTCAGCGTCCTGCGCAACGGCCTCGACGCCCTGACCATGATGCTGGCCACCTACCAGATCGGCGCCTACCACGTGCCGGTCAACTGGCACTACACGGACGAGGAGATCGACTACATCATCGCCGACTGCGGCGCCGTGGCCGTCTTCCGCGGCCCGATCGGCGACCGCTTCGACGCCCTGCCCGGCACCCCGCCCGAGCACCGCAGGGCCGGATCGATGATGCTCTACACCTCCGGCACCACCGGCCGCCCCAAGGGCGTGCGCAGGCGGCTGCTCGACCTCGCCCCCGAGGACGTCCACCCGATCCTGATGCGCAAGAGCTGGCGGCACTTCGGGCTGCCCGCGGACGGCGTGCACCTGGTCTGCTCGCAGCTCTACCACTCGGCCCCCTACGGCCAGGTCATGATGGCCCTGCAGTACGGCCACGCGATCGTGGCCCCGGATCGCTTCGACGCCGAGGGCACGTTGCGGCTGATCCAGGAGCACCGGGTGACGAACGCCTTCATGGTCCCGACCATGTTCCACCGGCTGCTGGCCGTACCGGATCGGGAGAAATACGATCTGTCCTCGCTCACCCACCTCTACCACGGCGCGGCCCCCTGCCCGCCCGCGACCAAGCAGGCGATGATCGACTGGCTGGGCCCGGTGCTGTGGGAGTACTACGGCTCCACCGAGGCGGCGGTCGCCACGATGGTCTCCTCGCGGGAGTGGCAGGAGCGCCCCGGCACGGTCGGCCGCGCGCTGGACGGGATGTCGTTCACGATCGTGGACGAGGACGGCGCCGAGGCCGCTCCCGGCGCGCCCGGCCTGGTGTACATCGGCGGCATCAACCGCTTCGAGTATCACGGCGACCCCGGGAAGACCGCCGCGGCCATGCGCGAGCGCGCCTACACGCCCGGCGACATCGGCTACGTGGACGAGGACGGCTACCTCTTCCTGCTCGACCGCAGAACCGACCTGATCATCTCCGGCGGCGTCAACATCTACCCGGCCGAGATCGAGGCGGCGCTCCTGGAACATCCCGCGGTGGCCGACGTGGCCGTGATCGGCGTGCCCGACCCCGAATGGGGACACAAGGTCGTGGCGCTCGTCCAGCCCGTACCCGGCGCGACCCCGGGCGAGGAGCTGACCGCCGCGCTCCTGGCCCACTGCGAGCCCCGGCTGGCCCGGCTCAAGCATCCCCGGCTCATCGAGTACCGGACATCTCTCCCCAGAACCCCCACCGGCAAGCTCAGCAGGAGCAACGTCAGAAGAGAGTATCTTTCCGCCTGACCTGGGAAGATACTCACGTATGAGGTTGATCGCGGCGGGTCTCGCCGTCGTTCTAGCCGCCGGGTGCGGCGCGTCCACACCACAGGGCACGGGTACGGCCACGCCGTCCGGCAGCCCGACCGGCGGCACCCCTCAGGCCGCCCAAGTGGAGTCCGGCTACGAGCAGGTCATCACCCAGGTACTGCCGTCCATCGTGCAGATCACCACCAAGGTGGGGCTCGGCTCCGGCGTCGTGTACGACTCCTCCGGCCACGTGGTGACCAACGCCCACGTCGTCGGCCAGGCCACCGAGATGGAGGTGTCCCTGGCCACCGGCGGCACCCCGCGCAAGGCCAAGCTCGTCTCGTCGTTCCCGGCCGGCGACCTCGCGGTGATCAAGGTGGAGGACCCCAACGGGCTGAAGCCCGCCACGTTCGGCGACTCCTCCAAGCTGCGCGTGGGCCAGCTCGTCCTGGCCATGGGCAACCCGCTCGGCCTGTCGGGCAGCGTCACCCAGGGCATCGTCTCGGCGCTCGGCCGCACGGTCAGCGAGCCGCAGAACCCGGGCTCGCCCGGCGCGACGATCGCCGGAGCCATCCAGACCTCGGCCGCGATCAACCCCGGCAACAGCGGCGGCGCGCTGGTCGACATGAACGGCCAGGTGATCGGCATCCCGACGCTCGCCGCCACCGACCCGGAGCTCGGCGGCGGCGCCGCACCCGGCATCGGCTTCGCCATCCCCAGCAACACCGCCGCCGACATCGCCGGCCAGATCGTCAAGAGCGGCAGGGTCACCAACAGCCACCGCGCGGCGCTCGGCCTCAGGGGCCGTACGGTCCTGGGCGAGAACGGGCAGCCCGTGGGCGTCGCGGTGGCAGGGGTGGAGCGCGGCGGCGCGGCGGCGAAGGCGGGCATCGACACCGGCGACGTGATCGTCTCGATCAACGGCAAGCCCACGCCCACCATGTCCGACTTGTCGGAGATTCTCACCACGCTCAAGCCGGGCGACCAGGTCAAGGTCGAGGTGATCCGCCCGGACGGCACCACCGAGACCGTGACGGCCACCCTGGGCGAGCTCAAGGCCTGAATGGCGGCGGTGGCCGGGCGTCGGTGCCGGGGTCGGCGGCCGTCCAGGAGGGCGGCGTTCAGGATCCGTACAGCCCGCGACGCCGCCGCGCCTCCCGCGCCAGCCCCTCCGCCTCGGTGAGGCCACGCTGATCGCCGAGCAGGACGAACTCTCCCGTGGCACGCTCAAGCCCCTCAACCGCCTCATCCACCTCGTCGAGGTCGAGATGTGCCTCGGCCATGGCGAGCAGGGCCTGCCCGGCGCCCTTGCGGTCGCCGAACGTCCGGAAGATCTCCAGGGCGGCGGCCGCGGCCCGGGGATCCGGCCGGCCTTCGGCGCGCGAGATCCGCGCCAGGACCAGGAGCCCGGCCGCCTCCGGCAGCCGGTCGCCGAGCCGCCGGTTGATCCGCAGGCGGCGCTCCGCGCACGCGCGCGCCTCCGGGAGCCTGCGCGCCGACAGGTGCAGGTTCGCCAGGTCGAGCAGCGCCTCGGCCTCGCCGCGCGGATCGCCCAGCGCCAGGTATCCGGCCAGGCTCTCCTCCAGCAGCCCCCGGTCGCCCTTCAGCGCGCCGAGCGCGCGCAGCGTGTCCGTCCTGCCGCGCTGGTCGCCCGCCTGCTCGAAGACGGCCAGACAGCGGGCGTACGCGCGCTCGTCACCCGTCACCAGCCCGAGCCTGAGCGTGACCCGGGCCAGTTCCAGACCCTCGACCAGCGGCTGGGCGGCACGCAGCGCGGCCGCGGCGGCCTGCGGGTCGCCCTCGATCCGGTGCAGGTCGGCCAGGCCGCGCAGCAGCAGAGCCTCGCCCTGCCGGTGGCCGGCCGCCCTGGCCGCGTCCAGTCCGGTGGCCGTCGACTGGTGCCAGTCGTCGTGGTGGGCGCCCAGCTCGTAGAACGGCGCCAGGTAGAAGGCCAGCCGCCAGGCGGCCTCGTGCAGCCCGGCGGCATGGAAGTCGGTCACGCACGCGGACAGAAACCCTCGCTCCGACCGCAGCCATCCCGCCGACTCGCGCAGCAGCGTGGTCTCCAGAACCTGCTCCTCGGTCAGCGCGACGGTCCGGCCGGAACCGGGCTCGGCGGGCAGCAGCAGTCGTCTGGCCCGTCTGGCCCGGTCGAGGATCTCCCCCGCCACTCCGGCCAGCACCTCGCGGCCCTCCGCGGCCAGGAGCTCGGCGGCGTAGAGGCGGGTGAGGTCGTGCCAGCCGTAGCGCTCCTGGCCGGACTCGTCGAGGCCGCGCGACCGCAGCAGTCCCGCCTCGGCCAGCGGCTCCAGGTCGCCGAACACCCATGGGGCGAAGTCCGGCGCCGACAGCGCGCCCAGACGGCGAAACAGCGTACGCTCCCGGTCGGCCAGCCCGTCGTACCCCAGCGCGAGACTCCCCCGCACCGCCAGGTCGCCCGCGCTCAGCTCGTCCAGGCGGCGCCGCGAGTCGCCCAGGCGGCCGGCCAGGTGTTCAAGCGTCCAGCCGGGCTTCCTGGCCAGGCGGGATCCGGCCACGCGCAGGGCGAGCGGCAGGTGCCCGCACAGCAGCGCGATCCTGGCCGCCGCCTGCGGCTCCGCCGCGACCCGCCGCCGTCCGGCGACGGCCGCGAGCAGGTCGAGCGCCTCCTGCGGGGAGAGCACGCCCAGTTCCCAGGCACGGGACGCCTCCAGCCCCGACAGGGACGAGCGGCTCGTGACCAGCGTCATGCTCCCGGCGCCCGTGGGCAGCAGCGGGCGTACCTGGGACTCGCCTGAGGCGTCGTCGAGCACGACGAGCAGCCGCCGCGACGCCGTCATACTCCGATAAAGCCGGATCCGCTCGGTCAGCGCGGCCGGAACCGCGCCCTCGGGACACCCGAGCGAGCGCAGCAGATCCTCCAGCACCGCCCCGGGCGCACGCTCGCGCAACGTCGCGAACAGCACCCCGCCGGTGAACTCGCCGCCCGCCGACGCCGCGGCGTGCACGGCGACCGCGGTCTTCCCGCACCCCGGCGCCCCGTGCACCACCAGGTGAACCGGCGCGCCACCCGCCGCGGGCACCGCCTCGCCGATCCACCGCAGCACCTCCGCCCGCCCCGTGAAGTCCGCGATGTCGGGTGGCGTCTCCTTGGGCGCCCGCACGGACGGCTCCCGCCCGGCCAGTACGTCCGCGTGCGCCTGCCGCACCTCCGCGCCCGGCTCCAGGCCGAGCTCGTCCACCAGCACCCGCCGGGCCTCCTGATAGGCCTCCAGCGCCTCGGATCGCCGCCCCGCCAGCCGCAGCGCCGTGATCAGCTGGGCCCAGGCCCGCTCACGCAGCGGGTAGGCGCCGACCAGCGCCCGCAGTTCGCCGACCACCTCACCGCCGCGCCCCAGCAGCAGGTCCAGCTCCACGCGCTCTTCGAGCGCCCGCAACCGAAGCTCCTCCAGCGGTACGGCATGCGCCCGCCGCAACCGACCGGAATCCACATCCGCCAGCGCCGGCCCACGCCACAGCCCGAGCGCCGCCCGCAGGTGATCGGCCGCCTGGGCCAGGCTCCCCGCCTCCCTGGCCCGCCGCCCCCGCTCCACCAGCCGCTCGAACCGGTGCCAGTCGACCCGCTCCGGCTCGACCGCCAGCAGATACCCACCGGGAACCGTCCGGATCCCGTCGACGACCTTGCGCAACGCGCTCACGTACACGCGCAGCACCGACTCGGCCGACGCGGGCGGCTCGCCGTCCCACACGAGCGCCATGAGCCGCTCGATCGGCACCATCCGGCCGGGCGACAGCAGCAACGCGGCCAGCAGCGCACGATGCTTGGCCGGACCGGGCGGCGGCGCGCCGTCCGGCAGCATGAGCGGCCCCAGCACCCCGAAGGCCACGGCGTCGCTCACGGCTCGACCGGCTCCAGCGTGAACGCGCTGAACCGCACCCGCATCGCCCGTTCACCGGACGGCGCCGCGTGCACGCCCGCCACCCTGTTCAGATACGCCTGGTTCGTGTCGCTCACCTCGCCGACCTTGCGGTCGTTGACCCACATGCCCAGGGCGGCCTTGCCGCTCTCCCGGGTGCACCGGGCAGTGACACGGGTCTCGGCGGTGGTCCTGACGCGGGCGGGGCCGTACAGGATGGCGGGTTCGGCTCCCGCGCGGCGCTTGACGATCGTGGCCTGCCCCGCCGCGCTCACCGAGAACTCGTAGCGGTCGCCCGCCCGCTCCGTCCCGTGGCACCACACGCCGAACTCGCCCGCGCCCTCCTCGACCTTCGCCCGCGCGCTGACCGTCACACCTCGCTCGGGCTCCTCCCTGGGCGCCGACTTCCACAGCCGCCACCCCGGCCTGGCCGTCAGCACGTACGCCGCGCCGTCCACGCGCGCCTCGCCGCCCTGCGACGCCCCCACCTCCCAGGCCTCACCGAAGCCCGCCTGATAGGGCCACTTCTCCCCCAGCACAGCCGGTACGGCCACCGCCGCCCCACCCGCGACCAGCACCGCCAGCCCACCGGCCAGCCACCACTTCCACCGCCCGCGACGGGCCGGCGGCTCCCGAACCGTCCATGTGCGCTCCACCACCTGGCTGGCCTCGGCCGGAGCCGAGCTCCGCGTCCCGACCAGCGCGTCCAGCAGCTGCTGGGCCGTGGGCCGCGCGGTGGGGTCCTTGGCCAGCGCCCACTCCACGAGCCCGCGCATGCGCTCGTCGAGCCCGTCGAGGTTCGGCCCCTCGTTGACGATCCGGTACAGCACCTCGTGCGGCACCCCGCCGCCGAACGGCAGCCGCCCCGTCCCGGCGAAGGCGATCACGCCGCCCCACGCGTAGACGTCGGCGGCGGGCGTCACCGGCTCGGCCCGTACCTGCTCGGGCGCCATGAACGCGGGCGTCCCCAGAACGGCCTGGCTGACCAGGCTCTGCGCGTCCACGAGCTGGGCGATGCCGAAGTCGATCACCCTGGGCCCGAGCGGCGACAGCAGCACGTTGGACGGCTTGAGGTCGCGGTGCACGACTCCGGCCCCGTGGATCGCGCCCAGGGCCGTCGCGATGCCGACCGCGAGCGCCTCCAGGTTCGAGCCGCCGAACGCCCCCTGGTCGCGTACGGCGGCGGCCAGATCGGGGCCTTTCACGTACTCGGTGACCAGGTAGGCCGTCTCCCCGTCCAGCCCCGCGTCGATGACCGGGGCGGTGCAGAACCGGGCGACCCTGCGCGCCGCGGCGACCTCCCGCTCGAACCGCCGCCGGAACGCCGCTTCCCTGGCCAGCTGCGGATGGATCACCTTCACCGCCGCCATGCCGCCCGTGGGCCCGGTGGCCAGGTAGACCTCGCCCATGCCGCCCCGCCCGAGCAACCGCCGCAGCGTGTACCCGCCCACCACCCGTTCCGTACCGTTCATCGCAGGACACACATTAGCCAGATACCGCCTTTGCCGGACGCTCCGCACGTGCCAGAATGCCTGCTCGGCGGCCAGGAGGGACAGCTATGGGCTTGCACGTGGAAAGCCGGGCCTCCGACTCGCCCTACATCGATCGGGTATGGCGCAGCCGGAGCTCCGACATCGCCCAGATGATGTCCATCGCGGCGGCCCGCTGGGACCTCGTCTTCTGGGAGCACCGGGGCCAGGTCTGCGCCGCCGTACAGGGGCCCGAGACGCGGGCGCGCGCCGCGCCCGTCCCCGAGGACGCGACGTTCTTCGGCATCACCTTCTCCCTCGGCACCGCGATGCCCCACCTGCCCATCGACCGGCTCGTCGACAACTCCGCGACGATCCCCGGCACCACCGGCAGCTCGTTCTGGCTGAAGGGCTCGACCTGGCGCCTGCCCGGCTACGACGACGCCGAGGCGTTCGTCCGGCGGCTCGTCCGCGAGGACGTCCTGGCCCGCGACCCGATCGTCGCCGCCGCGCTCGACGGCACCCGCCCGGAGGTCTCGGACCGCACGCTCCAACGACGGTTCCTGGCGGCCACCGGCCTCACCCGCGGGGCCGTACGCCAGATCGACCGGGCGAGGCACGCGGCGATCCTTCTGCGGGACGGCCGCCCGGCCCAGGAGGTGGTCCACCGGCTCGGCTACTTCGACCAGCCCCACCTGGCCCGCTCGCTGACCCGGTTCATCGGCCGGACCGCCACGCAACTGGCCGGCCCGCCGCAGCCGGAACCGCTGTCGCTTCTGTACAAGACCTGACCGGCCGTTCCGGCCTACCCTCCCACTCGTATCGAACGACCTAAGGAGCACCGCGATGGCGAAGATCATCTCCAGTTTCTTCATCTCCCTGGACGGCGTCGTCGAGTCGCCCGACAAGTGGCACTTCCCGTACTGGAGCGATGAGATGGGCGCCGTGATCATGGAGGGCATGGGCAGCGCCGCCGGCTTCCTCATGGGCCGCACGCTGTACGACGAGTGGTCCTCCTACTGGCCGACCGCCGAGGCCGACCCGGAGGCCGGCAGGTCCCTCAACGAGAGCCGCAAGTGGGTCGTGTCCAACAGCCTCGAAAAGGCCGACTGGAACAACACCACGATCATCTCCGGCGACGTCGCCGCCAAGATCCGCGACCTCAAGGAGCAGACCGAGGGCGACATCCAGATGTCCGGCTCCGCGACGACGGTCCGCTGGCTCCTGGCCCAAGGGCTCCTGGACCAGCTGAACCTGCTCGTCCACCCCATCGTCGTCGGCCATGGCCGGCGGTTGTTCGAGGACACCCCGACCCACCCGCTGAAGCTCACCAACTCCGTGACCTTCGACAGCGGCGTCCTGAACCTCTCCTACGTCCCGGCCCCCAACTAAGCGATCACCAGCCGAGCCCCGGGCAGCCCCCCATCGGCCGCCATGGGTCGTTCGAACGTCGCCGGGAGCATAGGCGGTCACGGAGCAACGTCAATGTGCCCGATCCCATGGGATCGTGGCTCGCCTCCGTGGACAATTCCGGTATGACGACCCGGCGCTGGGTGCTCGTGGGAACGGCCGTGCTGGTGGCCGTTCTGGCGATCCTGTTCGCCGTCCTGGGATGGGACACCGCGAACCGGCTCGCCTCGCTGTTGTCCGCGCTCGCGGGCGTGGCCGCCGTCGGAGTCGCGGTGTGGGCCGCGCTGCCCGCCGGGACCGGGGTACGGGTCTCCCGCACGGGCAGGGCCACGGCCGGGAACGGCGGTTCCGCCAACACGGGTCTGACCGGTCGCACCCAGGCCGGGCCGGTTCGCGTGGACAAGACCGGCGACGCCGACGGCGGTGACGCCAACACCGGCGTCAGGCTCGGCTGATGGCGCGGTGGTCGAGGAACGACATCAGGCGGACCGGCGCCGCCACGGCCGGCGACCAGAGCTACGTCAACACCGGCGGCCACTACGGCGACGTCTACCTGGCGGGCGCGGCCCCGGTCGCGCAGTCGGCGTACCGGGAGCAGGTCGAGCAGATCTTCCCGTGGGATCTCGTGGACCGGGAGTACGAGCTGGCCGAGCTGGCCGCCTTCTGCACGGGTGAGCACAAGGCCGCGTACGCGTGGTGGCAGGGGCCGCCCTGGGCGGGGAAGTCCGCGCTGATGGCGACGTTCGTGCTCCATCCGCCGCCGGGTGTCCGCGTCGTCTCGTTCTTCGTCACCGCGCGTTACGCGGGCCAGAGCGACTGGCAGGCGTTCCTGGACGTGGTCATGGAACAGCTCGCCGAACTGCTGCACCAGCCCATGCCGGCACTGCTGCTGGAGAGCACGCGGACCGCGTGGTTCGCCCGCCTGCTGAAGGACGCGGCGCTGGCCTGCCGGCAGGCGGGCGAGCGTCTGGTCCTGCTGGTGGATGGGCTGGACGAGGATCGAGGAGCGAGCGGATCGGGCGCGCAGAGCATCGCCGCCCTCCTGCCCGCCGCGCCGCCGTACGGCATGCGGATCATCGTGGCCGGGCGGCCCGATCCGCCGGTGCCGGCGAACGTTCCCGCCCACCACCCGCTGCGCGACCGCGGCGTCATCCGGGCGCTGAGCCCGTCGGCCGAGGCCCAGATCGTCAGGGACGACGCCGAGCGCGAACTGGACGTGCTGCTGTCCGGCGACACCGCCGCGCACCGCCTGCTGGGTCTGCTGGTCGCCGCCGGTGGCGGCCTGAGCAGCCGGGATCTCGCCGAGCTCACCGGTATGACGGTCAGCTCGGTGGACAAACGGCTGCGCGCGGTGTCCGGCCGTACCTTCAGCAGCCGCGACAGCCATTGGCAGCCCAGAGACGGCGCCAAGGTCTTCGTCCTGGCCCACGAGGAGTTGCAGAAGACGGCGGCGGCCACGCTGGGCGAGGCCGCGCTGGACGGGCACCGCAGGGATCTGCACGCGTGGGCCGACGGCTACCGCGAGCGCGGCTGGCCGGCCGGCACCCCCGAGTACCTGCTGCGCGGATACCACCGGCTGCTTCAGGAAGCGTCGGACCTGCCGCGCATGGTGGCCCACGCCACCGACCAGACCAGGCTCGACCGCATGCTCGACATCAGCGGCGGCGACGCCACGGCCCTGGCCGAGGTTCTCACCTGCCAGGCGGTCATCCGCGCCCAGCCGGAACCCGACCTGTACGCGGTGCTGACGCTGGCGCGCATCCGGGAACGGCTGGCCGGCCGCAACGCGTACATCCCCAGCCAGTTGCCCGCGGTGTGGGCCGAACTCGGCAACCCGACCCGCGGGGAGGCTCTGGCGCGCGGCATCACCAACCCGGAACGCCAGACGCGCGCGCTGGTCGGGCTGATGAAGGTGCTGGCGGCCACGAAACGGCACGAGCACGCCCTGCTCGCCGCCGAGCACGCGAGAAGCGCGGCGGAGGCCCTCACGAACGCCGACAGCCAGATCAAGTACCTGATCTCCCTGTCGGAGCACCTGACCAGAGCGAGCTACCACGACCAGGCACTCGACGTGGCCCGGGACGTCGAGGAGCGCATCGGCGCGCAGGCGGCCGCCTCGCGGTGGTCCACGCACGCCCGGCTGGTCGACGCGCGGATCGCGACGGGCCGCCTCGACGACGCCGAGCGGACGGCGGAATCCATCGGCGCGCCGGACCCGCGCATCCTGGCGTACGCGGACCTGATCAGGGCGCTCGTCGCCGCGGGCCGGCACGACGCGGCCCAGCGGACGGCGGCGAAGGCCACGGCTTTGGCCCGCACCGTCCGCGGCGAGGAGGGCATGGCCCCCGCGTTCGTCGCCCTGGCCCGCGCGCTGGCCGCGGCGGACGAGCCGAAGGCGGCCGGTGAGCTGCTGGAGGGCGCGGAGGCGGATGCGGAGCGGCGCTTCGCGGACGAGTTCCCCGAGACGCTGGCAGAGCTGATCAAGATCTACGCCAAGGTGGGCCTGGGCGGCCGCGCGAGCGCCCTGGCCGACAGGGCCAGGGCGAAGGCGCAGAACGGTGACCAGCTGGGCGCCCTGGTGTCCGCGCTGGCCGAAGCGGGGTTGTTCAGGCCGGCAGAAGCGATGCTGACCATGATCCGGCCGGAGGAGGGCGAGCCCGCGGCGGACGCGCGGAACAAGGCGTTCCTCGCCATGGCGGGCGGCCTGTCGAAGGCGGGGAAGTTCTGGGAGGCCGCCGCCTTCGTCCATCGCATCACCCATGAGGAGACGCGCTCGCTCGCCCGATCCCGGCAGGCGATGGCCCTGGCCATGGCGGGTGAGCTGGCGGAGGCCGAAGGCATGGTGCGGCGCATGTCCGCGCCGGGCGACCGGGTGAACACGCTGGCGGTCCTGGTCATAGCGACCCAGGCGAGCGGCGACAGCGAGCACGCCCGGCGCCTGGCCCGTCAGGCCGACACCGAGGCCGAATCCATCGGCGACCCGCACGCCCAGGTCGGCGCCCGCATGAACCTGCTGGCGGCGCTGACCAAGGCGGGACACCAGGACCACGCGCGGGAGGTGGCGCACGGCGTGGAGGCCGTCGCCCGCTCCATCACCCATCCCGGCATCGAGATGCAGACCCACCTGGAACTGATCGCCGCCCTCGCCGCATCGGGCCAGAACGAGCGGATCGGTCTGGTGGCCGGCCAGGCGATGTCGGTCGCCCGCGGGGTGCCGGAATCCCAGGAGCGCTCCCATGCCCTGGTCGGCCTGGCCGATCAGCTGGCCGCGGTCGGTCACCTGGACCTGGCTGTGGAGGCGGCGGTCGCCGTACCCCTGCCTGAGGTACGTCACCACGCGTTCGCGCGGCTGACCGCGGACCTCCTCGCGGCGGGCGCGCTCGACAGGGCCCGGTCGCTCGCCGAGGACATCACCGATCCCCGGGTACGGGCCGGCGTCCTGATCTCGCTGCTCGCGAAGCTGGCCGGGGGCGAGGACGGCGAGCGGGCGGCCGCGGTGGCCGCGGACGCCGAGAGCGCCGTCGGATCCATCGTCGACCTGGACGCGCAGACGAGGGCGCTGGCCCGGCTCGTCTCCGTCCTCGGCAGCGCCGGCCAGTGGTCCCGGGCCGAGTCCGCCGCCCGTTCCGTCGACGACCCCTACGCCCAGAGCCAGGCGCTCGCCGCGCTCACGACCGCGCTCATCGAGGCCGACCGGCTGCCAGAGGCCAGGAACACCGCCCGCACGATCCCGGTGCCCGAGGTCCAGACCCGCGCCCTCACCGAGACGGTGAAGGGCTTGGCCGCCGCGGGCCTGCTCGACGAGGCCGAGGAGATCATCCGCGACATCCCCGACCTGGAGACGGCCGTCGAGGGGCTCTGGGCCATCGCGCGGGCGGACCCTTCACGGGCCCGCCGGCTGATCGCCTGGGCCTCGGCCAGGGTCCGGCCGGGCCTGCTGCTGGAGACCGTCGCCAGGATCGAACCCTCGGTGCTGGCCCGGCTCGCGACCCAGGACCGCGCCTGACTCAGGAGCTGTTCAGCGAGACGTTCCAGAAGCCGGCGTAGCGGCCGCCGCGGCGCAGCAGCTCGTCGTGGCCGCCCTCCTCCACGATCCCGCCGTCGTCGAGGAAGACGATGCGGTCGGCGCGGCGGACGGTCCGCATCCGATGCGCCACCATCACCACGGTACGGCCGGCCATCAGATGTTCGATCCCCTCGTGGACGGCCGCCTCGTTCACCGGGTCCAGGGCGGAGGTGACCTCGTCCAGCAGCACGATGGGCGCGTCCTTCAGCAGTGCCCGCGCGATCGAGACACGCTGGCGCTCGCCGCCCGACAGCAGCGCGCCGCCCTCGCCGACGTTCGTCGCCCAGCCGCCGGGCAGCCGCTCGATCACCTCGTCCAGCCGGGCGGCGGTGGCGGCGGCCCGTACGTCGGCGTCGTCGGCGCCGGGGCGTCCGAGCCGTACGTTCTCCTCGATCGTGCCGTCGAAGAGGTAGACGTCCTGGAAGACGATGGAGATCCGCTCCATCAGCGCCTCTGAGCTCATCGCGCGCACGTCCACGCCGCCCACCCGGACGGTGCCCGCGTCCACGTCGTAGAAGCGCGCGAGCAGTTGCAGCAGCGTGCTCTTGCCCGAGCCGGACGGCCCGACCACGGCCAGCCGCTGTCCCTGCGGCACGGACAGCGACACCTCGTCGAGCACCGTGCGCTCGCCGTGCCGGAAGGTGACGGCCTCGAACTCCAGGTCGTGGCCGCGCGGCAGGACCGGGTCGCGGGGTTCCGGCAGCGGTTCGGTACGCAGCACCGCGTCGAGCCTGGCCAGCTCGGCCCGCGCGCCGCGTACCTTGCCGCCGATGTCCGACAGCGACAGCAGCGGGTCGGCGCTGCGGGCGGCCAGCACCAGGATCGCCAGCATCTCCGCCACTCCGACGCCCCCGCCGAGCGCGAGGTAGGCGCCCAGGACCAGCAGCGCGGTGAACACCGCCTGCACGGTGATCGTCGTGGCCACCACGCCGGACAGCGCCGACAGCACGGTACGGCGGGAGGCCCGCTGGAGTTCGCTCAGCGAGTCGTCGAGCAGCCGGAACCGCTCGTGGGTCCGGCCACCGGCGCGCAGCACCGGCTGGGCCTGCAAATATTCGATGACCCGCCCGGTCGCCTCGTGTCCGCGCTCCGCGGTCCGCGCGTCGGCGGCGGCCATCGAGCGTCCCGACCAGGCCTGGATCGCCGCCACGACCGGCACGGCGACCAGCGCGGCCAGCCCCAGCTGCCAGTTGAAGGCGAGCATCACGGCCACGATCGTCAGCGGAGTCACCCCGGCCGCGATGAACGGCGACAGCAGGTGCGCGATCACGCTCATCGCCTGCAGCACGCCCTCACCGGCCAGGACCGACACCTGCCCGACGCGCCGGGCGTCGTACCAGCCGATGGGTAGCCGGGCCAGATGCCCGCCGAGCCGGTGGTACATGCCGCGCAACAGCGAGATCCCCATCCGGAATCCGGACAGATCACTGAAGTAGCGCAGCCCGGCGTAGAGCGCGACCGCGACCCCGAACGCGACCAGCCAGGGCACGGCCTCCCCCGGCGTGCCCCCGAACAGCGCCCGCAGCACCGGGAACAGCAGCGCGTAGGACAACCCCTCGGCCACCGCGGTCGCGGTCATCAGGGCCACGGTGCGGCGCAACGGCCGGGCGTACTCGTCGCCCAGCACACGAAGCAGCATGCGGATCATCAGAGTTCGTCTCCCTGCGGTGATCGGTGGGACTGCCAGAACGCGGCGAACCTGCCGCCTCGCGCCAGCAACTCGGCGGGCCCGCCGCGCTCGACGATCTCGCCGTCCTCCAGCAGGACGACGGTGTCGGCGTCGGCGACCGTCTCCAGGCGATGGGCGATGACCAGGATCGTGCGCTCACCCGCCAGCCGGGCCAGGGCCTGGCGTACCGCCTGTTCGGTGTGCGGGTCGGCGAAGGAGGTCGCCTCGTCGAGCACGAGGACGGGCGCGTCGGCGAGCAGCGCGCGGGCCAGCGAGATCCGCTGTGCCTCGCCGCCCGACAACCTCACGTCCTCGCCGATCACGGTGTCGTAGCCCCGTGGCAGTTCGAGCACACGCTCGTGGATGTTGGCCATGCGCGCGGCGCGTACCACGTCGTCGAGGTCGGCGTGCGGTACGGCCAGCGCGATGTTGTCCGCGACCGAGGCGCGCAGCAGGCGCACGTCCTGGAAGACGAAGGAGACCGACCGGTAGAGCTCCCGGCTGCCGAGCTCGCGCAGATCGACGCCGCCCAGCAGGACCGACCCGTGGCTCGGGTCGAAGAACCGCGGCAGCAGCTGGACCAGCGTGGACTTGCCGCCGCCCGACGGGCCGACGACGGCGGTGACCGTGCCCGGCTCCAGGACCAGGTCGATCCCGCGCAGCACCTCGTGATCGTCGTCGTAGCCGAACCGGACGCCGCGCAGCTCCACCCGGTGCCCCCGCGGCGCGACCGGGTGGGCGGGCTCGCGCAGGGACGGCACCGCGAGCACGTCCTTGATCCGCCCGACCGCGCGCCCGGCCGCCTGCATCTCGTCGAAGCCGTGGCCGAGAGCCGCCACCGGTGCGGTCAGCCCCAGCCCGAGCAGCAGGAACGGCAGCAGGTCGGCGGGGGCGAGACCCCCGGACGTGATCAGGACCGTGCCGCCGACCAGCACCACCAGCAGCACGAACGGCGGCGACAACGCCACCTGCATGCCCGCGCCGATCCCGGAGATGCCGTAGATCAGCCGGGAGAAGATGCCGACGAACTCGTCCACCGCCGTCACGAACCTGCGGTGGGCCCGCCCGGATCCGCCGAACGCCTTCACCACCGAGATCCCCTGCACGAACTCGACGACCGAGCTCGTGATCCGTCCCATGGCCGCGTCGAACGCCTTCTGCTCGCGCAGCCTGGCCGGGGTCATCATCAAGGGCACCAGCGCCAGGGCCAGCACGACCGGGATGAGCGTGATCAGCGTGAGCCGCCAGTCGACGGTGAACAGGTAGACGAGCGACACGAGCGGCACCACGAACGCGGAGACGAGCTCGCCCGGCGTGTGGGCGATGAACGGGTGCACGGCGCTCACGTCGTCGCCGACCACCTTGGCCAGCTCGCCGCTGTGGCGCCGGGAGAACCAGCCGATCGGCACCCGTCCCAGCCGCGCCGCGAGCTGCCTGCGGAACATCAGCTGCACCTGGCCGTCGACCAGGTGCCCGATCCCGGACGACGCGGCCGTGAACAGCAGCCGGGCGAACAACCCGGCCGCTCCCGCGATCACGACGGTCCAGACGTGGCCGTGGTCGGGCGGGCCGGGCGACAGCAGCGTGCGGCCCAGCTCGACGACCGCGAGCAGCGGTGCGAGCCCCGCGACGGCGCCGATCACCTGAAGGGCGACCACGGCGGCGAAACTCAGGGCATGGGGGCGCAGCAACCGCGCCATGCCCGGTGACTCGGTGACGTTCATCGCTTCTCCATGCGGCTGCCGCGCGGCAGGGTGACGGCCATGATGTTGCTGGGGATGTCGAGCTCGATGCGGTGCCAGCGCCCGCGCGGGACGACGGCCGCGGTTCCGGCGATCAGCCTGATCTCCTCCTCCGGCCGGCCGGGCCGTTCCGGACGCAGGTAGAGGCGGATCTTCCCGATGAGACAGGACACGAGCTCGTCGGCCTCGGGGTGGATCTCCCAGTGGTCGGCGTGGACGTCGGCGCCGGTCTTCGCGTGGAAGGCGGTCAGCCGCCAGCCGTCCTGGCCGGGGGTTCCGGCCTTGACCTGGCCGTCCTGGTGGAGATGGAGGGGGGAGGCGAACAGATCGATCGGGGTGATGGTCATGCCGGGACGACCTTCCTGCGCAGGACGGTGAGGGCGATGAGGGCGGCGACGGTCAGGAGCGCGGCGCAGACGGTCAGGCTGAGCGCGTAGCCGTCGGTGAGGGTCTGCGGCGTGAGGACCTGGCCGGTGCGGTGGTGTGCCACGGTGCCGAGGGCGGCCAGCCCGAGCGAGGCGCCGAGCTGGCGTGAGCTGTTGAGCAGGCCCGAGGCGGTGCCGCTCTCGTGGGCCGCGACGCCGGTGGTGGCCGTGGAGACGATCGGCCCGAGGCAGAGCCCGAACCCGACGCCGATCACGACCGACGGCGCCAGGACGTGGGTGAGGAAGGTACCGTCCGGGCTGATCATCCCGAACCAGATGAATCCGGCCCCGGTCAGCAGCCCGCCGGCGATCAGCAGTGTGCGCGGCGCGGCCCGGTAGCCGAGCTTGACCGCGAGCACGGACCCGGCGACCACCGCGAGCGCCATCGGCAGGAACATGAGTCCGGTCAGCGCCGGCCCCGTCCCGAGCACACGCTGGAGGTAGAGGGAGGCGAAGTAGAAGGACGCGGCCATGGCTCCGCCGACCAGCATGCTGAACAGGTTCGCGCCGAGTACCGACCGGTTGGCGAGCAGGCCGAGCCGGATCAGCGGCTCGCGCCGGGTGGTCAGCTCGACCCGCACGAACGCGACCAGCAGCGCGATCGCGACCGCGAGCGTCGTCACGGTGATCGGCGAGGTCCACGCATGGTGTTCGGTACGCACGACGCCGAACACCAGCAGGGTCACGCCCGCCGTGGCCAGGACGGCTCCGAGCACGTCCGGACGGCCGCCGCGAACCGGCGCCGGGCCCGCGGCGACACCTCTCCAGGCCAGGGCCAGCGCGCCTGCGGCCATCGGCACGTTCACGAACATCACCCAGCGCCAGCTCGCGTACTCGGTGAGCAGACCTCCGATCAGCACGCCGAGCGCGCCGCCCGCGGCGTTGGTGGCGCTCCATATGCCGAAGGCACGCACCCGCTCCCTGCCCCCCGGAAACGTCGTGGCCAGCAGCGACAACGCGGCCGGAGCCAGCGCGGCGGCTCCGATGCCCTGGGCGGCTCGGGCGGCGATCAGATGGGCGGGTTCCTGGGCGAAGCCGCCGATGAGCGAGGCGAGGCCGAACAGGCCGAGCCCCAGCAGAAGGACCTGTTTGCGGCCATACCGGTCGGCCGCCTTGCCACCGAGCAGGAGCAGCCCGCCGAAGGTGAGCGCGTAGGCGTGGATCACCCAGGTCAGTCCCACCGCGCTGAAGCCGAGGCCGGCCGCGATCTGCGGGAGTCCGACGTTGACCACCGACAGGTCCAGCGACACCATGAACTGCACGACCGCCACTGTCGCCAGCGTGGACCCCGTGCGTGTGCGGACCGATATCGTCATGCCCGCAATCGTGGTCGAGCCGCAGTTCAGGGGCGTCGTACCCGTGAAGTCAATTGCCGCTACCGCCCCGGCACCAGTGGCGGGCCCGACTACGCCGGCGGGAGTAGTCAGCCGTGGGACGCCGCCGAAAGGTCCTGCCCGTCGGCCCAGGTCTTGAGCCGGTCGGCATAGACCTGCTGGATCATCGGATAGAAGCCCTGCCCGAAGAGCACCCGCAGGGGCGGATTGTCCGAGTCGACGATCGTGAGCAGCGTCTGAGCGGCGGCGGCCGGATCCCCGGCGGGCTGGTCCTTCATCACCCCGGCCAGGCTCTGCCGCAGAGCGTCATAGGCCGGGTTGAGCTCCGCCATGAACCCGTTGTCCAGCGGATCGGGATTCTTCCCCTCCCTGGTGGCGAACCCGGCGGGCTCGATCACGGTCACCTTGATCCCGAATCCCGCGACCTCACGGGCCAGGGTCTCGTTGAGCGCTTCGAGAGCCCACTTGGAGGCCTGGTAGGCGCCTCCGAGCGGCATGGCGACGAGCCCGGCCACCGAGGACAGCTGGACGATGTGCCCCGAACCCTGCTCGCGCAGGTGGGGCAGCGCCGCCTGGAGAACCCAGACCGCCCCGAACAGGTTCGTCTCGAACTGGTCGCGCAGTTCCCGCTCGGTCAGCTCCTCGATCGCGCCGATCTGGGCGTATCCGGCATTGTTCACCACGACGTCGAGCCGCCCGAAGTGCTCCTTGGCCAGCTTCACGCTCTCGAAGACCGCGGCCTTGTCGGTCACGTCCAGCTCCAGCGGAAGCACCGCGTCGCCATAGGCGGCGACCAGCCCATCAAGGCTTCCGGCGTTCCGGGCGGTAGCCGCCACCCGGTCACCGCGCGAGAGGGCCGCCTCGGCGAAGTTACGGCCAAGCCCGCGCGACGACCCGGTGACGAACCAAACCTTGCTCATGATGTCTTCCCGTTCCTTCGCTGTCGGCTGCGTTCACCTCCTGAACCGGACAGCCGCACGATTCCTGACAGTGAAGGAACGTGACGTGACTCACCACCCGCTCATGATGGGCTGCCGCGGCCCGGCGGCCGCCCACTGCCGGGTGATGCGCTCAAGCTTGCCGGGGTTGACCTGAAGGTGGATCGCCGCGACCCCGCCGGGACCCACGTCGAGGCAGAAGACGCCGAAGACCCGCTCACCGGCCTGGACCAGTAGGGCGGGACCGCCGTTGACGACGGCGGCGTGGAAGGTGAGATTGTCGCCGTCGAGCATGGCCCGCTTGGCGTCGGTCGGCCGGAACACGTGCTCCAGGTACCGCGCGATACCCGGCGCGCCGACGATCGGGCCCCTGCGGGCCGGAACCCGGCCACCGCCGTCGGCCACGCTGACCGCGTCATCGGTGAGCAGCCGGACCAGCGGCTCGGTGTCGCCGCTGAGCGCCGCGGCCAGAAATCCTCGGACGATCTTCTCCGCCACCCCGGCGTCGACCTCGCCCCGGGAGCGCCCGGCGGCCAGGTGCTGCCTGGCCCGCCGGTAGATCTGCTGGCAGTTCACCTCGGTCAGGTCGAGGATCTCCGCGATCTCGCGATGGGGGTAGCCGAACGCCTCGCGCAGCACGTACACCACGCGCTCGTTGGGCGAGAGCCGTTCCATGAGGGTGAGCATCGCCATGGACACCGACTCCCGCTGCTCAGCGGTGTCGGCCGGGCCGAGCATGCGGTCCCCGGCCAGAACCGGCTCCGGCAGCCACTGCCCCACATAGGTCTCCCGCCGGACCCGCGCCGAGCCGAGCTGGCTGAGGCAGAGGTTGGTGAGCACCTTCGTGAGCCAGGCTTCGGGCGTCTCGATCAGCTCCCGGTCCGCCGCGTGCCACCGCAGGAAGGTGTCCTGCACCACGTCCTCGGCGTCACTGGCCGACCCCAGCAGCCGGTAGGCGATCGCCTCCAGGCGACCTCTGAAGCTCTCGAAGAAATCGGCCTCTAGCGACATGCTTCCATGCTCGACCATGCTGGGCGCCCTCCTCCAACCGCCCCCTGAGATGAGGCAGGGGTGACCCCAGGGCAGTACTCAGGGGCGCACCCGATGCCCGGCCGATCGCGCCCGGATCATGCTGTGCACATGCGGATCAGCTGGGCCGGTTGGGCCCTCATGACTGTGCTATCCCTGTTCATCGTCTCCGTCGCCGCCAAATATCTGACCTTCGACCCGGCGGTGTACTTCGAGCAGCAACGCGAGATCTACGTCGAACGTGTCCTCGCCCTCGGACTGCACATCTCCGGTGCGATCGTCGCCCTTGCGATCGGACCCCTGCAGTTCGTGGGAGCGATACGGCGCCGCCTGCCCCGCCTCCACCGCGCGATCGGAGTCCTCTACCTCCTGGGCTGCCTGGCCGGCGGAATCGGCGGCCTCCTCCTGGCCCCCACCGCCCACGGCGGCCCCATCGCCGGCCTGGGCTTCGCCGGCCTGGCCGTCAGCTGGCTGGTGACCGGTGCCATCGGTCTCCGCATGATCCTCACCGGCCGCGTGGCCGACCACCGCCGCTGGATGATCCGCAGCTTCGCCCTCACCTTCTCCGCCGTCACGCTGCGCCTCATGCTCCTCGTGTACGGCGGGCTGGCCTCGGCCGAGCTCATCACCCTCGACTTCACCACGGCCTACGTGGCGATCGCCTGGCTGTGCTGGGTCCCCAACCTCCTCATCGCCATCCACTTCACCCCGGCCCGGGTTCCGCACGCGTCAAGCACCGGCCGGCGGCGCGAGTTCGGTCGCGACCTCGACCGCGATCTCGATGGCGCGGCCGGCGAGCGGTGAGTGGGTACGGCCGGCCCGCCAGTGCAGGTAGATCTGCCGCGGTGGCAAGGAGGGCCGCAGCTCGTGGACGCGGAGCCGGTCGTCGGATGAGAGGTCGGCTCCGCGGATGGCGAGCCACGGCAGCACCGCCGAACCCAGACCCGCTCGCACCATCGAGAGCAGGGTGTCGTTGACCGCGCTGCGGAACACGAACTGCGGGCGGGCGCCGTTGCGGGCGAGGGCCTGTTCCATCAAGGGCTGGTCGCAGGTCAGGGGCCAGGCCACCATCGGGACTCCGTCCAGCCGCTCCAGCGCGACCGGCCCGTCGGGGAAGGCGCCGGCGCCCGCCACCAGCAGGTACGGATCGTCGAGCAGCTTGAGGTGATCGCTGTCGCCGTCGATGAGGCCGTCGTAGAACAGCAGGTCGAGGTCGCCGAGCTGCGGCTGGTCCGGCTCCTCCTCGGACAGCCTGATGTCGCAGCCGGGGTGCTCGGCGCGCAGGCGCCGTACCACCGAGGGGAGGATCACGTTGGACACGCTCTGGAACGTGCCGATGTCGATCCGGCCGTCGCCCGCCTTGAACCGGTCCACGGCGTCGTTCAGCGCGTCGGCCTTCGCCAGCAGGCCGCGAGCGTGATCGAGGACCACGACGCCGAGCGGGGTGAGGCGTACGGGCTTGGGGCCGCCCGGCCGGTCGAACACCAGGCCGCCGACGGCCCTCTCCAGCGCGGCGACCTGCTGGCTCACCGTGGACTGGGTGTAGCCGAGCCGGGCGGCCGCCCGGCCGAACGAACCCTCCTCGGCGATGGCGGCCATCGCCGCCAGGTGGCGCAACTCGATGTCGGACACGTCCCCATCATAGTCCCTAGCGATTGAATCAATCGAGAATCATCGCTTTTCACGATTGAGATGCCTGCCTAACGTGGCAGACATGACAAACCACCGGCTGCGGTCGGCGCTCTGGCTGCCGCTCTTCGACGAACTCGCCGACCCCCTGGTGATCGCGCGCCTCGCCGCCGAGGCGGAGGAAGCCGGATGGGACGGCTGCTTCGTGTGGGATCAGCTGTCCTGGCGGGCTCCGGTCCGCTCGCTCGCCGACCCGTGGATCACGCTGGCGGCGATCGCGACCGCGACCGAACGGCTGCGGCTCGGCCCGATGGTGACACCGCTCGCCCGCCGCCGCCCGGCCAAACTGGCGCGGGAGACCGCGACGCTGGATCGGCTCAGCGGCGGCCGCCTCACCCTCGGCGTCGGCCTCGGCAGCGACCGGTACGGCGGCGAACTGTCCAGGACCGGCGAGCAACTCGACGACCGGCGGCGCGGGCGGATGCTCGACGAGTCGCTGACGATCCTGTCCGCCGCCTGGTCCGGCGAGCCGGTGCGCCATCAAGGCGAGCACTACACCGTCGACGACCTCACGTTCCTCCCACGACCGGTTCAGCGGCCCGGCGTCCCGGTATGGGCCGCGGGATTCCCGGGCAACATCAAGCCGATCCGCCGGGCCGCCCGGCTCGACGGCTTCTTCCCGGCCAACCTCGAACACCCCGACCAGCTCGCCGAGGTCGCCGCCACTCTCGCCGAACTGCGCGACGACACGACGGCCCCCTACGACATCGCCGTCGGCCTGTCGCCCGGCGTCGATCCCGCGCCGTACGCGAAGGCCGGCGCGACGTGGTGGCTGGCGGATTTCGACCCTGGTGTACGGCCGGCGGCCGTACGCGACGTCGTCCGCGACGGCCCCGCGAGGGCGGTGCATGTGGTGCGATGAGGCCATGGAGACCGTGCTGGCCGGAGCCGTTGCCGTTGTAGGAACTCTCCTGGGTTCCATCGTCACGTACTGGTTACAACGACGTGCGTCCGATCATGGTGAGAAGCGACTCCGAAGCTCCCAGCTACGGCAGGAGCGGATCGAGGCCTACGGCGCCTTCGCCGCGGCGGCGACCACCCTCCGGCAGGCACGGACCACGCGGTGGTACCGACGGCAGGACGATTCCGGAGGATCCGCCTACCACGAGGCGCGCGCGGCGAGCGACCAGGCCCAGGGAGTCGCGCTGCACGCCCTCTTCCGTGCGCAGATCGTCGCCGGCGAGAACGACGTGACAGCCAGCGCCCAGGCTGCCCTCGACGCGATCGACGAGATCCGTCCCGGCCTGTCACGGCCGGACTTCCAGGCGAAGCTGGAGAACAGCGGGCTGCTGCTCGCCCAGTTCGTGGCGCACGCCTCTCGCGACGTGACGGACTGGGAGAGCTCACCCGCTCTGCGAGAGCTGCCCGAGTATCCCGAGGAAGCCCGCCCCTAGCCGGGCCGGTTGCCCGTCGGGATCACGATCTTGGTCTGTGCCCCACGGGTGAGGTAGTACGTGGTCCACTTCTTGACCATCTCGTCGAGCAGCCAGGCGGCGGCGGGCACCAGCGGCAGCCCGATCAGTCCCTCCCGGAACCGCACCAGCAGCGGCCAGGCGGTCTTGACGACCGGGTCCCACAGCGGCTCGCGCCGGATGCCGTTCCAGTCGGCGACCTGGTTGCCGGTGAGGTATCTGGAGAACGCGTTGACCAGCGGCTTGTCGATGCCACCCGGGCTGGTCAGCTCCGCGAGCATGTCCCGCAGGATGGCGTTGAGTTCCACTCCCTCCCGGGTCGGCCCCATGTTCCTGGGCAGGACCAGGTCCGACTGGGTGTAGGAGGTTTCCCAGGTGGCGGGGAGAAACTCGTCCCTGATGCCGAGCATGTGGCCCAGCATCTGCACCGAGTGCAGGTATCCCTCGACCTCGGTGGCGGACATGCGCACCTTCCACTCCCGCAGGCCGCGCATGGAGTACGTCGCCAGGGTGTGCCACGTGACGAGCATGTCCTCCTGGCTGATCGGGATGGGACCCGGCCAGTGGGGGGACGACTTGAGCAGGTGCCGTACCGCCGCGTGCACCAGCCGGGTCTTCACCGCCTCGACGACGGCCGTGCCGCCGGCGCCCCAGGCGTTCTGGGGCCGGACCGCGTAGGCCAGGATGTTCGTCTTGGCGATCCGGTCCTTCAGATCCGCGCCGCCCGCGGAGTAGTAGACCGCGCGGGCCTCCTTGGGGATGGCGGTGGCCAGCATTCCGGCGCCGACGATGGTGAGGACGACGATGTAGTTCCCCTTGAGCGCGTGGAAGCGCGCCCCGGCGTCCAGCTTGGCGGGGTCGGCCCACGACGGCAGCTGCCGCGCCTGCTCGATGAAGGCCCGCAGATCCTCCGGCAGTCCGGCGGGCAGGGGCTGGTCGTTGCGGTTCCAGTCGTACAGCAGCCGGTTGACCTCGGGGATGAGCCCGCGCTCGAACAGTGAGGCGAGCATCGGATCGGCCACCTCGTCCCACACCCAGCGGGGGTCCGCGCCGGTGCCGGAACCCGCGATCGAGCCACTGGCCGGCCAGGTCCAGTCGCCGGCCAGGGAGTCCGCCTGGGCCGGGGAGGACACGCCTAACGCGCCGAGCGCTCCCAGTGCGGCGCCCGAGATCAGTGCCTCGCGCCTGCTCAGCTCTGCCATGCTCGCACTCCTTTCAGGGCATGCGAGAAAGGGATGATACGAAGAAACAAGCTTTGAATCTGTGTATCATCATCAGAGCACAGGGTGACGAGCATCACAAGACCGCGATTGAGGCAGAATCCCCTACAGGAGGTGGTCGTGGAATCCGTGCTGTCCGGATTGCTGGAGCGCGCCTACGTCGACGCCGTCGAACGCGTCGACGACACCGACGAGCTGAGGACGCGCATCCTCGACGCCGCGTACGAGCAGTTCTGCCGGATGGGCATCAGGCGCTCCACCATGGAGGACGTCGCCCGCCTCGCGAAGGTGTCGCGGATCACGGTCTACCGGCGCTTCGACAGCAAGGACACCCTGGTCGAACACGTGGTACGCCGGGAGTTCCGCCGCTACTTCGACCGATTCCTCATCGACATCGAACAAGCCGGCACCGCCGCCGACAGAGTGGTTCTGGGCTTCGTCAGCTCGTTGCGGGCCATTCGCGGCAACCCGCTGATCGGCGGCCTCATCGCCACGGAACCGGACCTGCTGGTCCCCTCCATGACGGCCGACGGCGGTCAGACCCTGGCCACGGTCCGGCATTTCGTCGCCGGCCAGCTCCGCAGCGAGCAACGCGCGGGCAACGTGTCGGGCCGCCTCGACGTCGACCTCGTGGCCGAGATGATGGTGCGCATCTCCACCTCTTTCCTGACGATCCCCAGCACGATCATCGACCTGGACGACGACGAGCAACTGGCCGCGGTGGCCCGCCGGTTCCTCGTACCCATGCTGGAACCACCGTCCTGAGCGTGTCAGCGCCGCGACGGTCCGGTGTCAGGACGGTCGGCGACCGTTGGCGCCATGACGTACACAGTGATCGCGTTACTCGCGAGCGCTCTCGTGTCCCCGACGATGGAGGTCCCAGACGGCCTCACCCAGCCCACCTACTCCTACGAAGACGCGATCCGCGAGCACGTCCGCGTCGAGTCGACCGTCGACAGCGACGGTGACGGCAAGAAGGACCTGGTCCGGGTCGACATCATCCGGCCGAAGGAGTCCGCCTCCGGGCTCAAGGTCCCGGTGATCATGCAGGAAAGTCCGTACTACGACGAGCCCGGCGTCGGCTTCGAGATCGAGAAGAAGAAGTACGACGCGAACGGCAACGTCACGAAGTTCCCGATGTACTACGACAACTACTTCGTGCCGCGCGGGTACGCGTTCGTGTCCGTCGACATGATCGGCACCAGGCTGTCCGACGGCTGCCCGGCCAGCTATGGTCCGTCGGACGTGCTGGGCGGCAAGGCGGTCGTCGACTGGCTCAACGGCCGGGCGACCGCCTACGACGCCAAGGGCGATCCGGTCAAGGCCACCTGGACCACCGGGCGTACCGGGATGATCGGTCACTCCTACGAGGGATCGCTCGCCGTCGGCATCGCCGGCACCGGCGTGCGGGGCCTGGAGACGATCGTGCCGCTGGCGTCGTTCAGCAGAGGCTACGAGATGTGGCGCGCGAACGGCACCCTCACCTGGTTCAAGGGCGGGGCGGCCTGGCAGTCCAAGCGGGTCGACAAGGACCCGGACGAGAAGTGCGGGGCCCTACGGCAGCGGATGCAGGAGGACTCCGACGACGCCACCGGCGACTACAACGCGTTCTGGCACGAGCGCGACTACCTCAACGGACCGCAGTTCAAAGCGAGCAACGTGCGCGCCAGCGTCTTCGCGGTGATGGGATTCCAGGACCGGAACGTGGTGGGCAGCCAGTTCTCCGAGTGGTGGGCCAAGCTGCCGCGTACCGTGGAGCGCAAGGCCTGGGTGACACAGTACGGTCACCTCGACCCCTTCTGGGCACGCCGCGACGTCTGGGTCAACACGCTGCACCAGTGGTTCGACCACGAGCTGATGGGCGTCGACAACGACATCATGCGCCGGCCCCGCATCGACGTGCAGCACGGCCCCGGCCGCTGGCTCGCCCAAGCCGCCTGGCCGGCACCGTCCAAGGCCGTCACCCTGCGGCCCCAGCGGGACGGCTCGCTCGCCACGACACCGTCCACCGGCACCGGCGACTACATCGACATCGCCAAGACCGAGACCGCGATGTCCGAGAACCCCGCCACCGCCAACCCCAACCGCCTGGCCTTCCTGACCCCGCCGCTGAAGGCCGCCACGCGGTTGTCCGGAACTCCGTCGGTGAGCATGCGGGTCAAGCTGGACAAACCAGCCGCCAACCTCGGCGTCCTGCTCGTCGACTACGGCACCGACACCCGCATCGACTACCGCGAAACAGGCCCGGACCGCGGGCAGGGGCTCAAGTTCATCGGCGGCGAAGACTGCGTCGGCGCGAGCACGAACGATGACGACGGCTGCTACCTGAGGGCCGCCGACAACACGGCGACCTCCGCCTTCAACGTCGTCAGCCGCGGCATCATCGACGCGCAGAACCACAGGTCACTGAGCCGCTCGACGCCGCTGGCGCCCGGCAAGGCGTACCAGATCAGCTGGAAACTGCAGCCGCAGGACTACGAGTTCAAGGCAGGACACCGGCTCGGCCTGATCCTGACCGGCAGCAACGACGACTCCAACCTCGACCCGAGCGGTTCCGGCGGCGGCGACGACGCCGAGCCCGGCACCGGCGCCAAGATCACCGTCGACCTGGGCGGCACCTCGATCAAACTCCCACTGACCACCAGGAAGTAGCGCATCGCCTACGGTCGCGGCCCATGTGGTCGCGACCAGCCGGTCACTACCCGAGCCCGCCGCGGACGGGCTGTTGCCGCCCAGTCACGTGGTCAGAGGCGGCGGCACTGGTCCTCCTTGTTGCCGCCGACCACGTTGCCGCCGCCCTCCGGCGCCGGGCTGTTCTCCTTGCACTGCAGATTGCCCTTGACCGTGTTGCGCTCCACCAGCGCCCGTCCGCGGTTGCCGACGATCTGGATGCTCCCGCCGACCCGGTTGCCGGCCGCCTGGAGCCGGCCCCGGTTGGCGTCGTACTGGATGTCACCGCTGACCCGCGACGAACGGACCGTCGCCGCCCCGCCCTGCTTGACCTGCACGCTCCCGCCCACCTTGGAACCACCGGTGACGGTGACGCCCCGCGCGCCCTCAGCCTGGACGTTGCCGATCACATGCACCCCGCGCGCCACGAGCACCGCGTCCCGCTCCACCTTGACCGTGCCCTTCACCCGCGTCCCGGTGAGCGTGCACGTCGCGCCCTGCGGCACCCGTACGTTGTCGAGCGTGCTCGCCCCGACCGAACCGCGGCACGTCCGCTCCTCCGCCAGCGCGGGCCCGGCCAGCGCCACGGCCCCCATCCC
This sequence comes from Nonomuraea sp. NPDC050547, assembly GCF_044457345.1. Taxonomy (NCBI): domain Bacteria; kingdom Bacillati; phylum Actinomycetota; class Actinomycetes; order Streptosporangiales; family Streptosporangiaceae; genus Nonomuraea; species Nonomuraea sp. NPDC050547. Next base: position 245,177 of record NZ_JBITGW010000012.1, read on the forward strand.
GAGCCCGAGCACCGAACCCATCAGAACCAGCTTGATCTTGCCCATGTCCGGTCTCCTCGTCTTTTGTCCGCTGCCAGCAGCCTCCCGGCGACCGATGAGACGCCGCTGGCACCGCCATGAGAGACCTCTCATGCACTGGAAGCCGATGCCGGGACGCCGGCCCGGGGTAGTGCCAGCCGTACCGGCGAGAGGGCAGTTCGCGGGATCGAGACGGCGAGGACCGATCCCTACGGTTGAACGCATGAACAAGCTCTCCCTACTGACGTTCGGCCTGGTCGCGGCGCTGGCCGCGCCGATTCTGGCCGCTCCGGCCCACGCCGCCGCCGACAAGGGCGTCGTGGCCGGACTCGACCGGTACGCCCGCCCGCTGAGCGACCTGGACGCGCTGTCCAAGATGACCCGCGACGCCTCGATCGTGGGCATCGGCGAAGTGACCCACGGGTCAAAGGAGCTGTTCACCGTACGCAATCGGATGTTCCGGCACCTGGTCAGCAAGCAGGGCTTCACCACGATCGCCCTTGAGGCGCCCTGGTCGGCGGGCGTCCGGCTCGACGAGTACGTCCGCACCGGAAAGGGCGACCTGCGCACCATCCTGCGCGAGGACTTCCAGCAGGCCTACAGCTCCTGGCAGACCAAGGAGTGGCTGGAGCTCTACACCTGGATGCGCGAGTACAACCGCACGGCCCGCCACAAACTCCGTGTCATGGGCTTCGACATCGGCGACGTCCATCCGGACCAGTACCGGCGAGTGATCGCCTGGGCCGAGAAGAACAAGCCCGCGATCGTGCCCGGCCTCCGCCGTCACTACGCCGATCTGCTCGCCCTTCCCGCCGGTACGGCGGAGCGCATGAGCGCCATCGCCGCCCTCCCACCGGAGCGGCGCAAGACCCTGGCCGAGAATGCCGAGGCCGCCTACCGCCTGGTTGAGAACGCCACCCCGATCGTGGCCCAGGAAGCGCGGGTCATCGCGCAAATGACCACGATGTACGCCTTGGACGGCCCCGCCCTGCACGGCCACCGCGACAAGGCCATGGCGCAGAACACGTGGTGGTGGAACCGGCAGACCGGCCTGAAGACGGTGGCGGCCGCTCACAACGGCCACATCGGCTACGTCTCGGCCTGGCCGGAGACGTACCCGGTCACGCAGGGCGCCCACCTGCGCGCGATGGCCGGCAAGTCCTACGTCGCCATCGCCACCACCATCCACTCCGGCCGGTTCCGCGCCATGGATCCGAAGACCGGCAAGGTCGGAGTCTTCGACACCGGCACCCCGAGCACCGGCAGCAGCGAGCACACCCTCGACCAGGTCGGCCACCGCGACTACCTCGTGAACCTCCGCCAGGCCGGCCGGAACCCGGCGGTACGCACCTGGCTCGACACCCCCCGGCCCACCTACACGATCCCGGCCACATACCTGCCGGAGATGTTCACCAAGCCTCTGGCCCTGGGCAAGGCCTACGACGCGCTGATCCACCTCCATCGCGTGAAGGCCGCCGACCCCCTCTGAGTCGCCGTATGCCGCGTCCGCCCGCAGGCGTGAGGATGGCCACTGCCGGTCCACCACACGCCGGCGGGTTCGGCAGCAGCAGGACGGCCGGGGCCGACGCCCGGACCTGATTCGCCGCACTGGCCGTGCCATACCCGGCGGGCGCGGTCTCCCGGCGGCCCGGAAGCGCTTGGGAGCACCGTGTGGGTGACCAGCCGGCGTCCGGGTTCGGTCGGCGCATGGAGTCCCTCGAACAGACACCGGGATGTCGTTCGGACGTCGCGGGCGCACGGAGCTCCCGATGATCCGGATGCCTTCAGGCCGCTGAAGGCATCCGCACCGAACCGATGATCAGAGCGAGCTCCAACCACCCAACCGGGCAACGTGCCGGCCCAGAGAGCGCGCGAAGCACGAACAGGAGTCGGGGCCACGCCCTGATTGGCAGAACACGCGAAGCACCATGCTTGTGGACCTCATCGCTGCCCACTCGAACACTGCACCGCAGGCGGCGATACGATCAAGTGCTTGAGACACGCCGGAAACAGGAAGTCTGCCTAGAGAACAGACCGCACGTCCGTGTGGGGAAAGTCCCTACTGCTTGTACAGCAGCGGTTCTCCGGCGTCCTTCGCCGGCGCATAGGCAAAGCAGTCCCCGAAGTTAAGCTTCGCCGGGTGACCACTGCCTCGGCCGAAATCACGATACGCCTCGCGGGCGATACGGGCCTGCTCAACCGACACCGCCTCCACCACGATGTCAGCGTGCGTGATGAGTTCGTCGAACTCGCGACGAACCACCGGATCTCCCCGCCCGTCGGCCACCATCGAAGCCTCCAGCCAGCTGGCCGCCGACATACGAGCCGAGCGCGCACCCGCTATCGCCTCAGCGAAGACAGCCGCGTCAGGCTCCGCGGTAATGATCGCGCTCGAATCGACGATCACTTCGGCTTTCAGGACGAGCTCTTGACCCGGCTGGACGCCTGGACATATACGCGGCCCACACCCTGTACGGCATGTACCTCAGAGCATGCACCTACGCTCGTCTGAAGACTGTGAAGTTCAGGACACCCCACTGATGATCCAGGGTCCCCGATTTCGACGCGATGAGGGTGTAGACGACCTCCCGCGCATCCCACACACCACCACCTCTTCAAGGTCGACCGGTCGACGCTGGACGCGGGTGACGTGAAGAACCGGCCTCCAGTGACGACACGCCTGCCTGGACCTGCTCCACCTGATCCCCTCACCCCACGCGCAAGCCGCGCGCCGAAGGCGCGCACGATCAAGACGCCCGAGCGAAGCGAGGACCGATGATCAGGGGCGGGCTCCAACCGCCCAACCACCCAACCGGGCAACGGGCGGGCCCAAAAAGAGCGCGCGAAGCACGACCAGGGGTCGGGGCCGCGCCCCGACTGGAAGAACGCGCGGAGCGAAGCGAAGCACCATGCTCGTAACCCCAGAAAACAGCCTTGCCCCCCACGCCCGAAGGGCGCAGAGGGCAAGACCATGCTTGTGGAGGTGGCGGGAATCGAACCCGCCCTTCCACATGCTCTCACCTGCGGTTTTACCCATAGTGGCAGTTAAGCCCGTACTAGACCAGACGCAACCGTACGCAAGATCACGCAACAGACCACCCGGTGTCCCCACTGGGGGCACACACGATCTTGACGGAGAGCCGGAAGGCTCGCCACCAATCGGACACTGACGCTAAGCAGGCCCAGACAGCAGCATCCGCGTCATGACCAGAGCGCAGAGAACCGCACTAAGGCCACCACGACGCCTCCGGAAGCCGCTGCCCAATCCCGACGAGCAGCCCACGATGACGATTCCCGAGGCGGGAACGTTCCTTGGGCTCGCACGATGCACCGCATACGAGGCGGCCGCCCGAGGAGAGATACCTACACTCTCGTTCGGCCGGCGCAAGCTCGTGCCCACCGCCGTACTGCGGGAGATGCTCGGCCTCGGCAACCCCCCAGGAAACCACGCCTGACGCCATGGCCGGCCGGAACAGGCCGGCCGCCGGTCATCTGCCTTCGTAGTCCGCGATGGCGTCGAGGACAGCTTCGTGGGTGGACTTGCCTGCGTTGCTCGTCGGGATCCGCCAGCGGTAGAGGCCACTCGGGTCGGACCATTCAAGGACGCCTCCCGTGGCGGGCACGTCGAACGCCTCGTAGACCACCTCGGGTGATCCGCGATGGACCGTGACGTGTGCGCCCTGCGCCCGCCCCACCCAAGGTGCATCGCCGGCCTTGCCGGATGAGGTCGTGAAGACCTTCGCCCCTTGCTTGATGCGCCACTGGCTTCCGTAGGGAAGGGGCATCTGGTCTGACTTGGAGACCGCGGTGACCCGGATGGCGAGGGCCACGAAGAACTTGTTGCGCGGCTTCGTCGCAGGCCCCCATGTTGGCCGGTGATAGTAGATGCCGACAGGGGCGATCCTCAGCATGCCTCCCTTGTCTCCTTTGACCCGGACGGCTTGGCCGAACCTGAGCAGTTTCGGCGCGGCTGCGGAGGCGGCCGGCTCCAGCGCCGTGGGCCGATGGTTGGCGGTTGCTCCCGCGGGCGCGGCGAGACAGGCCAGAGCGAGTAGCGCGGCGGGCAGTACGGCGACGCGATGCATGCATTCTCCCGGTTTCGATCGTTCCACCTCCCCGAGCTTGATCACTTTAGCGACGCGGTCAGGGCTTGAGGAGGGGTGACCGAGAACTGCATCACGGGGGCGGGCGCAGGGCCGCACTCCGGCGAAGCAGGACACAAGCGATGGCCAATCTCTACCGTCCCCCTTCGCGTGATCACTCACTCGATGCGACCACCATCCGGCTCGCTAGACACTGTTAAAGAGTTTGCATTATTCTCTAATGAGCTACTGGCCGATGAGCGGCATTGGGCGGATGGCCAACCGGAAGGACACCATGAACGAAACCCCGAAGGAGCAGCGCGAACAGCGCCAGCCCGCCTTCGTCGGGCTGATCGCGCTCATCGCTGAAATGCGCCCGGACTGGCGCATCGAGCAGATCACCGCAGAGCTGATCGGCTGCCCATGGAGCGAACACCTCGTGCTCGCCGCACTGCGCGCCACCCGAGAGGACGACGACCGGCTCCGCGTGGCCGACGAGGTGATCAAGGTCGCGTCGCAGCGCGTCGCCGTCACCCAGGCCCAGCACGATGCCTACACCAGGCGCGCACGCTCCCTGCTCAACCGCCAGGCAAACGATGCGTAACAACGACACCTACGCCGACACGCTCGTCGAGATCGCCTGCGAACTCGCCTGCGCTGTACGCGACGACGGGCCCGACGCGGCCGCCAGGCTCCTCGCCACCTTGAGCACCGAGGACCGCGACACGCTGCCCATCATCATGGCCGCCATGATCCCCGTGGACCTGTCCGTGGGGGACCTGCTCGCCTGGCACACCGGTGTCTCGCTATCTCCGCACGGTCAGGTCCGGCTCGTTGCCGACACCCGCAAGCGCGCCAATCGGCGCCGCCGCGGGCTCGCAGCGTGCGGCACACACACCGCGTTCAACCGACACAAGGCGCGAGGTGAGGAACTCGACGACGCGTGCAAGCTCGGCGAGCGGATCTACCAGCGCAACCGCAAGCGCAAGCAGAGAGCCGCATGATTCCCGGCAGCCTCACAAGCTTTCTGCCGCCCGCCGACCCCGCCCTTCCTCAGGGCGGGCCGCACTGGCGTAACTGCGAGCGCCATCACACCGCGTGTGCCTACCAGCTCGGCAAGCAGCACGCCGAGCACACCATCCTTCGCGAGATCGCTGCCCTCATCGTCAACCTGGCCGACCACGGCGATTCGGCCGACCGCACATCCGCGCTGCGCGAGGTCCACACCGCCGTGCGCCGACTCGGCGACCCTTCCGCGCCAACCCACCCGAAAGAGGGCGACGCCCCGATGCGCCATCTCCCCGAGCAGCCCGGCGTAGTCGCCGCCGAACTCGACCGCATCCAGACCGACGAGGAAACCGAGCGGTTACTCGAAGGGTTCGACCGCGACGCCCTGTACGGCTCGTGCGCAGATGAGGCGGACTTCGCATGCTAACTATCGACCAGGCCGACATGCGGACGGCCCTTCAGCCCAGCATCATGCCCGGGGACGGGCCCACCACCACGCACCTGTTCTGCGGCGCAGGTGGCGACGTGCGCGGCTTCTACGAGGCCGGGTTCCAGCCCGTGGAAATGGCCAACCACGACGAGAAGTCGATCGAGACCGTCTCCTACCACTACAAGCACGTAGATCCACGCTGCGTGAACCTCGACCACTACAACATGTCGTCCCTGAAGCCCAGCCAGGTGCTGGTGGGCTCTCCCATCTGCACCGAGATCGCCCAAGCGGGCGGCAGCACCGCCCCAAAAGCGCAGACAGCACTGTTCGAGGACGAAGGGCACGTCGCCAAGTCCACATGGGAGCGGACCCGCGTCACCGCCTGGTGCCTGCTCCGCGCCGCCGAAGCACACCGCTACGACATGGTGATCGGCGAGAACGTGCCCGAGTTCGCCACCCGCTGGATGCTGTTCCCGGAGTGGCTGCGCTGCTGGCGGGTCCTCGGCTACCAGGTGCAACTCGTGTCTGTTGATGCCGCCCACATCTCCGGCCTCGGCAACCAGCCCGCGCCGCAGCACCGCCACCGGCTCGTCTTCGTCTTTACGAGGAAGGACATTAGGCAGCCCGACCTGCGGCCGCGCCCCGACGCCATGTGCCCTGAGTGTGGGCCCGTCCAAGGCGTGCAGCGCTGGCGCGACCCCCGGCCGCGCGTTCTACGGGTCGGCAAGCATGGTGAGCAGTACGACTACGTCTGCCCGAACCGGCGGTGCGGCCACCTCATCGTCGAGCCCGTCGTGTGGCCGGTCGCCCCGGTCATCGACTGGGACCTGCCCATGCGGCGGATCGGTGATGGCAAGAAGGGCAAGAAGTTCAGGCCGTACGCCGAGAGCACGCGCGTCAAGGTGGGCATCGGGCTGGAGCAGTTCGGCAACGAGCCGTTCATGGCGCTCCTGCGCAAGAACCTCACCGTGCAGGGGCTCGATGCGCCGCTGCCCACCGTCACCGCTGGCGGCAACCACTTCGCGCTGATCGCCCACATCGGCCGCGACAGCGCCGCCCGCACTACCGACCAGCCGCTCACCACTGTGGCCACCCATCCGCACCACGCGCTCATCGCACCCGCGCTGTCCGTGGACAACTCCGAATTGCGGATGCTCGGCCCGGACGAGACCAAGCAGGTCCAGCGGTTCCGTCGCGACTACCGCATATTCGGCAACATCGCCGAGCAACGCGTCCAGATCGGCAACGCCGTCCCTGTCAACGTCGCTCACTGGGTCGCCGCCCGCGCCCGCGCCGTCCTGTCCTGACGCTGAACCCCGTCTCTTGGCCCTCCGCCAGGAGACGGCCACGCCCGCCTATTCGCCCCACGAAGGAGAGCCTGTGTACGAGATCCGCGCCTACGACAACGAGGCTGGCCAGGCATGACTGACGGTCCCATGACCGTCTACCAGCGTGCCTCGGCGACGGGGCAGGACCGGTTTGAGGTGGCCCGGGTCAGCCTGCGCCGCGAGCGGTGGCGGTGCGACGAGTCCGGCGACTGGTGCCCCACCTGCGACGCCGCTGCCCCTCGATAGCAGCAGCCCCCGATCCCGCCCAAGGCGGCGCGGTGCACGAGGCCCGCCGCCCTGGGCGTTCCAACTCCCGGAGGAACCCGTGAACCTGCTCCACTCCATGATCGACCGCCTAGACCGCCTAGACGAGGCCACCAAGCAGAAGCTCATCACAACGATGAAGGAGGCGGAGCTCCGCGACAGCCACATCGTGCCGCTGGCCAAGATCCTCGGGTACCTCGTCTACTGGACCCACAACAGCAAGCACAGTCCGGCGGGCTACCCCGACGTGTTCCTGCTCCACCCCGTCACCGGCGCCGTCATCATCCGCGAACTAAAGAGGCGGCGCAGCAGCGCCAAGCAGTACCAGCCGACCGAAGCCCAGCAGGCGTGGCTCGACGCGTTCGGCGTGGCCGGACTCGATGCCAAGGTGTGGACGAACGAGGACTGGTTCTCTGGTCTGATCCGCGACGAACTCCTCCGAGGCGCCGGCCGTACGGCATGATCAGACCAACATCACACCGTTTTGCCCCTCGGGCGCCTGTGCTACATCACAGAACTCAAGGTAATCTTTTGAACACCGGGTAGACCGACCCGTGTGCCCACCAGCCGACACATGAAGGAGGGCACCCCCAACAACCGCAAGGATAGGGCGATGAGCTCCACTCCCGTACCGACCCTGGACGAATTGCGCGCCATGCCAGCTGGACCGGACCGCATCCGCGCGGCCGCGGCCGCAGCCGCGGCCGCCAACGACAGCGCGAAGACGGCCCGCGAGGCGCTCGCGACGGCGGCTTGGACGCTCCACTATCGGCATCGGGACAAGGGTTGGAGCAAGCAGAAGGCGTCCAAGGGCACCGGCGTCGGTGCCACGTCCTTGTTCCCAACCGGCTCACCAGTCGCACCCAGCGAGGACCAGATCCTTGAACTGCTTCCTGTTTGGGAGGTCGGAGCGGCTCTGACCGCGCGGGACGCGGCCGCAGCCGACCTCGCGAAGCACCGCGCCTTCGCAGACGGCGCTCGGGAGATCCGCCGGACGGACATCGCCGCCCTGTATCAGGGGCACCTCGACGGCAGGCAGTGGGAGATCTCCGAGATCGGAGCCGAGTTCGAACTCGACCTGACCATGGTGGCGGGCGACATCAAGGCAGTGGGGGTCACCCTGCGGCCATCGCAGCGACGCAAGGTGGCCAGCGAGGCCAGCGATCAGCCCACGGGACTGGGCCCCATCGCCAGGATGCTTGGCACGTCCCGCCTCTACCTTCAGGCCTGCGTCCGATACTGGAGCGACCCAGCCCGAGCCGAGAAGCCGAACGCGTTTCCTTCCGAGGCAGTCGCTGGGGAGGGCAAGTACTGGCCGGGCAAGGTGAAGCCGTGGTTCGAGAGGCTTCCCGCGATGGCGGCAGCGCCCACCGGGTTGAGTCTCCATCGAGCCGCGGCGCTGGTGGGCGAGCCGTACCCGACTGTCAAGAGTGCGATCACGGCGGCGGCCGAGGCTGGAACCCTTCCGCCTGACATCGTCTACGCGAACGGCGCGGTCAACGAGGACCGCTTCGTCGCGTGGTGGAGGGAGCGGAAGGAACGGCTGACGGCCGGCACCACACTCGTTGACGCGGCCGAGAAGGTCGGCGTGAACGAGAAGACGTTCCGCACCGCGGTCCACGAAGCAGAGGAGGCGGGCGAACTCCTGAAGGAGGCCAAGGTCAGCGACCGCCGCTACGACGAGGATCTTCTACTCGCGTGGTGGCGGAGGAAGACCTCACCCGAGGCGGTGGCGAGCGCCGGCACCACCATGAAGGACCTCGCTGAGACAGCCGGGCTCAAAGTGGACCAGGTTCGCTACCAGGTGCGCAAGGCCGAGGAAGCGGGCACCCTTCCCGAGGGCGTCCGGCTCGACAGCGGCCGGTTCAACAAGCAGGCTGGCCTGAATTGGCTGAAGTCGCTCGGGCTGTAGCCGGATCTAATGCGTTGCGAATGGCTGCCCCCAACCGACGGTGGGCAGCCATCCGGTTTGGCGACACCTTGAGTTAGACCTGAGGATCGTGCCCAAGGAGCTTGGGGTAGTCCGGCATGGCCGGGACGAGGTCGTTCATCAGGTTGGCGACGCGCACCTGCGGCATGGCGGCCTTCATCTGATCGGCCACGGCCTGCCCCAGAAGCTTGGAGTAGTCCGGCATGGCCGGGACGAGGTCCTTCATCAGGTTGGCGACGCGCACCTGCGGCATGGCGGCCTTCATCTGATCGGCCACGGCCTGCCCCAGAAGCTTGGAGTAGTCCGGCATGGCCGGGACGAGGTCCTTCATCAGGTTGGCGACGCGCACCCGCGGCATCAGACTGTCGTACCAGCCGGGTGAGATTGCTTCGATGATTTCGCCGATGGTGAGGTTCCGGCGGCGCCTGAGGTTGACTCGGTTCTGCCGATCGATCTCGGCAGCCCGCGTGTAGTTGAGGCCGGTCGAAGCCATGATCCTACGAATGTTGCGCTTGCGCTTGCTGGACAAGTCAGATCCTTCCAGCGAAGTCCCCATGCCACCTCGCCGTGAACGATCAGATGTCGCGCACATCGAGCGTCGGGTCGCGCGTGGCCGAGCCACTTGTCCTCTGTGTCGTTTGCGGCATGGGCGCAAACGACTCGGAGTCGGGCCAGCACGTGTGGCCTGCGATCACCTTAGCATGTCGTTACTGTCTGTGCGCGATCTTCATGAAGGCGTCGTAGCCACGAAGGTAAGACGCTAACTGCCCTGCTCCGGCATCGTTCCCGCCGTGGAGTACGCGGCGATGTTCCAGCGGGCGGAGACCTGCCCGCTCTGCACGCGCGTCATACTGCTGAGCGCACAGGACGACGACGAGGCGGCCGAAGCGCTGCGGCTGCACCTGCTGTACGGGTGTGACGGATGACGGCGCTCGCCGTCCCCCGTCCTCACGACCTACCCCGCGGCGACTCCCGGATCGCGTCCGGGATGCTGTCGGACTTGATGGCGCTCGCGCCAGCCCTACGGCGCCGCACCCTCGGCATGCTCGCCCCACCTGACCTGGTCCAGATTCTGGCGGTCGCAGGACGCGAACTCGGCACCCCGTACGGCGTCTGGCTGGGCGACCCGGTGGGCTTCGTCGAACAAGTCCTCGGTGAATCGCTCTGGTCGAAGCAGCGACAGATCTTGAGCGCGATCACAACGCACAAGAACGTGGCCGTCCCCGCCGGGTTCGGGCTCGGCAAGACCCACCTTTCTGCGCGCGCTGTGGCGTACTGGGCGTGCGTCTATCCGGTCGGGACCGCCTTGTCGATCACCACGGCGACGCGTATGCGGCAGGTGCATCGGCAGATGTGGCCACATATCCGGCACGCGGTCGCGCACGGCGCCCTGCCCGGCGAGTGCGACCAGGTGCAGTGGAAGATGACCGACTCCGCCGGCGTCTCCGTGGTGGTCGCCTACGGGTTCACGGCGACTGAGCATGACGAATCCGGCATGCAGGGTATCCACGCGAGCAACCTCCTGTTGATCGTGGACGAGGCCGGGGGCATCGGCCCCGTGATCGGCCGCTCTACCCGCAACCTGCTGACCGGCTCCAACGCGCGGATGATCGCCATCGGCAACCCGCCCACCGACACGGAGCGGTCGTGGTTCGAGAAGCTCTGCAATGACGGCTACAGCGACCACTATCCGCAGACGACCACCATCAAGCTCGCCGCGACCGACTCGCCGGCCGTGACCGGCGAGCGCACCGCGGACAAGGCGTGTGCCTGCCCGGCTGGTGACCCTGGCCACATGGTGTCCTCCCACCTGGTCAACAAGGAGTGGATCGAGGAGGCGGTCCGTGACCACGGCGAGAAATCGCCATACGTCATCGCCAAGGTGCACGCGAGGTTCCCGAAGGGCACCAAGGACCAGATCATCCCCTCCGATTGGGTGGACGCGGCCGCGGAGCAGGAGGAGCCGGACGGGCCAGGCTGGATACGGCTGTGCGACCTGGACCTGGATGACGAGACCGACGAGTGGATGGTGCGGCTCGGCGGCTGGGTGCGGCTCGGCGTGGACATCGCAGCGGACGGTGGCGATGAATTTGTGATCAGCAGGGTGGTGGAGGACCTGGCGACGATCGAGCACACCAGTTCGGGCGCCGAGAACAGCGACGCAGTCGCCGTGGCGAATCGCATTCTCGAAGAGATCCGGCGCGCCGAGCTGTTGCGACGTCGTCTCGGCACCAAGGCCAGAGTGCGCGTCAAGATAGACACGATCGGGGTCGGATGGGGCGTCGTTGGTCTTCTTCAGCGATGGGGCAAGGAGAAGAAGCACCAGGCGGAGATCGTGCCGGTGAACGTGGCCGAGGCCACGGACCGGCCGGCCGATTCGGAGGTGCTGCGGCCGTACCGGAAGCGGGACGAGCTGTGGATCGCTGGGAGGACCCTGCTCCGGCCCAACGCTGAAGGGGTGACGCGGCTGCGGTTGCGCGTCAGCAGTCGCACGAGGGGGCAGCTCAGCGCGCCGAAGAAGTTCGACAACAGCCAGGGATTCACGTACGTGGAGTCGAAGAAGGACATGCTCAAGCGCGGGGTCAACAGTCCCGACCAGGCTGAGGCGTTGCTCCTGGCTCCATACGAACCGGCGGTGAAGCAGGCGAAGAAGCGTGGCCGCCTCATCTCGGGTTAACGCAGCGTGACCACCGAAATGCACCGATCGACGCTCAGGGGTTTGGATCGGTTTACAGGACCCACGGATCGTTACAAAGATTCTGTCCGGAACGACGGAAAACAAGCTGCCCCAAAAGGCCCTCTGGCCATTTACGTGAGCCGGTCTCGATAGTTATGGTCTCTCCGCTGGCTAAGGCCACGTGTGCCACTGAAGTCACATCAGTTACGGGGGATCGACCTGCCGGAACTGTACCCGCCGGTTGGCTGCTAGGGCACCCCCACGTCGCCAAAGGGGTTGATAGATCGTATGACGACAGAAGTCTCCGAGACCACCCAAGACGAAACAGAAACAACCGATACCGGCACCGGCATCCACGAGTTCGTTTCGGCAGTCACTGTGCCAGTCACCTCGGAGCAGGCTCGCCGCATAGAGACAAGCCGCCGCAACTTCATGCTGCATGAAAAAACTTGGGTAGTAGGCCAGGACACCTACTGCGACCAATGCAAGTTGCGCTGGGCCGACGCCATCACTGTGCCGTGCTCGGGACCACACACCGAACTCCTCCAGGGCGGCAACGGCCCCGCCGTACGACGCAAGCGCAAGAGGCCAGCCCCCGGCACCAGCGCCGAAGAGGTCGCCCTGCGCCAGCGCTCCAGCCTCGGCGACCTGTACGGCTGAACCGGCCGAGTAGCTGGAGCCGTACACAAACCAACGCCTCTTCCTAGCCTGCCCGGCGACCGTCGTCGTCCCGGGCAGGCAGGAGAAGCAGGTTGAACCCTCAAGACCCGTACGCGCGTGAGGCACGTCTGCGCCGCGACCTCATCGCCCTCCTCCTGATAGCTGCCGGGATCGCTGGCACGCTCACCGTCGCCTACCAGGTCAGTCCGCTGCTGTTCTGGCTTGGCCTATCCGCCTCAGCCTTTATCGGGGGCGTGCTGCTGGGCCGCGGGAAGTAGGCGCGGTGGCCTTCCTCCCCGCCCTGCGGGGCGCCCTCGGACTTACGGCGAAGTCGGCTCCGCTGGAGACGAAGTCGCTTGAGCTCGACGCCGGCCACACCTCGTGGTCGGGCATGCTCGCCCGGCTGCGCGACCCGCGCCGCGCATGGCCCGTAGAACGGGCCGTCCTGGAGGGGATGGAGCGCGTCGTATGGGTGTTCAAGAGCGTGAACGCCATCGCTGGGCACGCGTCACGGCTGCCGATCGAGAGGGTGCTCATCCAGTCGGACGGTGAGCGCGAAGTCATCGCGGACGACCCTCTGGCCAGGCTGCTCAACGTGGGCGTGGCCAACAAGCTGGAGAAGGGCCCACAGTTACGAAAGCGGCTGTCTGGCCAGGTGCTGCTGTCCCCGGCCGGGACGTTCGTCGAGGTGAGCACCAGCCGACGCGGGCACCCAATCGGGCTGGATCTGCTTCCCCCGGGCCGTACCCGCCCAGTGCCAGGGTTCGGCGGCAACCTCTTGTCGCACTTCGAAACAATCACCCCGGACGGCCGGCGCCGCACGATCGACCCCGAGAAGGTCATCTGGTTTCGCGACCCCCATCCCTTGGACCCGTTCCGCGGCATCACCCCCATGGAGGCCGCCGGACTCAGCGTGGACTTGGACTTCCTCGCCCGCCTCTACAACGCGACGTTCCTGAGGAACGACGGCAGGCCAGGCGGCGTGATCGGTATTGATGGCGAAGTCGAAGACGAAGAGATGGAGCGCATCCAGGGCATCTTCGGCAAGGGCGCGCATGAGGCCGGCAAGCTGACCGTGCTCCAGGGCGACCTGTCGTTCATCGACTTGGCCGCAAAACCACGCGACATGGCGTACGCCGACCTGGCACGCATCTCCAAGGAGGAGATCCTCGCAGCGTTCGGCGTGCCAGAGAGCATCCTGGGCAACGCTTCCGGCCGGACATTCGACAACGCGGCCCAGGAAGAGCACCAGTTCTGGACGCACACCATGCTGCCGCACCTGTCGCTGCTGGCGACCGGCTGGGATACCGACCACGAAGACAACGCGGTCTACGAATTCAACACCGACTCGATCGAGGTGCTCCAGCGCGCGAAGAAACAGCGTCGTGAGGAGGCGCGGGAGGAGGTCGATGCCGGGCTCATCTCACTGGACGAGTACCGGGCCATCGCCGGATACGACCCCGTGGATCTGCCGCACACCAGGGCGCTGTACGTGGCGCAGGGCAAGACCCCGATCCCGACGCGTGACGAGGACGCGGTTGCGCTCGGCATCGCCCCGCCGGAGGACCCGGCGGCGGGCGGAATTCCGGAGGGAGAGCTCGGCGAGCGGCCGCCGACTGGACGCAGTGCGGCCGCAGCGGGCGACGACGACGGCGCCGAGGAGAACGCGCTGACGCGCCTGCGGAACCTATTCAGCGACACCGGTGAAGAAGAGAACAGCGCGGAGGCGGCGGACGCCGGCCCCACGGCCGCCGGGGACCAGTCCGAGGACGAGGGCGTCCAGGTGGAAGCGAAGCGCCCGCGGGGGCGGCGGCAGACAAAGGGTTCCCTGGGCGCCACTCCCTCCGAGCTGGTGGAGGCGCTCCTCCAACTCGGAGGGAGGTTCGTCGGCCGGACGGTGGCCCGGCTGGAGTCACCGAAGCACCGCAAGGGCACCCGCCACTTCGTCGCCCAGTACAAGGTAGACACCCGCGTCGGTACGAATGCGCTGGACGTTGCGCGGATCATGCCCGTGCAGGCGTGGCAGGCCGAGGCCGAGCAGGTGGTTCTCCCGGTGCTCGCGGTGGCGGCTGCGGCCATGGCTGGAGGCGGCATGGAGGCGCATGACACCGCGATGACAGCTGCTGCGGCGGTCGGGGAAGAGTTCGGCCGGGTGGTCGAGGCCGTTCGCGGCGCCGTGGAGGAGTTGGACCAGGCAGGCGCGCCGATGGAGGAGATCGTGCAGGCGGTGCGCGAGGTGGACCTGTCGGATTGGGCAACTGCTGCCACCATAGAACTTCCCATATAGACACCACTAAAGAAGCTTGCTAATATTATAAGTGTTAACCGGCGCCGAGCGGTGCCGCCGGTGTATCCGGAAGGAAACCCATGCACAACGGCAAGATCGCCGACGTCATCCCCATCACCGGCGCCTCGCGTCGGGACTTCGGCATCTACACGGCCGAGGACGGCAGCACAGCCCAGGTCATCCACGTCCGCGACAAGGTCAAGTTCAGGGTGCAGGGCAAGGTCATGGTCGGCGGCCACCTGGTGGACGCCGTTTTCTACCTCGACTACGACGCCGAGACCGCCTTCGCGCTCCAGGTGGCGACTGGACTGGCAGCGGTCGGAGCCAAGAGCCACATGGACATCGACGCGCCGGAGGGCATGCGATGAGCGAGAAACGCCTCTCCTGGAGCGGGAACGACAGGGACGGCTGGACCGGCTTCTTCTGGTCGGCCTCGGTCGCCTGGCAGTTCCGCATCGTCCCCATCGTGGGCGGCGTGGCCTACCGGCTGGACAACCCACTCCCGAACCCGGGCTACCGGGCCGACCGGGAGCCGTACTTCGAGACCTCGGACCAGGCGAAAGAGCGCGCCGACACCCTGCTGAGGGAGTTCACGATCCCCGCCGCGGTCCTGGCCAACGGCAGTTACCGGCACCAGTACGCAGAGAACGCCACGGAGTACACCTTCGCCAACAAGCTCTACACGCACGACTGTGATGGGCCCTGCGATCCCCGGGACGATGGCCACTGCTACAGCCCCGAGGCCATCATCATGCGGCTCATCGGCAGCGACACGTGGATTATCACCCGACCCGGCGGGCGGCATGCCAACCACTCGCAGGAGTGGACCCTGCCCGACTCCCTCCCCGGCAGCCCGGGTTTTCCCGGTGACGCGTTCCGGTTCACGGAGGACGAGGCGTTCAACATGATCCACGCTCTCGATGAGAACCGGGACTGACGCCTCTCTTTTCGGTCTCGCCCCGGCACCGGGAGAGACCTTAGCTCACCTTTTCAGGTTCCGTGTGCCGCCCGAGCGGCGGGCGGCACACGGAACCCACCGGAAGGAACACCATGGGAAGCAACATCACGCTGCGCGGTGTAGTCGATGAGAAGCGGGCAATCCGTTTGCAGGCTAGACGGGTGATGAGCCGCTACGCGTATCGCGACCTCGACCCGGTGATGGAGGCCGACCGGCGCACGTCGATGAACGACGCACGCACCGCGCTGTGCCTGGCGCTGGGCATCGCCGAGCAGGACATTGACCCGGCAAGCGGGCACGACTACTCGGCGGAGGCGTACGAGAGCGTGCGCGCCTCCTGGCGGTATCACGCCCGCCATCACGGTCTCTCACGCTTCTACGATGGGCCCGCCTACCGGCGAGCGATCGACTCCTGGCAGGCCCGGCGCGCCGACCTCGTGGCCGATGGCTGGGTTGGCCCGCTAGAGAGTTGGGCGCGGGACTAGTCAGCGCCAAGCGCACAAGCGCCGCACCGGGCCAGCCTCAGCCCCCTCCATCCACAGCCCTGGCGGCGTCCACCTCTTCGGTCCTGCCCGCATCGGGGCGGGACGTTAGCTCATCTCTCCAGGTTCCGTGTGCCGTCCGAGCGGCGGGCGCCACATGGGACTGCCGGAAGGAACACCTCCGCATGACCAGCAACATGTGTGTGCACGTCATCCACCTCGACTGGGGATCGCTCAGCGCATTCGAGTCCGTGATCATGGCCGCCCCTGACGAACCCACCGCATACGCGCACACGGCTCGCTACCTCCGTCAGCATGCCCGGGATTCCCTGGAGCCCGGCGGCGACCAGGAGGCGTACGACGACTTCGTCACGGCCCACCCATACGACCCCGACGCCGCCACCCCCGAGCAGACCAAAGCCTGGGTGGACCGATTCGGCGTAGAGGTCTGGTACCCGATCATCACGCTGGAGCAAGTCGAGGTCAGATCGTGAAAGTCGTCTTCGGTTTCGGGATGGGCGTGGACAGCGCCGCGATTCTCGTCGAGTGGCTCGACAACCCGGCCTCCCGCACCTTCGCGCTGAAGGACCTGATCGTAGTCATCGCCCAGACCGGCGACGAGTGGCTGGAGACCGCGCACCTGGTCGAGGCCTACATCTTCCCATTGCTCCACCAGCACAGCATCCGCACCATCCAGGTCGCGCGCGCCAGCAACAGCCAGCGGGACGGCATCGTCATCCTGGACGACACCACCCGGCCCACCACCTGCTATATCCAGGGCGCCTACCGCCTGTCGGACGAGATGGTCGAGGTCGCGACGGTCCCCCAGACCGGCGGCATCCGCAAATGCTCGCTGAAAGCGAAGGGCTGGGCTCTCGACACGCTTATCGCCGACCTGACCGGCGGCGAATCGTTCGTGCACATCATCGGGTTCGAGGTCGATGAGCTCACCCGCATGATGCGCGACATGCCGCTCGGACTGCCCGGCCGCATCCCCTTCTACCCGCTGACGGAGTGGGGCTGGGACCGTGCCTTCTGCGAGGACGTGCTGTGGAAGAAGTTCAAGGTCCAGTGGATCAAGAGTGCGTGCGTGGAGTGCCCATACGCCCTCGCAAGCCGGGCCGGGCTCGCCCGCACCCTTCCCCGGTACATCGCCTCCCCGTACGAGGCGTTCAAGACACTCACGATGGAGTATCTCGCTGTCGCCGCCAACCCGCGCCAGGGATTGATCGGCGGAGCGCAACTCTTTGACGCGTTACTCGACTTCGAGGGTGGGCCCAGCCTGCTGGCCGACTTCCAGGAGCACCTGAACTGCATGCCGTGGGCCATCTACGACGTTCGGCGCGCGTTCCGCGCCAAGACCGACGACATGATGAAGCCCGCCAACGCCGTCCGCTCCATGACCCGGATCGCCACCGGCGACCGCGCCGACATGGTGCGGCTGCTCGACTACATGGTTACCCACCACCTGCCGTCCGGCGTCCGCTACGAGAACGGCCGCCACCAGCGGGTGTGGATCCACGAGCGCAACATCTACTACCCGTGCCCTGAGCAGGCGTTCGTGACCGGTCCGGCGCTGGCCATCGACAAGGTCAACGACAGCTTCGCCGAGGCGTGGGAGGCGGCGCTGAAGGGACCCTCCCAACTCTCCTTCGTCTGACCCCCATCAGGCTCCCGCCCGAGCGGCGGGCGGGAGCACCCCACCGGAAGGAAACCCCATGACCGACATTCCCAAGCACGTCTACCTCGCCACCGTCGTCTGGAGCGACGGGCGGCGCTTCCAACACGTCACCGCCACGCCTGGCCGGGCCTACAAGCGGGCCGCCGAGACGTTGCACGACCTCATCACGGACGGCGACACGCCGTACATCCCCCACCGCTACCTCGACTTCCTCGAAGAGCAGCCCTACGACCCGGGTACCACCACGGACGAGCAGGCCGAGCACTGGGTGGACCTCTTCAAGGACCAGCTCACCCCGGACGAGCTGCTCGCCGTCGAGGTAAAGCGGTTCGACGTCCAGCACGCTGCCTAACCCTCACGGTGGCCGACGCCCGAGCGGCGGGCAGCGGCCGCCCCCACCGGCCGTGCACGTCCGGCCGCTGCGGCGGCAGCCAGGACCTGTCCTGCTCGCACTGGTGCGGCCACCCCCACCGCACCACCCACCGCTGAGCTGCCCCTGACGCTCCACCAACCCACCGGGGCGGCACCCCGCCGGCGCCGCCCCGGCCCTCACGCACGCCCGAAAGCCACCCATGCTCATCTGCGACGACACACGGGACCTGCACTTCTATCTCGGCACCCACCGCGCCTCCTGGCTCACCACGGCGCCGATCGACGTGTCCCTATTCATCTCCCACCGCGTGCTGCGCAAGTACAAGCGGCTGCCCGCCCCGCCCCGCTGGCCGTTCTGGCGATCGGGCATCCCCCTCCGACACGTCGCCATCGACTCCGGCGCCTTCACCGAACTCTCCCTCTACCACCAGTTCGTGACCACACCGGAGGAATACCTCGCCGCACTCGCCCGCTACGACGACGAGCTCACCGTGCTGGACTGGGCCGCGCCGCAGGACTGGATGTGCGAGCCCGTCATTATCTGGAGCCGCAGCCGGTCATACCTCCGTGACCAGGCCCTTTACATTGCAGCCATCGTCTATGACGAAGAAGGTCGCAAGGAGTGCAGCTCCCCAAGCGTGCGGCGGGATGTTATGAAACCGTTGCGATTGGCGATCGTGGACGCTGGACCTGTTGGTCCTGGCTGACGCGGCGGGCCTCTCGCGAACGGGATCGACGCGCTCCTTGCGCGGGCGCCGTCTTACTACTCCTTGAAATCTATGACAGGCCTCACATAACCCGACTTCTCGTCCACGTACCAGCTGGACGTGAGGGGAACGCCTGCATCGACCCGAGCACCATCGAGTTCCGCGTCAAGAGTTGCGGGATCGAAGATCGCGCCTGTCAGATCCGCTTCAGCGAGATTGGTGACCCGAAAGGTTGCCTCGGAGAGATCCGCACGCCAGAGGTTCGCCCGCTGCAGGATCGTGCCAGACAGGTCCGCGCCGGACAGGTCCGCGTCGGTCAGGAGTGCGCCGGAGAGGTTGGCAAGGGCGAGGTTCGCACGCGAGAAGTTCGCATCGATCAGCACTACTCCGGGGAGGTGCACGCCGCGCAGGTCGGCGTGGGAGAAGTCCGCGCCAGCGAGATCGACCGGGTCCAGGCCGCGGTGCTCTCGGCGCCCGACCATGGCAAGTGCAGCCGTGACGTCGGGACGCAGTTGTCTTTGTTCGGTCGGCTTGGATGCCGTCCGCCCCTGGGACGCAGCTTTGATAGGTACAGGTGGCGGCCATGGCTCATGTGCATGTTCGCGGGCAAAGGCGGACAACACCTTGACAATCGTGGGACGATCGCGGGCGGAGTCTCGAGCGAGGCGTTCCAGCGCGTAAATGCCGCCCAGTCGAATATCGAGGGTGTCAGAACCAAGCTGCTCAATACCCTTGATGTAGCGGTCCGTGATCTGGCCTTGCTCGGTCAGCTCCAGTGTGCGGCGACTCGCCTCAGCCTGCTTATTGGCCTGCTCACGCGACAGCTCAAGACTCTGGCGGTTCAGCTCGTTTTGGTTTCGGGCCAGGCTGAAGTTGCGTGCGGTGTAGATCAGCGCGCCGGCAGCCAGCAAGCCAGCCCCGACTTGGAGAATCCGGCCACGAGCAGCATCACGGGCCTGGCGCAACTGTTCGGCCTGATCCCGTGCCGACACGCCTGGCACGACCGGCACGTCATGGTGAGCGAGCCAGTCGGTGACCGGCCAGAACAGAACTACTGCAGTGACCAGCCCCATCGTGGCCCAGCCGACCCGCTTCCACCTCGAAGCGGGCCGGTCCGAAGACTCGATTGTCATGCCCCGGCAGGTTACTCGTTGACTTCAGATGAGCAGAGCGAATCGCCCGATCCTGCCAAAGATCACTGCAAGCGGAGTTCCCCGAGCAGAGCGGCGAGTTGCTCGCGTAGCTCGCGGTTCTCCGCGGTGAGATCGCGGAGGCGTTCGTTGACCGCTTCGAGTCTTCGGCGCAGCGGGGCGTCTGATGCGCGTTGGCGCACGGGGATCTGGACGGGGTTGTTGGTGTTGCTGGAGCGCAATCGTTCGATCTCGGCCCGCAGATCGGCCCGTGCGTATAGCCAGGATCGGGAGACGCCTGCTTCACGGGCGACTGTCTCGATGGTTATCGGTCGGCCGGTGGCGTCGAGGCGCCGGAGAGCCCGCGTTGCCTTCTCCCGAGTCGAGCGGCTGCGCTGCTTGGCCGCGGCGACGAGGTGGTGGGAGTTGTCAGCCCGCACTGGCCGCCTCCGTATCACTGGTTGGGTCTTGGTCGGCGTCCAGCGCGGCGCGTGACCGCGCTGACGTGATCGGCGGACCGGGACACTATGCCGTCCCGCCCTGTTCCCTGCCCTCCACCAGCACGGGGCAAAACAGGGGGCACGGGTGACCAACCAGCGGACGTGGACCATAGGCGGAGTCACCTACACCGCCAGCCTGGAGGAGAAAGCCCGCCGGCTGCGGAACGCCTTCGACCCCGACCAGCCGCGTGACAGAAGAGGGCGCTGGATTGAGACCGGTGCGTCCGTCTCCATCTGGGGCGGCGGCACCGGCACCGTAGCCCGGAACCTGGGCGGCGGCCGCCTGGAGGTGCACACCGCGGACGGGCGCAAGATCTCCGTCCACCGCAACTACCTGACCGTCACCGCCGCCCCCGGCGGGAAGAAGCCGTCTGGTAACCCGGCGGACCGGCCCCGGCCGCAGCGTGCCGACAAGCCGTCCAAGGGCGTCGAGGAGTTCACGCCGTCCGGGCAGGACACCCGAGTCCCCGTCTCTGAGCTCCGGCCTGGCCAGCTCGCGTACGTGCACGGCTGGGACTCCTTCGGCGACAACACCAGCAACTTGGGCCGCATCTCCGGCGTCTCGCCGGCGGGCCCGCCCGAGGACGCCGACACCAAGCCCGGCAGCGGCTGGGCGGTGTCCTTCGTGGACAACACGAACCGGCACTGGACGATGTATACGACCGACGACGCGATGGCGCGCGTCGTGCCGGACGAGGACTTCGCCCACCTGGTCGAGGCCGAGCGGGAGAACGACCAGGAGCAGGCCGACCGGATCGCGCGCGAGATTCGCGACCAGGTCAACGCGATCGACGAGGCGGAAGCATCCACGCAGCCGGAAGCCGCCCCAGCCGTCGAGGTCCCTGCGGTGGACTCTCGGGTCCGGCTGTCGAACGGCGCCGAGGGCGCGGTGGCCAAGACGCGCGAGGATGGCGCACTCCTCGTGCGGCTTGACTCCAGCAGCCAGGTCAACGCGCACGCCTCCGACGTCGAGGTCATCGACACCCCGACCGCCCCGGCCGAGAGCGGCGGGGAGCGGCCCGAACTGGCCGCCCGTCAGTGGATCACCACGCCCACGTTCAACGACCCCGTGCGGGTCGAGCAGATCCAGGACACCCTCAACGGCGCCGAGGTCGAGGTCGTCACCATCCGCGGTGACCGGCGCACCTTGGCGGAGGAGGAGCTCGGCGACTGGCAGCCCGCAGACGAGCCGCCGAACCACCGCGCGGACGGTGCCCCCGTCCAGCCGACGACACGCCCTCAGGAGGGCCTGTTCGCCGACATGGGCACCGACAAGGACGGCAACCGCGACCTGTTCATGGCGCTGGATGACGAGGACGACCAGCCCGCCCCCGCCCCGGAGCCGGCCGAACTCGAAGACGTTGATGCCCGGCTCGAAGCAGTGGACGAGACCCAGCTCGCCTACTTCGGGCGCGACATCGGCGCCGATGGACGGGCCGCGGTCACCTCTGTGATCAACTACGGCGGCCCGGGAGGCGACGCCGCCTACCGAGAGAGCCGCGACAGCACACGCGAGAAGCTCGCCGAGATTCCCGTCGAGGACCAGGTCGCGTTCGACCACGCCGCCTCCCGCGCCATCGCCGGCATCTACAGCTCGGCGATCTACCCGGGCAGCGTGTGGGGGATCTCCGGCGTCATCGGCAAGTCCGTGGCCGTACAGCAGGAGATGCGCCGGCGCGGCTACCCCGGGCCGAGTCTGGACTACGTCGCAGGCACCCGCGTCTTCCAGCAGCTCGACGAGCAGTACCCCGACGCGAGCGAAGCCATGGACCGCGGCACGTTTTCGTGGGAAGTGCCGGACAACCTCGCCGAGCAGCTCGCGGCGCTGAACGATGAGCAGCTACGCGGCTTCACCGACATGGCCAGCCTCGCCACGATCCGGGAGGACCTCAACAGCCACGCCTACTACGAGGCGCTGAGGATGGGCCTGGAGGAGCGGGAGCGGCGCGCCGCGACCGGGCAAAGCCGCACGCCGGCAACGTCGGCCGAGCCGGGCAACATCGAGGCGTTGCGGGCGCTCGCGCAGCAGGAACAGCAGGAGAGCACCAAGCGCCTCGTCTCCGATCTTGCCAGCGAGCTCGGGCTCACCGACACCGCCCGGGAACTTCTGCACGCGGAGCTCACGCGGAGCCCGTCTTCCAGCAAGTGGTACCGGCGTGCGCTCCGCGCGGACGGCGGCCGCATCCCGGACTGGGCCGAGAACGTGCTGCGGGTCGTCGCCCGCCCCAGCGCTGAAGAGTCACCGGAAGGTAGGGCCGCCGCATCGCGTGTGCATCGGGCAGTTCGGGCTGCCTCTCGTAGCGGCGACAAGGACGAGGACGCACGCCGTGACCTCATGTCCGCGTTCGAGATGCTCGGCGAGGAACCCTACCAGCGCGGCACCGAGTCCACCGACGCCCCAGAGGAGCCGGAGGCCGACGAGCTCGCCCCCCGGCCAGGCGTCCTCGACGACTCGACCGCCGAGCGGATCACCGCGGCGGCGGCCGCGTACCGGCAGGCGCTGGTTGGGGACGACGAGATGGCCATGCTGCGCGCCTGGTCGGAGTTCCGCGACCTAGTGGACGAGCACGGTCGCAGCGGCGGCGTGAACAGCCCCCAGTACGAGGAAGGGCAGCGGCTCACTCGGGCCGGCACGGAACTGCGGGACGCTTGGGACAAGGCGCACGCCGAGGTCATCCGAGAGAACCGGCGCCGCGTGGACCGGATCCTGAAGGCGCTCGACCAGGCCGGAAAGCGGGCCGACGAGGGCGACCTTGACGGCGGGCTGGCCATCATCGACGAGATCGCCGCTGAGTACCCGGACGTCGAAGGATGGGATGCCGCGCGCGCTGAGGTGCGCGACAAGTGGGTAGACCCGACCCCGCTCCCCTCCACCGACGACGGCACCCCGCCGTCCCCCGAAGGGATGAGCGATACCCGCCGGGCGGTGCTGGTCGCGGCGATCGAGCGCATGGCCGCTGGCTACCGGTGGACGGGCGACCCCGGCCGGTACATCGCCGAGGGCGCCGGCAAGGGCGGTTCACCGCGGCCTGGAGAGAAGGAGTGGGTTGACACCTACATCGCCGCTCACCCCGAGGTCCTGACGTTTACGGGTAAGGAGATCGTCCGGCGCACCCGCCAGCAGGAACGGGAGCGGGTGGACCGGAAGAAGGAAGCGACCGCCCGGTCCAACCAGGCCAAGCGTGCGTTCGACGACGGAGACTTTGACCGAGCGCTGGAACTGATCGACCAGGCCGAGGAGCTCGAACCCACCCAGGAGCGGTGGGACAACATCCGCCGCATCATCCGCGAAGCCCAGGCCGAGGCAGCGCCCGCGCAGCCCGACCCGACCCCAGACCGTACAGCGGAGCCCGTCGAGAACCGTACCGCGGAGCCGGGAAGCGACCCAGGCGGCGCCGAAGAGGGGGAGACACCGTCGCCTGCGCCGGCCGCCCCGGAAGCGCAGCCGGTCGGGGCACCCACCCTCACCTTCGAGCAGACCGGTGGCGGCGTCTTCGACGTCCACGCCAGTGACCAGGACAAGCCGATCGGCTCCGTCCGACGCGTGCCCGACACCCGCTACAACGCCAACGGCAAGGGCCGTCGCTGGATGTGGTCGAGGGAGGGCGGCGAGGCCGCCACCGGCCGGTACATGTCCGCGCATGGCAAGCCCATCCTGTCCAGCGGCGACTACGGCAGCCGCAAGGAAGCCGCCGAAGCGCTCTACCAGGTCGTCACAGGGAAGGCCGCCACCCCTCCCCCGGATCTGACCCCGCCAGCGGGGTGGGAGCCCCGACCCGGGCAGGCGCCGAAGAAGGGCGACCGCGTGCGGCTGCCCGCCTTCACTCACCAGGGGCTAGAGGTGAGCGGGTTCTCCCAGCCGTACACCGTCGTGTCGGCCGAGGAGGTGAACGAGGACGGCCACCAATTGCTAAAGGTGCGCGGCGACAACGAGCGGCGCACGAAGGAACGGGTCATCTTCGCCCGCAACGCCGAGCACGTGCTGTTCACAGCCCCCGAGAGCAACCCTAACCGAGACGGCGAGAGCGAACTGGGCGCTCAGCAGCGGCAGCGGCGCGAGGAAGCCGAGGAGCGTGCCGCAGCCCGCGAGCAGGCAGCGCAACAGCAGGCCGAGGGCGACCAGGCCGTGCGGGAGCGCGCCGCCAGCCGCCAGCAGGTGACCGCGCTGGCCAAGCGGGCACGCGGAGCGTATGACGCCGGCGACGTTGAGCAGGCTTCTCGACTGCTGGACGAGGCCGAGCAACTTGCCCCGGGCGATCCGCGACTCGGCATGATCCGCAACACGATCAGCGAGTCCGCGCAGCCCCCTACGGCGGACGGCACCCCTCCCTCTCCCCTCACCTACCGGCCCAACGCCAGAGGCGGCGTGGACGTGGTTCGTGACGGCGAGGTACTCGGCGATGTCGTGAAGCGCGGCCGCACCTCCTGGTACTGGCGGGTCGTCGGCGACGAGAACTACACGCCCGTGTCGGAGGCCACGCGCAAGGCGGCCGCAGAGAGGATCGCGTTCGCGGTCCAGACACGGCTCGAACTTGCGGCGTCCGACGAGCGCAGGAACGCGGCGCGCGAGGCCCGGGTGCTGGAGATCGAGGCCGAGGGGTACACCGGCACCCTGAGCTCGGAGTTGCAGCCCGGCGACATGGTGCGCCACCTCGCCGGGTCCACCAACCTGGAGTACTGGGCGGAGCCCGTGCTGGTGAGCCAGGTGCAGCCGTTCGGTGAGACCGGCTCCGTCATCCGGTTCGTCCGCATGGACGGCACTACCGACATCACGGTCGTGTCCGGTGAGCGGGCGCAGGTGATGCGCAAGGAGCGCGACAGCGCGCAGGCGGACGCGGTGTGGCAGCAGCACCTGGACGACACCGACGACTCGCCAGCCGCGCACGCCCGCCGGGCGATGCCAGACGGGTACCAGCCTGCCGGGTGGAGTCAGATCCAGCCGGAGGACGTCGTACGCGTGCCGAGGCGGATCCGCGGCGGCTTCGTGCTGGAGTGGAGCAGCCCGATGGTGGTCGGGCAGGTGGAGCCACGCAGGGGCGGCGGATTCAGCCTGTCGTACGAGACCGACGTCAACGGCCATCACATCCGCTCCGAACGCGAAAGCGTCAACGAGTTGGTCGCGGCGTACGGCGTGATTCGTCAAGAGGCAGCGCCGCCAGCGCGCGAAACCACCCGCGATGACCTCGTCCCGGCGGCGGACGCGTTCGCCCCTGACGGGCAGGCCGCCGTGAACGCGGCTGTCCAGGGCATGTTCGCAAAGCTGGACATCCTGCCACTGAGCAACCTCTACTCCGCCCGCGCAGACTTGAGGGCTGCGTTGGATCGCGCGGCGGCCGACGCGCCCGACACCGACAGGGCGGCTGCCGAACGGGAGCGCCTCCTCCAGGTGGCGGATGTGCTGGGCAGGGCGTGGAGCCGCGCCTCCCGCGAGCAGATCGCACGCGACTCCATCCAGGGCATGACCGAGAAGATCGAGGGGTTCCTTGCCGACGCGAAAGCGGCCCAGGCTGGGGGCGACGTCGAGCGTGCGCTGCGGTCCATGGATCTGGCGGAGAGTTGGCAGCTGGCGTTCCCGGACGGCCAGCCGGCCCGAGACTGGGACGCTCTGCGCGCGGCCGCCTCGCGCGGCCCTGAGCCAGACGCCGAGCCGTCCCGAGAGCCAGCCCCTGAGGGGCAGGCGTACGCCGACCAGGTCCGCGTGGGCGACACACTCGCGGAGGCGCAGTGGCGAATGGCCGGCCCCGATGCGGGCCTACTACGCGAAGGCCAGGCCGCTTACGCGAACGCGGCGGGCCCGGCCCGGCTCAGCGAGCCCATCCGGGACAGCCGCCGCGTCACAGACATCCAGGAGACGGGCGGCCGCCTCACGTTCACGTTCGACGACGGCACCCGGATCAGCCGCCTCCCCGACACGCTCCTTATCCGCGGCACACCGGCCGACGTCGAGGGCGGCGAGGACATCCCGCAGGCGAACGCCCAGGTTGGCGACCGGATCCAGTTCGGCGCCGCCGGGCCGAACCTGCCCGCCGCCCTGGACCGGGAAGCGCTCGGCATCGGCCGGTTCGACAAGGTCACGGTGGCGGGCAAGATCTCGCGCCGCCAGCCTGGCTTGCCGTCTGTTGTGCTTGACGACATCGCCATCACCCGGGCGGATGGCACCACCGTGCCGGCGCCGTCCGGGACGCGATTCTCCGTGCCGCGTCGCGTGCTGCGGCTCGACGACAGCGAGCCCGCCCCGGCGCCTGAGCAGGTGCGCGGCGCCAGCTTGCGCGACGGCGACCGGATCACGGGCCCGACCGGCGACGTGGCTGTGGAGCGGGTGGATCGGCTCGACGACAGGCTCGTGTCTGCGCTCGTGCGCGACGACGACGACCGGCGCGAACGTCACCTGATCGCCGCCGAGCGGCCTGTCCAGCTTGCGCCCGCACAGGACTCGGACTCGATAGATGAGACCGAGGCGTCCGGCCTGGCCGTGGGCGACTGGGTGGTCATCGACGACCGCCCCATGCAGGTCGCGTCCGTGCCGGAGGTGGACCACGGGCGGGCTCGGTTCGACGTGCGCGACCAGGACGGCCGCCTGTCGGAGGTGGAACTGGACGAGCGGCTCCTGCTCAATCGGGTCACCGGCGCGCCGACCCGCGAACCCGAAGCCGCAGCCGCGCCGCCGGCGGAGCCCGAGCGCATCACCGCAGCGGACCTGCCGGATGGGACACCCACCGGCAGAGTGCGGCTCCGCACCGACCAGCGGCGTCGTCTCCTGGATCTCAACCTGGACGCCACCAGTTCGGGCGCATCCCCGGCGGCGGCGCAGGCCCTGGCGAGACTGCGCACACGCCGGGAACTGTCCGCCGAGCAGATCCAGGCATTGGCCGCCCACGTGCGCACGCTGGCCCGCGACGAGAACACGCCAGCGGCGCGGCGGCGCGCGCTGGGCCGTACGGCGGGTTGGATCGACGCCGCGAACGCCCGCCTGGAGGGGTTCCCGCCACCGCCACACGACCCCGGCCGGCCCGCCCCCGAACGCGTCTATGCGCGCAACCTGGTCATGGGCGACGTGATCGGCTTGCCCAGCGAGGACGGCACCGTCCGGTTCGGTACCGTCACGGCGACCCGCCCCGTGAAGGGGTTCGGGCTGCACCAGGTGCATGTCCGGCATGAGGACGGCAGCGTGGAGCAGCGGGTCCTGCCGGACGGCGTGGACCTGTGGCTGGCGCCCGACCTGCCCGACGACGTGCCCGCGCCGCCCGCTGAGTTCACGCGCGAGCACGTCACCGCCGACCGGATCGGCGTCGGCGACACCATCCGCTGGGACGGCAACGACTTCACCGACCCCGTTGTGGGCCACGTCCTGGCGGTGGAGCGGCGCGGCGGCGAGTTCGCCGAGACCCGCCTGTATGAGATGACGATCCTGGACGGGGACGACGATCAGCAGACGATCACCGTCACCGACCGGGGTTGGCCCTCGGTGGAGCGACTGGAGCGCGGGCCCGCCGCCAGCGGCCAGCCGTACGACTCGCTCATGCAGCCGGAGACGGCCGAGTATGTGGGCTGGCGCGACCTGCGCGTGGGTGACCGAGCCACGGTGTCAATGGCGACCGGCACCGTCACCGGGGTCATCCGCCACCCGGCGAGTAACGACGTGCCCGAAGGCATCACCGTCCAAATCATGGCCGACAGCGGCGAACAGAGGTCCGTGTCGGTGTTCGACGACCCCGATGCTCCGGACGACTACATCGACCCCAGCGTGATGCGGCTCATTCCCGCGGACGACAACGCGGCCGCGCGCATCTCCTCCGTACGGCGTGAGCGGGAACGCATCTCGCGCGAGCGGGAATTCACCGCGTTCCTCGCCAACCTGGAGACCGTGCGCTCCCGGTGGGCGGCAACGGACGTCGCCGAGGCGCTGCGCGAACTCCCGGCCAGCACGGAGCGAGAGGTGGCGCTTGCCGCGGCGTTCGAGCATCTCGACCGCATCGAGGCTACGCGCGACCTGTCCGCAGCGACGCTCGCGTTCCGGCTCGGCGCCCGTGACGACGCCCAGACCGCTGCCATGGCCCCGGCCACCAGCGCCGTCACCCGGGCGGCGCAGGCCCGCGCCACCAGCCGGATCCGGGCCGCGCTGGAGGGCGCGGACCTGCTCGGCAGCGAGACCTGGCCGCGCGCTCTGTCGCGCGTCGTGGCCGCGTACCGCGACCATCCGCCCGCGCCGGGCGTGCTGCCCGCCGGTGTGTCCCTCGCCAAGCTGCGCGACCGCATCAACGGGACGCCCGCCCAGCCAGCACCGCGCATGCCCGACGTACCGCAGGACACCAACCTTCCCGGCCGCCTGGCCACATACCGGGCTCAGCTCCCGGACAACCTGGCCGATCTCGGCAAGCAGCCCGTCATGCGGACGGTTTTCGAGCCGACGACTCTGGAGGACCTTGAGGCCGGGCGGGTTCCCGCCGTGCGCCAGGCGATGCTGTGGGCGCCCGACATCGCGGACGACGACGGCCCCGGCCCGGAGGCAATGAGGCAGCTCGCCGTGATACGTACGGCAGGCGCCGACCTGGACGTCCGGTTCCGGCAGCACCTTGCCGGGCGGGAAGTGGCGCTCAGCGCGGAACTCGACGCCGTCACGCGGGAGCGCGGGCAGGCGTGGAAGGCAGCCGACGACGTCGATGCGGAGATCTCCCGCATCCGCTACAGCGTCGGCACCCCTGACGGAGGTCTACTGTGGCAGCGCGACGACGCCGCCGCGCGCTGGCAGGCGGCCGCCGTGCGCGAGCAGGAACTGCGGCGCATGCTCGCCGAGGCGCGCCGAGAGGCGCTCGCCACCACCCTTGCCGAGGTGCGCCGGGTGGGCGGCGACGGGCTCGCCTACACCGACCGGCAGGGCCGCCTCCTGACCGGGCAGGCAGGTTCGAACGCCGCAGCACTCCGCTACGTGGAGGAGGTCCTCCCGTCCGACTGGCTCCAGTCGGCGCGCGAGGCCGGGCCTGTCGAGGTGGTGACGGGGCCTGGCCAGCACGTGCACGTCCGGGCGGACGGCAGCACGCGGATCAGCCTGCCCGCCGACGACAACACCGAGATCGCCCCGGCGATCCGGGAGGGGCTGCCGGGCCGCGTTCCGGTGCCATCCGCGCAGCCTGGCGGAGTGGCGAAGGCGACGGTGGCAGCGCACGAGCTCGGCCACCATCTGGAGGCGACCGTGCCCGGTCTGCGAGCGGCGGGGCAGGCGCTGCTGTGGGATCGCACCAGCCACGGCGACGTGGGCGACCGTACGCGACCGGAGCCCATGTTCGGCGAGGACCGCGGCCGCCCGTTCGAGATCTATCCAGGAGACTTCCCGGACGCCCGCACTGGCCGCGTCAACGGCGACGGAACCCAGGAGATCTTCGCCAACGTGCTGGAGTCGCTGGCGGGGCACGGAGACTACGCCGATGACGACCTGCGGCATTGGGGACTCGGCGTGCTCGCCCTGCTGGCCACCGACGCGACCGGCCCGCAAGGAGGTAGCCGCCGCGAGGTCGCCGCGCAGCGGGGCCCGCTCGACGGCATCAACCTGCTCGCCTTGTCGGATGACCAGTTGCGGTCGCTCCTCGCCCGGATCGACGACCCGCAGGCAGTGGAGAGGCTGCGCGCCGAACTCAACCGGCGCGAACAGCAGCGCACCGGTAGCGACGAGACCGACCTGGCCGAACTGTCGGATGCGGAGCTGGAATCGATGCTGCTGGCTGGATGGGACGGGTACGGCGAGGATCCTGCGAAGACGGCCTTGCAGGATCGTGTCATCGCCGAAACGGAGGCGCGCGAGGCAGAGCGGCGCCGCCGCGGCGACGACCTCGGTGACCTGGCCGCGTCCGACCTGCTGTCCATGGACACCGATGACCTCGCTGCCCTGTACGGCCGGAACCTGGGCCGGTACGGCATGGACCCGGCGCTCACAGCGCTGCTCGACCAGATCAGCGCCGAGTTGGAGGAGCGAGACCGGCGACGCGACACCGGCGCCAACCCGCACGCGGACCTCGACCTCGCGGTGATGAGCGATGAGAAGCTCGTCGAACTGCTGGGACGGCACCAGCCGCTCTACCACTCCGATCCGTGGTCTGGAGTGCTCGTACGGCGGATCTTCGCCGAGCTCGACGACCGCGACCGGCAGCGCTCGACCGAGGACGAGCGAACCCCGGAAGAGCTCCAGGTGGACGAACTGATCGCCCACGGTTGGGATCCGCGCGAAGCGTACGCCGAGGCGTACGGCCTGTCGGAGGAAGAGATGGACAGGCAGGAGCGGAACGCGATCATCGACGCCGAGCGCGGCGCCGGGGAACGGCGCGAGCAGGTGGTGCGCCGCATGTACCGGAAGTGGGTGTACGAACAGGCCCTTGCGGCAGAGAAGGCGACGAACGGCTACATGCTGTCACCTCTCGGCCGGAAGGCCGGCGTTGACCCGGCGCGACTGTGGGGAGGCAATGCCGATCACGCACACGCGTACGCGTCGGAGGAACTCAAGCGATGGTGGGCAGATCAGCCAACCGGCAGGATGACGTTCAACGAGTGGCGCGCCCAATGGCTCGGCGATTCCCGCGACCGCAGGCAAGCACAAGAGCGGCGCCAGACCGCGGGCAACGGGAGGGACTTCGGATGAGCACTGGCCAGGGGCGCACCCCCACCATGGAGGAACTGGCCGACGCGCGGCGCTCAGCCAGGCGAGCGGCGGGGCTCGGCGCGCCACCCGGGGTGTGCCCCTACGATCCACGCAAAGCCGATGAGCAGGCGCTGGCCGCAGTGTGGGTGGGAACCTACGCCGATGCGCTCCCAGACGAAACGGCCGCCGCCGGCCAGGAAGAGGCATAGCCCATGGATCGCGTCGTGGAAGGCTACATCGACGGTATCTACTATGCCGTCACGGTGGGCCAGGCTCCGCCGGACGCGGCTGCGTCCATCGGTGCTGCGTCGGGGTCAGCGCGCGCTTGCCGCCTGTTGGAGTTTCACAATGGAATGCGCTTGCCCCACTCCGGGATTGTGCTAGACGTGAAGGAGCCAGACTTGGTCGTGACGGCTCTTCAGGAGCTGACCGATGTCATCCGTATCAAGCCAGTCTAAGTTGAATAATTTGGCATGGTCTCGTGCCATATCACAAGCTCACCTAGATCCTCCTGAAGTCAGCAACTTGTGCGCCACTGCACACAGTGAACATATTTAGCCCCGCAATTGGCGAAGCCTAGGAATTTGAGATAAGAGCTGTTCCGCTCCACGCAGATTCAGCTCCGATAGTTCACTCCGAACTTCTGCCGAACCCATCAGCGTAGACTGCTGGCGGAGATCAGCCTCCACTGCGTGGAGGTATCGTGCCACCGCATCCTCCGGATGCCAGAAGCTTGGAAAAAAGTCATTCTGATTGAGATTCATCACGTCGAAACGCTCATCTCGACGTTGAGACTTCATCTCAGTTGGCCGACGAGACAATAGCCGCGCCTCTCTTGATGCGGGGTCAAATTTCTCTTTGGAAATACGTTCGGCGCCTTCAATCTGAGAGAAGGACCGTGGCGGATCATCTCCATCCCACTTGACGGCCGGTGCCGCGTAGGCGCGCAATGCTGCGTCTATGGCGGCTCTTCCCATCGCCACCCTGCTCCAGAAGTGACGAATACGCCTCTCACACTGGTCCACTCCGTGCACTGCATGTCGGTCAGGGAACGCCACAGCAATACGCGGGGAGGTTAAAGCACGGTTTTTCCTGTTGACGTGCACTTCGACCCTAAGCAGATAGAGCACCCAACGTTCTTCACGCAAATCGGGTGGCCCAAATTGCACCAAGAAGCGGTCTACCTCGTTTGCCGCTATTGCCTGGGAGACATTCACAGCAAGGCGTACACCTGATGCATGTTTAGCCGGAGGCAGTGCCGCCTTGTATGCTTGAGAAGGGTGGAGTGCCGACACCTCGCGCTCCCTCTCCTCCCAAACGGGCGGAGTAAGACTTATATCCTCGTCGTATTCGGCAGCCGCGTCAATGCACAGGTGCACTCTCTTAACTACTGCAGGCTGTCCACCAGTATTACGGACCTTGACGTCGAGGATTTGATCTACGTATTCGACTCCTTCATTCCAGCTGGCGAGTTTGCGCGCAGCTTCGTATTCCTCTCGAAGTTCACCTATCGAGTGAGGGTCAGTGAGCGCAACATCAACCAATTCGAGTCGGGAGTTCACTGAGCGGCGCGCTCGAAGTGTTGCCCACATTCCCGCCAGTACTCCACATGCGGCTACGGCCAAGGTTAAAATCTCGGCTAATGTCACTAGACAACAATAGCTCGCAGCCAACGCTCTATCTAGGCTGCGTCCTCGGTGAACCGAAGAGCCGGTGGCGTGGGAGCGGCTTGCAATATGGGTTAGGCGGGCGACAAAGAGGCTAGGGAGCCGTGAAGCTGCGGATTCCGGCTTGCTGCCCCAGAGATCACTTCACCGCCTCTCGAAACCGGAGCAGGACAGTACGCTCCGAGCCACGACATCGTGATGGCCGTGCGGGGGTTGGGGTGGCGGTTCGGGCTCGCCATAGGGATCGCGATGGGGCTGATTGTGGGGTTGGTCCTGTTGCTGGTCAGCGCGCCTGAACCGCCACCCGCAGACATGTATTTCGACGACGGCCCTCCGCTTCTGGCCACCAGCATCAGGGGGATGCCGTGACGATGTACCGCGCCAATGGCACGCAGATCAACAAGACGACCGCCGCGACCCTGGTCACCAACGTGCCGGTGACCGATCCGCTTGTGAAGGTCAGCGAGCGCATCTACGAGGGTGTGCGGGCGGAGGGGTCGAACTTCCCGAACGTGCGGCGGCGGCTCAAGTTTGTGGCGGGGCAGGTGATCCGCCTGTCGGAGCTGAACGCGTGCTTCCCGGCACCGACGATCATCAGCGTGTCCCCGGCGGCCGGGCCAGCGGCGGGCAACACCTTGGTCACCATCAAGTGCGCCAACGCGACTCCGGGCGCCACTGTCACCTTCGGCGGTACGGCCGCGACCAGCATCACCGTCATCAACGAGACCACCATCACCTGCCGGACACCTGCCAAGGCGGTCGGCGCAGCGGATGTGGTCGTGACGAACGACTCTGCGGCCGCGACCGCGACCGGCGGCTTCACGTACGCCTGACCAGCCGACAAGACGGGAGCCTGCCCTCGTGGCCGTGTGGCAGTGGAGCCGGTTCGGCGTGCAGTACGAGGCCGCCGTCCTGGACGTGAAGACATTCGACCCCGACCAGCCGCGGGGCTGGCACGGCAGGTGGATCCGGATCGGCAGCGTCGTGCGACTCCACGGTGGAGGTCGGGCGACCGTCGTGGATAGCGTCGGCGACTGGTATCGGGTCCGTCACAACAGCGGGCATGTGTCTCGCGTCCACAGCAGGCAGATCGCTGAGGTGGTGAGCTCGCCTACGCATCCCCGCAACGACGAGCGCCTCCCGCCCAGGGGGGTTCAGCCAGGCCGAGCCGCGAACGCCGCGGACCTGGCGGCGCTGGATGAGCGGCTGTGGGACGGCCTCGATCCCGCCGGACGTCGCAAGTTGACCGAGCTGGACGCCCGAGATCACGACCTGTTCATGCGAAACCGGGCGCTCGCCAAGCGGCAGATCAGCCAGGACCTAACCCGCCGGATCGAGCACGTTGACGACCGCTACGTGCTCGACGAGCCCGTCCGGGCAGCGCTCGGCCGGCTCCGATCGGGAGAGGCCGTCATGGTGCGCTCTCCGACCCCTTACGTGGCGCTTCACCAGCAGCCCAACTCACCGGACCTGCCCAACGAACTGGCCGACTGGCACTACCAGGAGATCCTTCCCGAGGAATTCGAAGACGCCCAGCAATCGATGGACATGAGCGAGTTCGAGGTCATCGACGCCGACCGCTACCGCGCCATACACAGGGAACAAGCGGTGGCCGGCCTGGTCAACGCGTGGGCGTTCAATGCCGTCGCACCCAGATCGTTGGCCCTTCAGCTTGTGG
The DNA here is from genome assembly GCF_044457345.1 of Nonomuraea sp. NPDC050547. Taxonomy (NCBI): domain Bacteria; kingdom Bacillati; phylum Actinomycetota; class Actinomycetes; order Streptosporangiales; family Streptosporangiaceae; genus Nonomuraea; species Nonomuraea sp. NPDC050547. Next base: position 279,663 of record NZ_JBITGW010000012.1, read on the forward strand.
CCCGGGACATGTTCGGCCTCGACAGCACGACGCTGGACGGCGTTGACAACGACAGGCTGGTGATGGCGGAGGAGATCCTGGAGCGCGTGCGCCCATTCGTGGAAGCGTTCGTGCGTGCCCAGTACGACGCCACGCAGGAATGGCTGCGCGACGCCGGCGCCATACACGTGCACGTCCAGCGCGGCATGGTCTGGAACATCCTGGATGTCGAGCAGGGCCCGCCGGATTGGGCGCGGTCCGGGCGAGGGTCGAGCGAGTTCGAGGCCGAGGTGCCACTGCGGCCGCTCTCCTCCTTCACGTTGTCGCCGTTCACCGCACAGGAGTTCGTGGGGCAGGAAGGCGATCCCGATTGGGGCCTGCAGCACGGTGTGGTTTTGGATGGCACAGTCCCCGCAGAGCGCATCTTCGCGCTTCCGCGCACGGGCATCGGCTGTCTCGATGAGTGGGAGGCGGTGATTCTGGGCGGCGCCGACCGCTGGCGCGTCACCGCGCGCGTGGGCAAGTACCGCTACTACCTTCAGCACCTGATTGACACGGCGGACAGCCGGTACGAGCAGGTCGTTGCCATCGAGTTGGCTCGTAGCATGGACATGATGGAGCTCATTCCGGACTCCTGGATCACCGAGCGCAAGGCCCTTCCTATCGGAGGCACACCTGTGGGGGCGCGACCGCGACGCAAGAGCGCGTGGGATGTGTGGAACGGCGGTCGGCTCGCCACCGATCTGGAGACGTGCGTTCGGGCGTCGGGTATGAGCCGTGAGGAAACCGCCCGGGATCTTCTGGCCCGGCAGCATGAGGTGGACGTCCCTGCTGAGTTGCTGGAGGAGTGCAGGCGTCTGCTGGGAGACGCAGACACCTAGATAGACGATACTAAAGATACTTCGGTATATTTGGTTGGATTGAGCGCCCGGAGTGGGCGCTCGTGTCGTCGCGAAGGGAGACCATAGCCATGTCCACACCTACCATGACTCTCGTGGAAGACAGGACCCCGCCGCAGCGACCGCATCCCGACCGTCTGGCCCGTGAGCAGGCGTATGGCCGGCTCCGTCTCGACTGGCTGACTGCACACCCGGGCGCTGACGACGATGCCATGCTCGACGATCCCGAGTTCGTCCGCCAGATGAACATCATCGACGGCCGCAGCGAGAGCTGACGCTAAGCCCGCCCGCCGAAGATCATCCGGCGGGTGGGTCGGAAACCAGGCGGCGACTGGCAGCCGCGAGGATGGCACGGGCGCTGGATCGAGATCGGCGACCGTGTACAGCTAGTCGGGTTCGGCCGGACGGGGACCGTGCGCGGTGCTGACCCGCGGCGAGGCGTCACCGTGCGATGGGACGACGGAAACAGCACGAACGTCGCCTCCTACCGGCTCAAGGTGGTCGAGGACTCCTCGTACACGCCGCCACGCAGCGTCCCCGAAGCCGACCCGTCCGCCACTCCTGCCGGGGCAGCCGCCTACTTCGCCCGCCCGGGGCATCCTGGCGACGCGTGGGTGCGCTTCGACGAGAACGGCGATCTCGATGGCTGGATCCGCTACAACCGGCAGGACCCTTCCACGATCAGCCGCTATCGGGAAGTCTTCAACGACCCTGCTTGGCGCCGAGACGTGGACGCACTGGGGTTACGAGAAGCTCCCCCGCCCGGCGAGAAGGGGCGTCCTGCCCGGCAGTCTCTGGACGACCTGATCCCTGAGTCCGAAGACGACGTGCTCGATCGAGCCGAGGAGATCCAGGACGCGTTCCGGGATGAACTCGAAGGCCGCGAGTATGCCGGGTTCGGCGTCGTCCTCGACATGGCGGAACCCACCTATTCGTCACAGTACGGCGGCGTCGTCACCGTGGATGCTGTGATCTTCAAGAACGGCGAGAAGGCTGGCCAGACTACTCGGATCTTCCACCGGGACCGAGATGGCAGCCTGTGGGTGTCGCACGACTACCTCGAATTGGACAGCAAACACCAGGGCCGGGGCTTCGCCGGCGCCTGGAACGGCCACCTCGAACGCTGGTACCGGGAATCCGGGCTGGAACGTATCGAGATTTCGCCCGGCCTGGAGGCGGGCGGCTACGTGTGGGCCATGGACGGCTACATGTGGCGAGACGCCTCTCAGGCTGGCCCCTTCGTCATGGCCACGCCCCACAACGAGTATCGGCTGAAGACCATCCCACGACTCATGGCGGAGATCCAACGCCTGGAGGCGCTGCTCGCCGCCAACCGCAACGGCGAGATCCCCAACGAGTACCGGCTCAGCGACGAAGCCCTGGCGCGAGAACAGGCCGAGTTGGACGAGGCACGCACGCTCCTTGAGCGGTTCCGGCTTCCGTTCGAGCACCAGGCGTACCCACAGCCCCGTGACGTGGCGCAAATCGGGTGGAAGCCCGGACGCGACCGCAAGAGCGACCCGTGGCTCGGCCTCCGAATCATGGCCGGCAGCTACTGGCAGGGCGTGAAGTGGCTGACGTGATCGTGACCGGACGCTAACGAGCCTGCTCAGACACCCTGCACCGCAGCCGATCAGGGAGGTCGCGGTGCCAACGCAGGAGCTCGAACGCAAGTCGGCTGGTGGGCTGTCCGCCGGCGTCGTCAATGCCCAGGACGAAGGTGTCGTCGAGGCGCTCGTGTCGGTCACGAACGTCGTGGACAATGTCGGCGATTTGATCCTGCCCGGGGCGTACGCGGACACGCTAGTGACGCGGACTCCCAAGGGCTTCTACAACCACGACGACAAGGTGTGGGTGGCCCGCACCGAGGTCGTGGAGGAACTGCTTCCGGGAGACCCGCGGCTCCTGACGATGGCCGCCGAGGCGAAGATCGCGTGGCCGGCCGAGGCAGGCGCACTCTACGTCAAGGCCCGTTTCAACCTGGAGACCGACGATGGGGCGAAGGCGTTCTCCAACGTCAAGTTCTACGGCAGGGAACAAGAGTGGAGCATCGGCTACCGGGTGCCGAGAGGCGGCGCGACTCGCGACGCCAAGGGCATCAGGCGGATCCGGCGGCTCGACCTGTTCGAGTACTCCCCGGTGGCGTTCGGTGCCAGCTCACAAACCGTCACCCTGTCGGTGAAGTCGGCCCTGGCTGACGACGACCTGCCCGGCCGGATCGCGAACTGCTTGCGCGAGGGCGCCCCGCGGGAGGTCAAGCGGGACCTGGTCCGGCAAGCGCGCGACGCTGGCCGGCTCGGCATGCTGCCCCTGGACTGGCGTGAAGGGATGGACGCCGCGGCCGCGCTGGAGGACCTGGCAGCAGCCGCCGGCGTGGAGGTGAAGGCGGACCGCGCAGAAGCAGGAGCCGGCGTCATGGTGGCGTTCATGCTGCCCGCCGAGGTGGCCGAGCAGCTCGCCGTACCGGATGGAGTGCCCGCAGACGAACTGCACATCACGTTGGCCTACCTAGGCAAGGAGCTCAGCGAGGACGACCTCGCCACCGTGGCCGACGTCGTCAGCGCGGTCGCGACGGATTCGGCGCCGCTGGCCGGCGTGGTGGGCGGGATCGGCGCGTTCCCCGCCAATGATGACGGCGTTCCAGTGATCGTGCCGGTGGACGTGCCCGGACTTGAGGTGCTGCGTCAGCATCTGGTGGACCGGCTGGCCGAGGCCGGGATCTCGGTGGCGTCGAATCACGGCTACACCCCGCATGTCACCCTCACCTATGTTCCGGAGGGTGAGGCGGTGGCGTTGCCGGAACCGGTGCCCGCTCAGCAGGTCGCGTTCAGCGAAGTGTCCGTGGCGCGGGGCAGCGAAGCGACACCGTTCCCGCTCGGCAGCGCTGAGCCCGCGGGAGAGGAGCCGGGATGGCACGACGGCGGGGACGGTTGGGACGACCTCCTCGACGCTGGCGCCCCCGACGTCGAGCAGGGTGAGGAGACGAAGGACGCCCATCTGGACGCGGCCCGTGCGATGGGGTTCCCCGTTCCCGTGAGCCTGGAGGAGGTGCGTGAACGGCTCCGCCAGGCGGCCGCTGGCTGGGCGCGCGAAGCTGGGTTCCCCGGGTGGGCGAATCTGGTGGCGACTTTCGCTGACGTCGCGTTCGTGTGCGTGCACGACGACGCCGACGTAGAGCACGTCTTCCAGGTGCCGTACGACGTCGCGCCGGACGGCCAGGTGACGATCGGTGCACCCGTTCCGGCCGAGGTGTCGATGACCGGTGCGCCGACCGAGGACGCCCTCGTCGCCGTGTTGGAGGAGACGATGGCCGCGGTCAAGCACATTGGCGCCGGTCTGGAGACGAAGGCGGGCCGGGTGCTGTCGTCTGCGACGGCGAAGGACCTCCGCCGGGCGGTCGCTTCGCTGCTGGCGGTATTTCGGCGGGCGGGGATCGACATCTCTGACCCGGGCGAGCAGAACGAGCGGCAGTTCGACGAGGAGGAGGTGTTGCCGGACGAGCCGACCGTCCGGCCGGACTCCACCGCCCCCAGCGCGTTGCCGACCGAGATGAAAGCCCTGACGGCGGAGATGCTGGCGGAGGCCGCCGAGATCGCCGCGGTGGCGGTGCTGCTGGCGGTGGAGGCGTGAGGCGGCGACAGCGCAGCCCGCAGCATGGCTGCACCCGCTGCGAGAGCCTGGAACGGGCCGTGGCCGACGCGCAGCAGGCTCAAGCGGAAGCTGAGCTCACAGCGCACCAGGCGCGCGCGGAGAAGCACCACGCTTGGCAGCACGTGGACAGGCTGACCCGACGCCTGGCCGCGATCGACGCAGATCAGCTACGTGGCGAGCGTGATGACCTCCTGCTGGAGAACGCGTCCCTCCGCGCCGCAGCGAGGCCGAGAAGGCCGCGGCGGCGGTACAGGATGTGCTCGCCAAGATCGCCGAAATGAAGGACGAGGACCGCGTCCTGGCCGAGCGCGTGCACGCCATCATCACCGCCGGGGCCCCCGGCCTCGCCCCGAAGCTCTGGTACGGCATGCCCGCCTACGCGCTCAACGGCAAGCTCGTCTGCCACTTCCAGCCCGCGGAGAAGTTCAAGAGCCGCTACGCCACGCTCGGCTTCAGCGACCCGGCGCAGCTGGACGACGGCGCCATGTGGCCGGTCTCCCACGCCCTGACCGAGATCACCCCCGAGGTCGAGGCCCGCATCAGCGCACTGGTGAAGCAGGCCGTGAGCTGAAGCGCCGGCGGCCTTGCGCCCACCCGGGGTGTGGCGGGAACCTGATCGCCTGGGTGGGCCGACGGAACGAGGCGGTTTCGTGAACGAGCTGATGCCGGTGGTGGCCGGATTCCTGCTCACCACCGTGCTGGGTGGCGTGCTGGGCTTCTTCTTCCAGCGCCGGGCGTGGGCCCACCAGCACCGGGTCCAGACACGCGACCGCGACCGCGAGCGGGCGGTCATGGTGTTCGAGGAGGTCAGCAGGCTCCTCGACAAGCGGCTTTACCGCCTGCGCCTGCTGTACTGGAGCCTCGCCGGTGACACCGGCACCCGCTCGGCGAAGTCCGAGACGAGGATGGAGGGCTACCGGCAGGTCCTGTTCGAATGGAACGACAGCATCAACCGCAACCTCGCCCTCATCCAGCAGTATTTCGGGGTCGAGCTCCGGGACCGGTTCGACAACCGGATCGGGGCGGACTTCGTGACCCTGGGCAAGGCCGTAGAGGCGATGTGGAACGGCCGGACGGACGGCGAGCCGATCGACGACACGCGGCTGAACACCCTCGCCGACAAGGTCTACGCCTACAACCTGGACATGCTCCAGGCCATCCAGACGGGAACCGTGGGCATCACCGGAAACCGCTGATCGCGGGTTCAGGCCGGCTGGCCCACGCAGCGCTCGGCTCGCGCTCGGCGACCGGTCGGAGCTTGCGAGGGCCAGGGAGACGATCGCCTGCCTGGATGCCCGGCTTGCAGCCGCCGAGCGTGGCGCCGTCGCCCCCTGACCGCCTCGGGCGCAGCACGCCGAGCGGGGCCGCGCACGGTCACTGCATTGGACGCTGACGCAAACCCTGCCTCCCCGCTTTCCTCCCTCTTGATCGTCTGACGTCCCGGTGCTGACCGGGCGGCGCGACCGCAAAGTCAATCCGTGTCAGCATCAAGGGGGAGCCGTGACCACGGCTACGAGCGACATCAACACGCGCATCAAGGAACTGACCTCCGCGCTGGAGCAGAAGTCCCAGCGGCTCAACGCCATCTCCAACACGATCACTGACGAGACCGGCAAGGGCCACATGGTCATCTCGCCGGAAGCGCACGCCGACTATCAGAAGACTCTGGGCGAGGCGCGCGAGATCAAGGCGCTGCTCTTGGAGCAGAAGGAGCACCGGGACATCGAGCGGTTCCTCGACGAGCCGAACGAGCCCAGCTACGCGGCGCACGACGCCGCGGCCGTCGCGCACGGCAAGCAGTACAAGTCCCTCAGCGAGGCATTCCTCGGCAGCGACGCCTACGCCGAGATGAAGTCCGGGAGCTTCCGGCAGCTCGGCCAGGTGGCCGAGTTCGAGCGGGGCCTGTACTCGTTCGAGCGCAAGGACATCTTCTCCTTGAGCGCCGGCACGCACACCACACCCGCCTTCGGCACCGCGGAGAACGTCGGCCTCGCCGAGCGTCAGCGCAGGCCCGGCCGTGTCCGCGACCTTTTCCCGTCCGAGCAGACCCAGTCCAACATCCTGTACGGCATCAGGCAGATCGGGTTCACCAACAACGCCCGCCGGGTGCCCGAGCGCGAGCAGCCGAACGGCGGCCCGGCGCTCGGCAACGACACGGACGTGTTCGGTAAGGCCCCGAAGTCCAAGCTGTCTTTCATTCCGTACACGGCGCCGATCGTCGAACTCGCCCACACCGTCCACATCCACAAGAACACGCTGGCCGACGAGTCGCGCATCCGCGGCATCATCGACCGCGACCTCGTGGACGGGCTCAAGCTGAAGGAGGATGAGGAGATCCTCTACGGCGCGGGCAACGGCGACGAGATCACGGGCCTGTTCAACATCCCCGGCGCCCAGGAGTACACGGGTCTCGTCGCGGACGCGAAGTACAAGAGCCTCCAGCTCCGCCGCTCTGCCACGATGGCCATCCTGGCGTTCTTCGAGCCCAACGGCGTCGTCCTGCACCCGTTCGACTGGGAAGAGATCGAGACGGAGCGGGACGAGCACGGCCAGTACCTGATCGCCGTCAGCATCGCCGTGGGCGGCGAGAAGCGCGTGTGGCGGATGCGGGTCGTGGACACCGCCGCAATCAGCCAGGGCACATTCCTCACCTGCTCGTTCGGCTACGGCGCGAAGCTCTTCGACAGGGAGGCCGTCTCTGTCCAAGCCTCGACGGAGACCGGCGAGGCGTTCGAACGCGGGTACGTGGTCCTGAGGGGTAGCGAAAGGATTGGCTTGGCGGTCGATAGACCCGAATCGCTTGTACTCGGCACGTTTGCTGCTTAGTGCATGGTGGGGGCGAAAGGTTGAGACATCCTTACGCTCCCACTAAAATTCGAACGCAGAATCGATCCGAGAATGCATGAAAGCAGACCCTTCCGCGAATACGGAACAGATGCAGAGCGTGAACGCGACGCCGACCACCAGAGAGCAGTCCTGACCGACAGCGGCAACGGCGAAGTGAGCGCTGGGCGGTGGACAGACTGGATTCGCTGGGACTCGCCGCATTCGCCCCACCCGGAGTGAGCGTAGATAGGGAGAGGACGCTAACGGTCTTCTCCCGCCACACGTCCCTGCATGACCTCGACCCCACACGATCTGCACTTTTCCGTCCCCGCTTCCCCGAGCCACGCTGGTGCGCTGTACATCGAGCGCAGCAGCTACGCGAGAGGTCGGTATGCAGGACGGCTGCAGGCCTCAGGGCGCGGGGCCACTAGAGCGACTACCGCAAGCGTCGGCCCGCGAGAAACGCGATAGTCAATGCTGCCAGTGTGGCGGATCCATATAGCAGCCGGAGTGCCAAGCGAGCGGGCCGAGAAACAGTCCGCCCCTCGCGAAGTCGCATCGGGCTTGCCGGGGTGTTGAGGGAGTCGTGGTAAACATCGTCAACGATGCGATAGAACGCCATTTCACGCCGAGTAGCCGCTGCAGCTAAGTACAGCTCCCGACGTGCCGTCCAATGGTTCCGGGCTATTTCATGCTGGAAATGGATCGAGGCGAACTCTCGCAGTTCCCTCTTGCTGAGTTGCCGCAGCTCGTAGTGAGAGAACCAGTGAGCGAGCCAGAGATTGGCGAAGACTCTAAGGCGGGCGACCTGATCGTCCTCTGGCCCGCTCCACGAGCCTCCGGCGACTTGCAACAAGCTTGGCTCCTCCAAGATGAAGCGGACGAGCTCTAAGTGCAGGGCGCGCTCATTTTGGGCCACAGATGAACGAACAGCCCGGGCTTGAAACGCCGCAGACAGGGCGACGCCAGCGAGGGAGAGGGCCGCCAGCAGCATCGCAGTGGACCCATATGCCTCACCAACGTTGCCCAAGAGCAACCAGTCTTCCTTCGTCGCGAGCCCAGCAAGGCCGCGCAGCGCCACCGGTGAGAAGACCAAGCCCAACATGATCAAGATGACCGCCGCCGCCGCTAATATCACCGCAGTCGCTCGCCTAACCCAGGTACTCATTACTCCTCCGCAACTACAAGCACACTTGCGCGAACGCGGCCCTCAGACCAGTGTGAGCTAAGACGAGCTGTCAGGAGGACCCTCGTGAGAGCTGACGGTAGGGATCCATACTCTTTCGATCTGTCTCACGTCGAATGGCGCAAGAGCAGCCGAAGCACGGGAGATGGGGAATGCGTCCAGATCGCTGTTCTAGCTGACGGGTCTGTTGCTGTAAGGGACTCAAAGCGCACCACTCGCCGACCTCTGTGCTTCACTGCGGTAGAGTGGGCAGCCTTCATCTATGCCATTCGTGTCGGCGAGTTTGATCAGGTCAGCGACACCTTCTCGCCAGAATGAGTACGCTCAGCACGTTCGCCCCCCGCCTCGTAGCCGGGCCAGGGCGCATCGGGAGAGGACACTAGCGGACCTCTCCCGACATGCTCCCCAGCATGATCTCGACGCGAAGCGATCTGGATGTCCGCCGGCCCCGCTTCACTGAACGACGTCAGTACTGGACCGGCGCCGTGTTCGATGTCTGCCGGGGTGCCGAACGCCTGCCACAGGAGGCCGCTACCGAGCCTTGCCGCGGAGGTGCCAATGCGTAGGCGCCTTCAGCCGCAAGCCCTGGCCGACGCCTACCGGGCCGGCGCCTCGGTCCGGGAACTCGCCCAACAGCACGGCGTGTCCCACACCACCATCCACCGTAGGCTCAAGGGCTGGGTGGTCATGCGGAAAGTGGGCGGGCCGGTTGGGTTCCAAAGCCCCCAAGAGGTACAGGAAGCGGTGGCCGCGGCGTACGCGAACGACGTGCCGATGGCCGACATCGTGGACCAGTTCGGAGTGTGCGACGAAACAGTGCGCCGGATCGCGGAGGCCGCAGGGATCCCTCGAAGGAAGCCGGGCGGCCGCACGCGCTTAGACCACGTGCAGATCGCGGATCTGGCCGACCTTGGGTGGCCACCTGATGCGATCGCGGAGCTCGTCCAGTCCAGCCCCTCCTACATTCGATCGATCCTGGCCGCGCCTCCCGCCGAGGACGATCAGAAATCGGGAGCAGACGCTAACACCGCAGGTGAATGACACTGCGCTGCATGTCATCGCCCTCTCAGACCAAACGGACAGGCATCAACGTGGACGAGGCCGCCGCCCTCTACAAACAAGGATGGACGCTGCGGAGAATCGCGTCCCGACAGCGGTGCTCCTTCCAGCGGCTCTCCACGCTCCTGCGCGAGCGCGCAGACGTCGAGATGCGCAGCCCCTCGCATCCACGCGCGCTACGCCTGACGCCCGTCAAACAGGCGGCGATCCGGGATGCGGTGGCTCGCGGGATGAACCAGTCCGAGATCGGTCGCCAGGTTGGCGTCACCCCTTCCACCGTCGCACGGCTGGCCGAGCGGGAGGGGCTTGACCTCTTGAAGGGGAAGCGGCTGTCGTGGGACGTGGATCGGGCTCGTCAGTTGCGGGCCGACAATGTCCCCTATACCCGCATCGCGAGTGAGGTTGGAGTGGCTGCCATGACGGTGTGGCGCAGGCTCAATCCGCGTACTACCGCTGCTCGGGCCCCTGCGGGAAGGGGCAAGCAGCGGTAGGTGTGCATCGCTGATCTCGGTCAGCGTACCAACTTGCGGTCAGGCGTACGGATTGAACGGAATGCCTGGAGGCTTGGCCTTTGCCAACGCATCGCTGAACCGGGCATCCCTCAGGTCCAACTGCGCCGGGCTGAACTGGTCCCTATTTAGGGCACCGCGTAGGTTGGGGGAAAGGCTGTCCCAGCCAACCAGACTGGGGTACTGCCATCTACCGGCGTGGTTCTCTGGCTGCTCACCCTTCCTAGCGAGACGGAAGGAGTGTGTTACAACTCCACCTCGGTGATAGACGATCTTCGGGTGGGCACCGATCCATTGGACCTGGCTACGGTGATATGTCGTGAACTTGCCATGGGCTGACGTCGAGACGTAGATGGCCCCCTGGCGCGCGACCCATACCACCACATGCTCCCAGTCATGCTTGTGCGTTCCGAGGGCGGCCTGATCCATCTCGAAGTACAGGGCGTACAGGAAAGCGCACCAGCCGTTGTTGCACTTGTAGCGGGAGTAGCCGTTGGTATTGCGGAGGTCCGAGTCAGCTTGACAGTCGGCGTGGAAGGCGTCAGCCGGTTCGAGACCGGAGGCGACTGTTCCATCCCGGCCGATTGCGGGGGTGGGGTAGCAGCCGTCCTTGTCATAGTCGTAGGCAGGCTGGTAGTACCACTCGCCCGGACCACTCTTTGGGGGCAACGCCGCTGGTGGCGCAGCGAATGCGACGCCTGGGACGGCGCTCAACGCGAGCACCATGCTGACCGTGAGCAGGATGCGGCTTTTCCTGATCTTGACATCAGGTCGGCGCCGACGGTGAGCTGCCAGTTTTCGGAGGCTGGCGATGAGGTTCGGTTTTGGTTCGGAGTGCGAGGCACTGCTTACGGGCAGCACCGATCGGACGCTGCTTGCCATGGTCTAAGCGACTCCATGTCTCGTTGGATGAGGAACGTCGTGATGCGACGGCCATGCAGGAGAGGGTGTTGCATTTCGGTTCCCGGCGCCACGCGGCTCGGGAATCGGGAATTCCCGAAGGGGCCTCACCGGGGTCTTCCTGGCAGGCGCTCAATGGACTATGAGTGCTTCCCGAGCCTCGCGCACTGCTGAGGGTCGGGTTCGAGATCCTTGCTTGGCATCCAGCCGACGCCTGTGGAACTGTCGCGCGGGTCGGGTAGCGCGACGGCGTGATAAACGATCCCGTCCGCGCCGGTCTGAGGGGCAGCGGCCACGTGGCGAACACGATCGCCAGAACTCTTGAACTTGACCGGCTCAGTATCACCGACCTCGGCGTACACCGGCGAAGACGGCGATTTCACCAGGCTGCACCGCGGCGCAGTGGGAGCACTCGGCATGGCCTGTGCATCGGGCGCCGGCGTCGGCCGCCCCGGAAGATTTGCGTAGACCAAATACGCCACCGCAGCGGCTGCGGCCACGTACGCCCACGTCCGCGGCCTGTTCCACGCAGCCCTTCGTGGCGCGATTGCCGCCGCCTCGGAAGGGACGTGGGCGGCGCCCACCGTGGAGATCGGCGTAGAGATCTGCTCACACTCGTCCGGTACTGACGGATTCGCGACCTTATGGCACTTAGCCAATATAGCTAGGTACTTTGGGTGCTCTTCTTGTGGGATGCCTACCTTCTTCAACATTCCGGTGAAGGTTTTCTCGCGAGGCAACTGTCTGCCTGAAAGATAATTCGAGAGCGCGGTGTCCGATATGCCGAGTTCTCTAGCTTGCGCCTCCTGAGTCTGCTTGCCTGTCCGTTTTGATAACTCTTTTACCAAATCGATCAGCGGGCCGGTCGAATCCGATTCTTTACGCATCCCGTTTCCTGTTCCGGGTCGGGAAACCGCAGGTCAGCACCCATCAGGAATTCCCCCTTCCCGATGGGCGAGTGGTGCGGATGGGGCGCATGTCATCCTTCCGCATGTCTTCATCCAAAGCGGGTGAAATCAACAGGAAGGAAGCTTTACAATGGCGCGCCGATGGATCATGAAGGCGACAGTCGCCTTCGTTCTAGCAATCCTTCTCACAGCCGCACCCACGGCAGCGAACGCCGCCGAACTCCACCGGTTCCAACGCGTCGAACAGACAATTTCCTACCAGCAGCCCGCGACCGCTTCTTCACCCTGGCTTAGGGCGGCAATCGCGGCGTGCAAGGTGACGCGGTGCTACAAGTGGTGGCCCAAGCGGGCCGCCCGCGACTTCCTGTATGGGCACGTCACTCCCGCCGTGAAGGCCCTTCTGCGCGCATGGTTCTGCAGTAGAACATTCCTCTGCTAGTCAGAGCACGCAGCAAGCCCGTCTAGCACGCAGGCCTCCCTCGGAGCACGGCTGGCGAGGTCCTCCATCAAGGCCGCCATTCCGTCCGGCCCTGGGAGGACCTCGCGGGCCCCGCCCCTTCACTAGGCCAAACACTCCCTGGGAATCGAACAGGTCCACCGCGACGTCCATGAGCGGCTCCAGCCCGTCGAGCGGGGTCTCGCCGGGTCCACATGAAGCGCTCGGGACGGCCGAGGGGGTACTTGGGGGCGTCGTCCGGTTCGGCGGGGACGTCGGTCCCGGCCGACGTCAGTAGATGTGTACATCGGGGAAGCGAGCGCGGACGGTAGGAGCCACCGCCGCCTACCGTCCGCCTCTGATCCAGGCCGCCGGCTTGGAGACAACGCGTTGACTCTGGAGGCGGGAATGCCACCCCGAACCCGAAAGCAGCCAGCAACCGATCCCCCTGGCGCCGAGACCCCCAAGGTTCCGACGCCCGAGCCTGCCGACCCGGCGCCGCTCACCCCTCCCGATGAGCCGGATGTGCCCGGTGAGGCGGACACGGCGGACGATGAACCGACCACCGACGCGGCCCCGCTGGCGCCGCCCGCACAGCGGAAGGCCGAACCGGAGGTCAAGCAGGATCCGATGACCCCTCCTCCGCCTCCTCCTGCTGTGGGCCAGGAGGGCACGTTGGACCTGCGCTGGAGCAACGGTGATCGGGTGACGGACGCGGACGATCTGTTTGACGATCCGGGCCCCCGCTACACGCACATGGTCGTGAAGCGGCGGGTTCTCGAACGGCACCACTACGCCGGCGCGTCCACGCCGACCAACCGCCTGCTCTACCCGGTGGGCGCGAAGGTGCCGCGATCGGAGGCGGACCGTATCCGCCGTGAACTGTCATCCTCCTGATCGCGTGATCGGGGGGGACTCGGCGGCGTATTGGTGGGGTGTGGGCGTCCAGACGGTGGGGGACCCGGTGCCCACACTCCTCCAGTACGCCGCCGAGCCGTTTCTACCGTGAGGAGCCGAGGGTGAGCGCTGACGAGCTGCTGGTCGTCTCTCCGGAGAAGGTCGCCGTGCGCGCCGGGCTGAAGCTCCCCTTGACCGAGGAGCAGCGTGAGACGGTCGCTGAGGCGATCGGGGACGCCTTCGGCGATGTCGCCGCCTACCTCGGGCGGCCGCCTCTGCCGGTCACCCTGGTCCAACGCGGCGCCCAAGGTAACGGCCGCGGCGGCTGGCAGCTCGCTCACGACCCGGTGATCGAAGTGCTTTCCACAGCAGCGGAGACGGGCGTGAACGGCGAGCTCACCGGCCTCTACACGATCACCTACCGGGCAGGCCTCAACCCAGCGGAGAACCCGGTGTACGGCAAGGCGCTCGGGCGATACATTTCCGCGTCCGCAGCCGCGCACCCGATGGTGCGGCGCGTCGTGCAGTCCGACGCCCCGGACGCACGCCTGATTAAACAGGCCAATGTCGAAGGCCAGGGCGTCACCTGGGAGGACGTGAGCGGCGGCGCGGCCGGCTCGGGCGCTGCTGGAGCGCCACCCAGCCTGGACAGTCTGAAGCGATGGCGGCGCCGCGGCGTCAACCAGCAGCCCGGGATCGCCCCGCACCCGCTGGAGATCACCTGGCGGTGGCCATGGCCGTGATGCTCGCGACGACCCAGTTCTCGATACGGCGCGCGACCATGACCATGGACGCGCACGGCATCCGCTCGGCGTCCGGCTGGGCACCGGCCAGTAAGGCGCGGCCCGGACGGATCGTGGTGGAGCCGTCCGAGGATGGCGAGCGCGACGGTCCGGGCGTGTGGGTGCTCGGCGTGGATCCGGCGGAGTGGCCGCTGCGCGCCCGTGACCTCGTGATCGAGCCGTCCACGGGCAGGGAATGGCTGGTGATCACAGCCGGACGGCGTTCTCATGCGGTCACACCGTCCGTGGACTGGCTCCGCGCGGAAGCCTCACTCCGCCCGACGTGACCGGCTACCGGCGGCGGGCCATGACGAGCGACCCTGCCAAGCTGAGGAAGTGCAAGCCGGGGGTGTCGTTGGCGCCGAATTCTGCTTCGGCGATGCGGAGGAAGTTGACCTCCACGACAGCCTTCACCTTGGACCCGCGGACGTGAGTGGGTAGGGCGCGGGTCGCGGCCGCGATCACGCCGCGCACGATGACGCTCTGGCACTCGCAGTTGATCCGCTGGTGGAGCGGCAGGCGGGGATCGCGAGGGCGGTCGGCCAGATCCACGGCCGTCAGCGTCACCCACCTGCCTCCAACCGCGCCCGATCGGCGGCGATCATCGCCCGCTCCGCGGGTGTACTCCGTCTTTGGAAGCTGGTAGGGGACGTTCGCGGGGATCGTCTGACCATCAGCGTGCCGGTGTGACGGCCGAGCTTCAGCTCCGTTGGTTGCCACCCACCGTTTCGCGTCGGGAGCCCGGTTCTTGGCCTCGTCCGCCACTGCTTCGGAAATCCGCTCGACCTTGTCCCGGATCGCTCCAGCGGCGAGGCGCCTCGTCAGATCTGGTGCGATGCGTGCCTTTGTCCGTGCCATGAGCCCCAATGGTGGGTCTTCCAGCCCGGTTGCGTCTCCACCGGACGTCCGCCGCAGCAGGGTAGGGGCCTTTGAGCCCAACGATGAGACGCAGGCCGCGGACCGATCCGATAGAGGGCGCACAGATGGTCGTGCTGGCTACGATGTGAGCTCCCCTGACTGATCGGAGATGCCCCGTGGATGCGGCCGTTCCTGCTGTCCTGGTGTTGTGGGATGTCGATCACACCCTTATCGAGAACGCTGGGGTGAGCAAGGAGACTTATGCCGGGGCGTTTGAGATTCTCGCCGGGTATCCAGCCGAGCACCGCGCGGAAACGGATGGCCGAACGGATCTGGAGATCATGACGAACCTCCTCTCCCGGCATGGGATCGAGGCGGCTCCATCTCATCTGGCGAGGCTGCCCGAGGCGTTGGAGGCTTCACTTACCTCGCGCCGTCAGCGCTTGCGCGAGAGAGGCCACGCTCTGCCAGGCGCGAGCGAGGCGATCACCTCTCTGGGCCGCGTCCCGGGCGTGATCCAGTCCGTACTGACCGGCAACATCCAGCCGAATGCGTTCGTCAAGGTTGAGGCCTTCGACCTGCATCACGGACTCGACTTCGAGATTGGCGGGTACGGCTCAGACGACATCGTGCGCGCCAACCTCGTGGAAGTCGCACGGAAGCGAGCCCGCGCCAAGTATCAGGTTGAACTGCTTTCCTCCACGACGATCCTGATCGGTGACACGGTCCGCGATATCCAGGCGGCTCTCAACGGCGGCGCCGTTGCCATTGGGGTCGCGACCGGGCCCAACACCGTGGAGGAACTGCTGGCAGAAGGAGCCGAGACAGCGCTCCACGATCTGACTGACGCGGACGCTCTGGTACGCGCGGTCACCGCTGTTCAAGCGCGGGCGACTGCTGCAGAGCGGCTGTAGAACTGTCCGCGAGCAGTGCCTGCCTCTGCCGATGGAAGTTGGATTCCTGGATGGGGTAGGCGGTCTCCCACACCCGTTCGAAGCTGCGAATGTAGGTGTCGAAGAAGTCTCCACCCTCGACTCGCCGCAGGTGCAGGATAGGCGCGATGTAGCCGTATGCGCCGTAGATGTGCTGGTTGATCAGCATCTCGTCGTCATACCGGAAGATCGAGTTGTACAACGATGTGCGGTGCAGCCGGAACTCGATGCCGGGGACATCGACCAGAGGGCTGTAGTAGGCCAATGCCATCCGGATCCGGCCAGGGATGGCGTCGTAGAGCTGCTCTTCTACGCCGCGCAACGCCATCTCGGGTGTATCGGGATCACCCATCATGATCCGCACAGAAGCGCCAGCGGCGGCCTTGTTCATCAACATAGCGACGGACTCTGGGTTGTCCTCGGGCAGGAACAGACTGGCGTTGGCGAACAGCCAAATGCGGCCTGTCGCCTGGGTGAGCAGATCCAGCCAGAGCTCACGTGGGGTGGCGGAGCGGTGCGGGTAGAGCCGCACGATCTCCGTTTCGGCCGCGGTGGCAGGATCCATCGCCAGGTCCGGCCACAGGTACGCAAGAGGCGTGCCGAGGGCCTGGGCCGCCTGGTGCGCCGTCGATCGGCGCGGAACGACACCCCTCGTGATCCACCGTTGGACACTCTTGGGGTCCAAGCCGAGATGCAACGCGAGCGATTCCTCCGTGAAGGAACTGGCCCGTAGCGTGGCACGCAAGCGTTCATTGGCCATAGGCAGTATCCCGGGGGGCGTTCGGGGACGTTGGTGATCCCACGCTAGTTCTCCGAACGCCCCGCGAACAAGGTGGTTACGTCCACCGCACCGGAGTTTCATCTGAACTTGAGTGGCGCGGCGCCTCGCCCGCGCCAGTCCTACAGCGCAGAGGAAGCTCCAATGGATGATCACGGTCTGGTCGAGTTCCCGGATTGGGAGGTCTCGGTCTCGGGCGAAGTGTGGCGGGCCCAGCAGGGTGATCGAAGCGTGGAGGCGACCTCTCTCAACGAGTTGCGGGAGCGTGTGCGCCTGGAAGCGGCGAGCTGATGGGGCGGCGTGGTGGGGTGGGGCCTTTGCCTTCTTGGCCGTCCCGATGTCGGGACGTTTCGGGACCTGCGTGCCTTTCGTGTCCTGTCGTGGTCCGTAGGGCCGCATCAGGACTTGAGAGAGACGGAGCCGAACGGCTCCCACTCGTACATCCGGTTGTCACGGCCCAGCACGATCAACTCTGCGGTCTCGACGCGTGTGGTCACGGGAGCAGCTTCGACCCTGGCCAGGGCGTCTGCGATCGGCTGGGCAGGGCCCTGGACGTTGCTGTAGGCGATCGACACGTGGGCGGCGAACCCGTCCTCGGGTTCGGGGACGGTCGGCCACACGTCGGCGATGGCTCGGCGGATCGCGGCGCGCACGGCGGCTGCTGGTTCCTGGGGCTGGGCTTCCCAGCGGATGGCCTCCGAGGTGATGCCGGGCCGGTCGAGGGTGAGGTCGAACGCCGGAACCTCAGCGAGGCGTTCACGGGCGGCGTGGACGATGGCGTGCACCTCGTCTTCGGGGATCTCGTCGGTGAAGCCAATTCCTTGCATGGTCAGGTGCAGCCAGCGGTCGGGGATCAGATTCAGCCCCGGCAGGCCGGCCAGTGCTCGTCGGTACGTTTCGGCGAGCTGGTGGACGTTACCGGCGTGCTGGAAGGTCAGGTGCCAGGTGTAGAAGCGGCGTCCGACGCTCCATCCGGGCCGCCACCACCAGTGATCTGCCATCCGCTGTTGGCTCATGGTCACCTTTCGTCAGACCGGATCGGCGTCGTTGCCGGGGGCAAGAGCCAACGTACGGGGCAGGGCGTTGAGGTGCCATGCCTCGATCTCTGTCTGGAGGCTTCGGCCGGGGTTGCTGCCGCCCAGCGGGGAGCGGGCCAGGATGAGGGCCAGTTCGCGCAGGCGGCGGGTGACGGTGTCGAGACGGCGTTCGGGCGGCAGCGCCAGGACGGGACGCAGCGCTTCGACGGCGCCGTCCGGCTGGTCGAGGTCCAGGTGCGCGAAGCCCTGCGAGATGCGGACCTGGGCGAGGGTGCCGTAGGGCTGCGGGTGGGGGTCGGCGAGGGCGGTCTCGGATTCGCGCAGCGCGGCGGCGGGGTCGCCGATGCGTGGCAGGACGGCGGCGTTGTAGTTGGAGCGGCGGAAGTCGAGGCAGGTGAACAGGCCGCCGATGTCGTCGATGCCCGTCATGCGGTTGCGGGCTTCGGCGGCGCGGTTGAGCGCATCCCGGGCTTCTCGGGTGGCGCCGAGCGTGGACCATGCGTCGGCTTCTTGCAACGCCAGCAGGATGGGCACGCTGCCTTGGGCGCCGTATTCGGCGCCGCGGCGGGCGTAGCCGATCGCGTCGCGCTTGTTGCCGCTCCAGAAGGCGATCTTGCTGCGGGTGGACAGCACCCAGGCGCGCAGGTCGTCGTGGCCGGCCAGTTCGGCGCACAGCCATGCGGCGCGGCCTTGGGTTTCGGCGTCGCGCAGCTGGCCCAGGTCGGAGCTGATCCAGGCCAGCAGGGTGCACAGGTAGCCGGCGGCGGCGTACAGGTCGGCGCTCTGACGCGGGTACTGGCGGCCTTCTGTCAGCTTGAAGACCCGATCGCGCAGGCTTCGCACGCGCACAAAGACTGTCAGCGGGTCGCCGGTCAGGTAGTCGCGCGACAGCGCGCGGATGTCGGCCAGGAGTTGTTCGAGCGCGATATCGCCGACGTTGGAGGTCTCCGCCCAGGCCGCCCAGGTAGCCGACTCCTCGGCGACCTGATGGACGAGCACCACGGTGGAGGGTGCGATGTCAGGCTCCGCCGGCGACGTCGAGTCGGCCACGCTCGGCGGGGCGGAGGAAGCCGGGCTGGTGAGCCGCCGTACGTCGGCGGCGGGCAGCGCCTGCCGGTCCTCCCAGTCGAGCAGATCCGCCGGAGTGCAGCCGAAGATGTCGGCCAGGACGTCGAGGACGCGCATCGTGGGGCGTCGGCCACCGCTGCGCGGCCATTTCTCCCATTTGGCCACGAGCGATGCGTCGGCGGCGAGCGCGTCGCCCGGCCGGGCCGCGGCCCGCGTGGTGATGCGGTCGGCGAGCTGTTCAAGGGTCCAGCCGTGGGCGTGGCGCCATGCTTCGCGCGGGCGCATCGCCCATCGGGCTCGCATCTCTGCGGCGATGTCGGCGCGGCTGCATTCCAGCGCCAGCATTTCCTGACGCAGTGCCTCGCGTTGGGCCCGTGAGCCCGGTTTGGAGGGTTTGTCCATGTGCTGCTCCCCGCACCGGCCGGCATCAATGCCCACGGTAACTGCGACCTCCGGGCGCCGCCGGACCGCGCCCTGGGGCGGCGTCCAAATCCTGCCCGTCGTCCCGCTGTTTGCGCAGCTCACGCCCAGTCAAGGGTGTCCAGAAAACTTGGCCATTACTGTCCGTGACGATGTTGCCGCTGATTGAGATCGTTGGCGCACGCCGTCACCCCGCTTCCATGAGGAGTCGTCAGCTCATGGCTGATCAGTCCACGTCTCAGGGCAGGAGCCCGCAGCCCGCGGCCGTCGCCGACCAGGTGATGGACGCGAACCCGCCGCTTGATCACGGGAGCACCGCAGAAGCGGAACCGCTTGCCGATGAGGCTCTCGTCGGGCCGGAGACGTACAGAGCGCCCATCGCCGGCTTCTACGACGTAGCGTCGGGCGGCGGCAAGCAGGCCCTGTCCGATGCGCGCGAGGCCTACCGGGAGGTCGTCGGCCTGGTGCCGAAGCTCGGAGAGGCAGCGCGCGCCAACGCCGACTTTGTCCTGCGCGCGGTGGCGGTGGCCGCCGCCGACGCCAGGATCACGCAGTTCCTCGACCTCGGCTGTGGATTCCCCCGCCAGGACAGGCAGACGGTCTACAGCATCGCGCGCCGGTACCGGCCGGATGCGCGCGTCGCCTATGTGGACAACGACCCGGTGGTGGCCTGCCACGGCCGGGCCCTGCTGGATCGGTCAGGGAGTGCGTGGACTGTGGAAGCCGATGTCCGTGACGTCCGCAAGGTGTTGGAGGAGGTCGGCGAGCATCTGGACTTCGCGCGGCCGACTGGTGTGATCATGGCTGCGCTGGTGCACTTCTGGCCCGACCACGATGACCCGTACAGCATCGTGGACGCCTACCTGGAGGCGTTCCGGTCGGGCCTGTTGATCTTCACGCACGCGTCCGCTGATGGGCTGTCGTTCAGAGACCGTGCGAAGGCGGTGCACGCCTACGCACGGATCGCGCCGCTCTACCTGCGCAGCGAGGCAGCGATCGGCAGTTTCATGGACGGGCTCACCGTTTGGGAGCCGGGGCTGGTCGAGGCGTCCACCTGGCGGCCCGACACCCCGATCGCTGGGGACGTGGGGGAAGCGCACTTCCTGGCCGCGGTTGCGGAGTTCGGCCGATCCGCGTGATCCCCGCATTGCACGCCGCCTGATCCCCGGTGCCGATGACCGGCGACTGAGCCCCTGCTGATGATCGTTTGGTTGGAGACGTTGACCATGGCGCACCCCGCGCTCGCACCCGTTCACCCCACGCCGGGCCTCTGGTTCGAGATGAAGCTGGTGTGGCGCAGGAAGCACATCGCCTTCTATCAGGGGCCTCACCTCGTGGAGCCGTTGATGGCCGGTGACCTCGACACGTTGCGTGCGGCAGAGGTGATGATCGAGTGGGAGCTCACCGCAGACCCCTGGCCGAGCACGGCGCACTTCTGTGATGAGCCGGTTCCCGGCGCCGGCCGCCCCGGTCCGCGTGCGCTGCCTAGAGCCGGCGGCCACGATCACGATGATCGGCGCCTCCGCCCCGCCTGCCGGAGCGACGATGGGGACGGTGGCGGTCTGCGGGATACCGCGGGCGCGGTAGGTCGTGATCGTGCCCGCCTCATGCCTCAGCAGCGGACAGGGGTTTCGTCGTGACAGGCCTTCAGTCTGAGGCGGGGGCGGCATCATCGCCTGCCTACGACCGCGTGGTCCGCGTCGATTTCGAGGTCGCACCGGGCGAGGACGCCCGCATGTCCGCGCTCAAAGGACTGGGTGAGGCCAGCCGGCAGCTCGTCAGCGACCTTCGCCAGGAGGGTCTTGAGATCTCCACCCGGGACTTCGAGATCTTCTACGCCACGATGTCCGGCGAGCTCTGCTCCGTCGAGGAGGCCCGTGGAGGTATTGCCTACCTCCGCGTGCGGACCAGGTGCCAGACGACCAGGAGTTGCGGCGCGTTGCCTGGCCCCGACGTGAGTTCAGGGCACCCGGTTGAGCCTGCCGCCCTGCTCGCAGCCTTCTCCGCATCCTTTCAACCAGAAATCCCACGCCCGCCGTGGGCGTGACCGTCCCTATCCCACACAAGCTGACCAGGAGGTGGGCGTGACCGAACGCCCGGCAACACCAGATACCACCCGCGCGGACGCCGTAGGGCTGCGCGAAGCGATGGTCACCGAGCTGCGCCACACCGGCGCGATCGCCACTGATCGAGTGGCGGCCGCCCTGTCCGCGGTGCCTCGGCATGAGTTCGCGCTCGGCGAGACGCTGGAGGCCGCCTACGTCGCCGACAGGGCGCTGGTGACCAAACAGGACGAGCACGGCACCGCGATCAGCTCGCTGTCGGCCGCGCACATCCAGGCGGTGATGCTGGAACAGGCAGCCGTCGAGCCCGGCATGCGGGTGCTGGAGATCGGCTCCGGCGGCTACAACGCCGCCCTGCTCGCCGAGCTCGTCGGCCCCGCCGGGAAGGTGGTGTCGGTGGATATCGACCCCGAGATCACCGCGCGGGCCCGCGCCTGCCTGGACGCATCCGGATACGCCTGGGTTGAGGTGGTGACGGCCGACGCCGAGCACGGCGTGCCCGAGGCCGCCCCCTACGACCGGATCATCGTGACGGTCGGCGCCTGGGACGTCCCGCCGGCGTGGATCGACCAGCTCGCCAAGGACGGCCGGCTCGTCGTGCCGCTGCGGCTGCGCGGGCTGACCCGCTCGATCGCGTTCGACCGAGTGGACACGGCGCTGCTCAGCGACAGCTACCGGCTGGCCGGGTTTGTCCCCATGCAGGGCCAGGGTGCCTTCGCCGAGCGGCTGGTCCGGCTGGAGGACGGGGTGGGGCTGCGCATCGACGACGACTCTCAGCGTTTCGACGTCGGCGTGCTGCGCGAGGCACTGCGGACGCCGCCGATCGAGGTGTGGACCGGCGCCGCCTATGACCTGCCGGACGAGCTGGAGCTGTATCTGATGACGCGGCTGCGGCATCCGGCGATGCTGCATGTCGGCGAGGAGCACATCGACAGCGGCCGGTTCAACCCGGCGGCCGGGCGCGGGGTGGCCGCGCTGATTCACGCGGGCAGCCTCGCCTACCGCATCAAGCGGGACAACCCTGCCACCGCCAGCGGCTACGAATCCGGCGTCATCGCGCACGGCCCGGCGGCGCAGGAGGCCGCCGAGGAGTACGCGGAGCTGCTGCGCCGCTGGGCGGACCATCACCGGCGCCGGGGCGCGGCCACCATCACCTATCTGCCGGGCGGCGCCGGGGTCCTGGCGCCCGGCCAGGGGGTGGTGATCAAGAAGCACGGAGCGCTCGCGACCTCGTGGGACTGAACTCGGCTGCTTCCCCTTCAGCGTCGCGGCACACGGCCGCGGCACACACCCACCATCGCCCCCTTTGTGGACAGGAGGTTTCCTGTGTCTACCCAACTCGCTCTATCCGCCCCGGACACCGACACCGGTATCGCGGACTGGGAGTTCGACGTCGCCATCGTCGAAGCCGGCCCGGAGGCGGACCGGCTCATCCGGATGACCGACGACGGGTGCGGCCAGACGTGCGCGTCGGCCTGCCCCAATACCTGCAAATAGCCAGGGCGCCGATGGTGCGTCTCTGACCCCTCCAACCCAACCGTCCCCGGGGCGCCCGGCCTGGCCCGCCAGCCTGGGCCGGGCGCCCCCTTCCCTACTGGGAGAGCCGGTGTATCGACCTCTCGACGCCGTCGTGGTCCGTGCGACGGCGCTGCCCGACGCCGCGTTCGCGCCGTCGTGGCCGGATCTGATCGAGCTAGCTGGGGCGGTGACCTGGCGGCCGTGGCTGGAGCAGACCCTCGCCACGCCCGGTTTCGCCGCCGCCCTGGAGCAGGCCAGCCCGGTCCTGGCCGAGCGGGCGCGCGCCATGTGCGCCGGAGCCGATCTTCCCGAGACTGCGCAGCGGCGAGCCGTGCTGTCAGTGCTGCGCTACCGGTTGCGCGCCACCGGCCGGGCGACGCCGTTCGGCCGGTGGGCGGGCATCACCGCCGCCGGGCTCGGTGACGCGGCGAAGGTGCGCTTCGGTGCCGAGCATCAGCCCTACCCGCGGGCCGGAGCGGGCTGGATGGCCGAGGTCATCACCGAGCTGGAGACCGACCCCCGCCTGCGCCGGCATCTGCTGGTACGGGCCAACAACCTCATCCGCGAACACGACGACCGCGCGATCCTGGCGTACACGCCCGGTCACACACCAGACGGTGCGCCGGTGACCGCCACCGTACGGCTGACGCCGCCGATTCGGGCCGCGCTGGAGGGGGCGCGCAAGCCGGTCCGGTGGGGGGACCTGGCCGACCGGCTGGCGACCGAAGCCCCCGGCGGCACCGCCGAGGCCGCCGGACAACTGGTGGCCGCCATGGTCCGGCAACGGTTTCTGCTCACCAGCTTGCGCCCGCCGATGGCCGAATCCGACCCGCTCGGCCACGTGCTGGCCCACCTGCGCGCCGCCCCCGCGCAGGGCACGTCCCCGGCGGCCGCGCTGCCCGAGACCACGACCGACCTGCACCTCGACGCCGACGTGTGCCTGCCGCACGCGGTGGCCGACGAAGCCGCCGCCGCGGCGACCGCGCTCGTGCGGCTGGCCCGCCGCCCACACCTGAGCTCCGGCTGGTCGCACTGGCATTCCGCGTTCCTGGCCCGGTACGGTCCGCGCGCCCTGGTACCGGTCGCCGACGCCGTCGATGCCAGCACCGGGCTCGGCTACCCGGCCGACTACCTCGGCTCGGCGAGCGCCGCCCCCACCGTCGTGCTCACCGATCGCGACCGGCGACTGCTCGCGCTCGCCCAGCAGGCGGCGCTGTACAGGCAGCGCGAGATCGTGCTCGACGACGCCACCCTCAACTCCCTGGCCCCGCAACCGGCGGAGGGCGCACCCACCATCCAGCCGAGCACCGAACTGACCGTGCACCTCGCCGCATCCAGCGAGCAGGCGCTGAGCGACGGCGACTTTCAGCTCACCGTGCTGGGCGTCTCCCGCGCGGCCGGTACCAGCGTCGGCCGGTTCCTGCCGCTCCTGGGCGCCGAGGATCGCGAGCGCCTGCGCGGCGTCTACACCGGCCTGCCCGCCGCGGTGGCGGGCGCGCTGCCGGTGCAGATCTCCGCCCCGCCGCTGCACACCCGCACCCAGAACGTCGCCCGCGTGCCCCGCGTCCTGGCCCATCTGCTGCCGGTGGGCGAGTTCCACCAGGACGGTGACGAGGTGATCGCGTTGGAGGACCTGGCCGTCACCGCGGATGCTCACCGCCTCTACCTGGTGTCGCTGTCGCGGCGCCGGGTGCTGGCGCCGATGTTGTTCAACGCCGTGGACCTGCACCGGCACACGCACCCGCTGGCGCGATTCCTGGCCGAGATCGGCGCCGCCCTGGCCAGTCCGTGCGCCGGTTTCGACTGGGGCGCGGCGGCCGGGCTGCCGTTCCTGCCCGCGGTGCGCTACGGCAAGACCATCCTGGCGCCGGCCCGCTGGCGGCTCGACGCAAGTGATCTGCCCGGCCCGGACGCGCCCTGGCCGCAGTGGCAGGACGCGCTGGCCCGCTGGCGCGAACTAGTCGGCGCCCCGGCGCGGCTCGCTGTGGCCGAAGGCGACCGCGTGTTGCAGCTCGACCTGGCGGTGCCCGCCCACCGGGCGCTGCTGCGCGCGCATCTCCAGCGCACCACCACCGCCCTGCTGACCGCCTACCCGGCGCCGGACGCCAACGGGTGGGCGGGCGGGCACACGGCCGAAGTCGTCATCCCGCTGGCCGCGACCATCCCGCCCACACCCGCCCCGCCTTGGCTGGCCACCCCGATCGCGTCCCCTGTCCGCGTGCGTGAGCACGGGCACCTGCCCGGCGGCCGAGAGCGCTTCTCCCTCCTTCTGTACGGCCATCCCGATCAGCAGGACGCCATCCTGGCCCGCCACCTGCCGCGCCTGCTCGCCGACCTGGACGAGTACGGCCTGCGAGCGCGGTCGTGGTTCCTGCGCTACCACGATCCCGCCCACGGCCATCACCTGCGGCTACGCGTCACCGTCCCAGCCGGCGCCTTCGCCGCGGCTGCCGCCCGCCTGGCCGAGTGGCAGCGCAGCCTGCGTACGGCGGGGCTCCTCACCCGCACGGTGTGGGACACCTACTTCCCGGAGGTCGCCCGCTTCGGCGGCCCCGCCGCGCTCGACGCGGCCGAGGACGTGTTCGCCACGGACTCGGCCTCCGCCCTGGCCCAGCTCCAGGCCGCGAACGCCCGCGGCGGGCCCGACCTGCGAGCAGTCACCGCCGCGAGCATGCTCGATCTGGCCATCGGCCTGCTCGGCGAGCCCGGCGCGGCCATGCGCTGGCTGATCGTGAACACCTGTCCCAGCTCTGCCGCGCCCGGCCGAGCGCTCTATGAGCAGGCCGTCGCCCTGGCCCACCCGCATGATCCAGCCGCCCGCACCGCTCTCCCATACGGCGGCGACCTCGCCGCGGCGTGGGCCCGGCGCCGCGACCGGTTGGCCGACTACCGGCACGCCCTGCCCGACCCGGCCGCGCTGCTGCCCGACCTGCTGCACCTGCACCACGCCCGCTCGGCCGGCCTCGACCCCGACCGCGAGGCGCTCTGCCTGCACCTGGCCCGTGCCGCCGCCCTGTCCTGGTCGGCGCGCACCCGGAGCGGCACATGACGACCCGCCCCCTGCCCGACGCGCTGTCCGCCTGCGACAAGCTCGCGGACGCGCTCGCCGACCCCGGCAAGGTCCACGCCAGCCTCCCGCCGGAGGACGGCCGCGCCTGGCCGCAGTCCCTAGCCGGTGGAGCCTGCGGCATCGCTCTCCTGCACATCGAACGCGCCCACGCCGGGCACGGCGACGAAGCACGCGCGCACGCCTGGCTGGAAGCGGCGTTCGCCGACCCGGTCACCGCCGCGGCGAACGCCAACCTCTACACCGGCGCGCCCGCGCTCGCCTTCGTCACCCACGCCGCCACCCTCCCCAGGCCCGGCCGAGCCCGGCGCACACTCGCCGCCCTGGACGAAGCAGTGGACGCTCTCACCCGAGCCCGCCTCGACGCAGCGCACGCCCGCATCGACCGCGGCGAACTCCCCGAACTGAAGGAGTTCGACTTGATCCGCGGCCTGTGCGGGCTCGGCCTCTACCACCTGCGCCGCCACCCCGACCACCCAATCACCCACGACGTGCTCTCCTACCACGTCCGGCTCACCCAGCCGCTGCCCGCCCGGCACGGGCTGCCGCCGTGGTGGACATCCGTCGCCCCCAACGGCTCGCGCGACCTTGGGGCGTTTCCCGGCGGGCA
The DNA here is from genome assembly GCF_044457345.1 of Nonomuraea sp. NPDC050547. Lineage (NCBI taxonomy): Bacteria > Bacillati > Actinomycetota > Actinomycetes > Streptosporangiales > Streptosporangiaceae > Nonomuraea > Nonomuraea sp. NPDC050547. The sequence goes on from NZ_JBITGW010000012.1 coordinate 306,046, forward strand.
CGGCAACCTAGGCCTTTCCCACGGCATCGGCTCCACGCTGGCCTTGCTGTCCCTGGCCGCCCTGCACGGCCTGCCGGTCGCCGGGCTGGCCGAGGCGATCAGCCGCATCTGCGCCTGGTCCGACGCCCTGCTGCGCGACGACGAGTCCGGCCCGTGGTGGCCGGGCTACGTCACCGCCCGCGACCTCACCCAGCACCAGCCGGCACCCACGCACCGCCCCCGCCCGTCGTGGTGCTACGGCGTCGCCGGAACCGCTCGCGCACAGCAGCTCGCCGCTCTCGCCCTCAACGAACCCGACCGCCACCACTGCGCCGAACAGGCGATCCTCGCCGCGCTGCGCGACCCCGGCCTCGACACCCGGCTACCCGACCCGGGCCTATGCCACGGCGTGGCCGGGCTCCTGCAAGCCGCCTGGCGCATGTCCAGTGACGCCCTCGACGACCAGATCGCCGCCGAACTGCCCGCCCTGACCGCCCGCCTGATCGCCCGCCTCCCGCCGCCGGAATCCAACCCGGAACTGCTGGACGGCGCCGCCGGCATCGCGCTCGCCCTGCACACGCTCGGCACCGGGGCAGCGCCCATCTCAGGGTGGGACGCCGCCCTCCTCCTGAACTGCTGACACCCCCTCCTGAAGGATCTTTGATGAGCGCCCTACCTGTGCCGTCCACCACCGCCGGTCAAGCCGTCGAAGCGGTCCTCGCGAGCAACCCGCCCGCCGCGGTCGCGGCCCGCTTCGGCCTCGCCGAGGACGAGCTGGCCCGCGCCGTCGCGCTGTATCGCACCGCCGGTGAGGCGGCCCTGCTCCGGCTGTCGGAGTGGCCCGTCTGGCACCAGGTCACCCTCACCGCCCCCACGCACTCCCCTTGCCACGGCTTGGACCCGATGATGCTCGCCCGCCTCGGCACCGAGCTCGGTCGGGCCGAAGCGGACGCAGAGATCGGCGGCTACCACTTCCTCCGCAAAGATGGCGGCCTGCGCCTTCGCGTACGCCCCAGCAATCTGCTCGCGCGACGACGGCTCGCCATCATCCTGGACGGGCTGGCCGCCCACGGGCACCTGCACAGCTGGGCGCCCGGCATCTACGAACCCGAGACGTACGCCTTCGGCGGCCCCGCAGCGATGCGCACAGCCCACGCGCTGTTCTGCGCCGACTCCCGCGCCCTCCTCTCCGGCCCCGACCTGGCCTCCCCACTGCCCGTAGCGGGCACGCGCGAAGCGTCGGTCCTGCTGATCAGCACGCTCCTGCGCGCCACCGGCCTGGACGCGCACGAACAGGGCGAGGTGTGGGCGCGCGTGGCCGCCCACCGCGACCCGCCGCAGCTCCCGCCACGCGAGCAGGTCAAGACAGCCCTGGCCGAGATCGCCCACCTGCTGAACGCCGACGCCGCCGCCCAACGGTTCGGCACCGCCTGGCGCGCCCGGGTGGCCGCCTTCGCGATCGCCGGCCGCGACCTGGCCACCCTCGCCCGCACCGGCGCGCTGGAGCGCGGTCTGCGCGCTGTCCTCGCCCGCCACGCGCTGTTCGCCTTCAACCGCGCGGGCGTCTCCGGCCCCCGCCAAGCGATTGTGGCCCACCTCGCTCACGCGGCCGCCATGAACGACGACGCGCCGATCCCGGCCCATCCCGCTGACCACTCGGCCCTTCCCGCCGTACCCACTGAGGGCAGGTGACATGGACCTGCCCACGATCGCGCGACGCTTCCCGCTGGTCGCCCGGCCACGCCCGACCTGCCAGCCCCTCGACGCCCGCATCGCCGCCCTCACCCAATCCGCCGCAGAACTAGCAGCAATGGCAGGCCGCGAACGCATCGCGCGCGCCAGCGCGGTGTGCAACATGGCCGCGCTCATCGCCTCCGACTGCGCCCTGCCCGCCCTGGCCCGCTCCCTGTGCTGGCTCCACCACGACGCTCTGGCCCAGCAGGCACCCCTGCCCGCATGGGCTGCGGAACTTGCCCTTCAACCCCTCCTGAACCTCGCCCGGCAGCTCATCCGCCAAGGCGAAGGCGGCGCCGCATACCAGCTTCTCGACGAACTCTTCAACGCCGCCAAACGCCAGCGCGAGGCCACCATCGGCGAACGCCGTATCCACCTCAGCACGCTCACCGCGGCACCCGACAGCCGAGGGGTGGGCCAGTTCCTGTGGACGGCGCTGCTGGCCGATGGCTCGCGTGCCCTGGCCATGGCCGGACGCTGGCAGGAGGCAGCCGACCACGCCGCACGCATCGGTCGCGGTATCGGCCTCCACCTCCTGGACGGCCGCCAAGTCACGATCATCGCCGCCATCGAACGCGGCGCCCACCATGAGGCCGAATCCTTGATCGACGACAGCCTGCTTACCCACCCGTGGGAGCAGCCGGTGGCCTCCCTCCTGCGCCTCTACTGCCGGCACACCATCGGCGCACCCACAGACCAGGACGTGTGCAAGCTGCTCGACCACACCCTCCAGCTATGCGACCACTACGAACCCGCCACGGCGCTCTTCCGCGCCCGCGCCGCCATCACTGCCTTCGACCTCGCCCACGGCTACACCACTCTCCCCATGGACGGCCTGCGATCATCGATCACGCTCATCGCGTTGTGCGACGCCTACGTCTGCCGCGAACTCCTCGCGCATTCCGTGCTTTCAGCGATGCTGACGCCCGCGGAACGGCGCAGCATGCTGACGCTCCTCCGCGCATCCGGCCTCGACTCCGGCTTCATCACGCCCCACCACACGAGCACTCTCCTGGCAGCCGCCTCGACAGCCGAGCAGCACCTGCTTTCCGTCAAGGACGCTGACTAGCGGCGGCACTTCGACATCAACATTCGAAGACGTCAGGCAGGGGTGAGCTGGAGGGAGGTCCCGGCCAGCATCCGGGCGACCCCTGGAGAGGCCGTCCACGCCATGTCGTCCACGTAGATGATGCTGCCGGCGGTGTGACCTGCCTCGGCCGCCATCCCGATGTGGGCGTACACCTCGAAGGCGTTGGCCGGCGCGGTCGTGCTCACCTGGACCTCGGTCCACACGCCGGCTGGGATGGGCTGCGTGTCGTCCGTGTAGGCCAGGTTGTTGCCGCCGTCGTCGTAGTAGCTGAGCCGGACGGTGCCTGCTGGGTGCCCGGTGGGGGAGTACAGCCAGCCGCGCATCGTCCAGATGATGCCAGGCTCTGTCCGCCACCACCGGTACACGACCGCCCGGTCGGCGCCCGAGGCGGTGAGCTTGGCCGAGAGGGCGCCGCCGTGCGCGGTGACCTCGTCGGTTTGGTCGAGCACGTCAGCGCCATCCTGGCCCCAGTGGTTGATCGGCCCGCCCGATTCGAAGTCGATCTCGTCACGGAATCCGATGAGGGCGGCCTGAACGCGCAGATTGCCCGGCGTGGTGACGACGAGCAGCCCCTCGGCCAGCTCATCGAAGCTGGCGACCTTGTCATCGCCGCCGAGGAACACGTCGCCGAGTTGGACATTGTGCCGGAGGTCGCCGTACGGGTTGCTGTCGCGCATGCCGACCAGCAGCAGCGGTGACAGCGCGGCGTTGGCCGTACCGGTGAGTCGCGTGTACTGCCACTGACCGCGCGTGACCTGGGCGCGCCTGTGGAAGGCCAGCCGGTAGGCGCCCGGCGTCACCTGGTGGGTAAGGACCGTCTCCCACAGGCCGGGTGTGCCCAGCACGTAGTCTGCGGCGATCTCGGCGCGCTGTGCGGCTGGGATACGCCGGGCGGCGCCGGCGGCGTCCACGGTCTGGAGGGAACCGTCAAGTCTGGAGTGGATGGCGACGTGCCCTGCGGCCGGAGGGGCAGGCGGGGTGGTGAGTGCGGGCAGGTGGAGGGGGGTGAGAAGGCGCATCAGGACGTCACCTTGATTCGGATCGTGGCGGCTGTGACTGCGAGGGCGGAGCGGACCGCCACGGTGTTCGCGTCGATCACCTTCGAGTCCATTTCGACGAACTCCCCGGTAGCGACCTCGCGGAAGCTCGGCTCGGCTACGTCGAGCGAGCCGAGGCTGTGGGTGACGTTGTGCCACGCGCCGGGGGTGAGCGCGGGCAGGTCCGCGCTGAAGGAGCCGCCGATGCCGAGCGCGGTCCGGGCAGCCGTGGCGGTGGTGGCGCCGGTGCCGCCCTTGGCGATGGGGACAAGACCCACGGAGATGGAGTCGGGCTGGACGATGATGCTGCCGTCCGCGGCGACGATGTCGTTATTACCACCGTTCTGGACGAGGCCCGCCCCGGCTCCGCCTCCCCCGCCGCCGCCCGCGAACTGCGCCCACGCGATCGCCGTGGTGCCGACCACGATGGCGCCGTTGGTAGAGATGGCCCACCCGGTCTCCGCGAGGCTGGTGCCCTCGGACACGAACACGAACGTGTTGGGGTTGAGGGCGTCGGTGGTGCGCGTCCACGCGCCGGATGCCGCGGTGTAGAGGCCGTTCTGCGTCGTCGTGGTCTGGTTCTTGACGAGCACCCGGTCGCCGGCCTGGACGCTCACCCCGTCGATTGTCTGCAATCCGCTGAGCGTGATGGTGGCGGTGGTGGCTACGCGTACGGCGGGCTTCACGCTGATGCCGGCGGCCGCGGCGTGCACGTCGGCCAGGCGTGCGGCGTCGTTGGCGTTGATGGGCGCGCCGAGGTTGGTCAGCCGGTACCCGGCCAGGGCGACGTCGGCGCCGGGGGCGGCGAGCTGGTCGAGCCGGTTGGCGCGTACCTGCGTGACGAAGTCCGCGATGGTGGCCACGGGCTGGGTGCCGGTGTGCTGGGCGCGGTCGAGCGGGTTGGTCGCCAATTTGGACAGGCTGATGGCCGCGTTCACGGCGACCTTGGCGTTGGTGATCGTGCCGTCCGCGACGTCGTCCAGCGCCATCCACGTGCCGCCCGGGGTCCGCCAGGAGGCCTTCCCGCTGGCGGGGCTGGCCCACAGCTCGAACGCGACGGGCGAGTTCGGCTCCGTAGACGACGATGGCAGGACCAGGCCCGTGGGCGGGATCTGGTTGAACCTGTGCTGGCTGTACCAATTCGGCATGGTGATGTCCCCCGATGGGTTCAGGTGAGACGGAGCGCGCCCGACATCGGCACGGCCCAGGTGATGCGGATAGTGCGCGCGTCCGGGTAGGACGGATCACCCTCGATCCGCTCCCCTCCCGGGGCGAAGCAGGTGTGGTTCGGCTGCCGGGACTGGCCATGCTCGGCTTCCCACACCAGGGAGGGGATGGCGAACTGGTACTCGCGCTGGAAGGCGCCGCCCTCAGGCCCGGCCGGTCCCTGCTCGCCGCGGACCCCCGGCGGCCCCTGGATGCCGGGGATGGCGAGGTCGAGTTCCACCACGTGGTCGTGCTGCTCGATCGTCAGCGAGATGCCACCGTCGTGCTGCACGCTCAGGTCGGGCCCTGCGGTCTGCTGGACGACGAGCTCGACGTCAGGGTTGCTCATCGGGTCACCTCACCGGTCACGCGGACGGTGCCCTGGAGTAGGCGCAGCGGCTGGCCGCCGGCGGCCACGAGTTCGAGGTCATACACGCCGACCCGCCACCCCCAGGAGGCTGAGATTGCGGCGGGGACGTGCAGTGCGACCTTCCCCGCAGCCGGATCGGTGATGGTAAGCCCGCCACCAGTGGCCAGGTCGTACAGGAGCGCGGCGTCAGCGCCGTGGTGAGCACGTACCTGCGCGCGGACGCTGCAGCCTGTCAGGTCGAGTGGTGGCCGTCCTTCGGCTCGGGAGCGCAGGGTCAGGACACGGTCGTAGGGGGTGCCTTGCTCGATGAGCAGGTCGTAGGTTGCCGCGGCCATGGGCGCATGGTGGCGGAGCTGGTGTGCTTGCGTCCCGGCCCAAGGCCAAGACATAGGGAGAGCTCGGCACCCCTGCCGGGGCGAGCTCTCCCATGCCAGTGTGCTGCTACCAGCCGCCCGTGTGGCGCATACCTCCCGTGTGGCGTATGCCGCCCGTAATGCTTGTGGGGGCCCAACCACCGGTGTCGCTGGTGGGGGCCCAACCGCTGCCGTGAGTGCCGTATCTGATCATGGCTGCGAGCATGTCAGTTCGGAACCTGGCCGACAATGCTCTTCGGATCGTCGTAGCGCTCCCCGGAAGGGGCCTGGCGCGCTACGTTCACGGGGTGGCGCGAGACATGACGCATGGCGGCCGCCGTAGTGGCCGTCCGCCCGGCAAGCGCAAGTTGTATGCCCGTGAGCGTGGACAGGTGCCATCGAGTGTGCCGCCTGAGCAGCGACCGAAGCGGTGCAAGGCATGTCGTGTTGAGAGGCTGGTGCGCGAGCTACGGCTCGGCTACTGCCCCGACTGCTGGGCCAAGGAGTAGGCGGCTGCTATTCGTCGCGAAGATCGAGGTGGATCAGCTCCGGCGGCAGCGCAGGGCAGGCGATCTCTCGGGCGCGCATCGTCACCCGGAGCTGAGCGAGTAGCTGCTCGGCGTGCGCTGCTTGTCCCGCGTGGACGCGTGCCGCTTCTTTCCACGCTTCCCTGTGCTGCTCGGTGTCGTCGGCGCGCGCTTGGGCGGTGGCGGCCGCGCGGGCACGGGCGGTCCAGTCGGCGACGAGCTGGTGGTGGTTGCGCAGCAATCGGAGCTCGGCGCGCGGGGCGGCGCCCTCGTCGTCTTCATCGTCAGGCAGAGGGGCGGTGCCGTCGAGCCACGCGAACGCTTCCCGCAAGTTGGTCTCGACACCAGGCAGAATCTCCACGCGGTCGCCGCTGGGCGGAGTGAGCAGGAAGAGGGGTGGCACGCCCAGCGCCTTGGCGACGATGAGGAGCTCGGTGATGGCGACGCTGGTGCGCTGGCCGAGTTCGAGCTTGGCGAGGTTCGAGCGTTCGACGGGGTAGCCGAGACTGGTGCAGCGTGTGGCGAGTTTCTCGACCGATAGGCGCTGTCGTAGCCGCTGGCGTCGGATGTTGGCACCCACCAGGTGCGTGTAGCTGCTGGACCATTCTGTGCGGCGCTTTCCAGGCACGCGGGTCCTTCCGGGGTCATCGGATGGGGCTGGGACGCGGTAATCGATCTTCAATCTGTGCACAACCGCTGTTGGCTGGGGGCTGTCACTATCGCGCCGTAGTTGGCGCGCCTCCTGTGTGGGATGGCGGGCCACCCACGGAAGTCACGGAGAGTAGGTGTTCGCCTCGCGATTCTCGGCTTCTCCGCTACGTTGCGTGAATTCTTCAGGGCTCCGAACGCTTGCACCGCTTCGTAACAAGGCCGCTGTCGGGCAGCGCACTCAGGAACGACGACGCCTGCATACCTTCCCCGCGGTGGGTGGCGCGGGTGACCTGCTGAGAGTTGTGGCTGACCAGGTGGAGGACCTGCCGGACTGCGTCGGCGTCGGGCCGCTGGTGGAAGCGAGGCGTCTCCACGATGGTCAACTTCACGGCGCTCACGCCGCCCAGCTTCGCGGCGTCGCCGGCCTCCCAAACCTGGTTGGAGGCGATGCCGAGGCTACGGCGCACGGTCTCCGTTTCGGCGTTGTCGTAGGCGCAGATGATGGTCAGGCGGTCGAACGTGGCCATGGGGTCTCCTGGGCGGTGAGGGTGAGGAGAAGCGCTGGCGGGATGTGCGGGCGGGGCCGGGCGCGGAGGGAGCGCAGGTGCTTGGCGATGATGAACCTGGCTTCCATCAGCTCGGGCTGAAAGTGCCCTATCCGGGAGGCCAAGCCGCTGGGCGGTAGGTCGGCGAGCTGGTTGCCGTGCAGGAGGACGTAGTGTTCGTACAGCTCGACCTGGTGCTTGAGGAGGCGGTCCACGTACTCGGCGAGGCTGTTGCCGCCGCTGACGCTGGGCCGAATGACCGCTCGTTCGTTGGCTGCTGGCTCGGCGTCCTGGTCGTCTCGGATGGTCACAACGGGTCCAGGCCGAACGCCGCGTCTCCGGCGCTGTCTGCTTCGCTGGCGGTGGGGGTGTCGCGTTCGCTGCTGTCGATCTGCCGGCCGTCCCACAGGCGGGCGTGGAACATGACCTTCATGGGGCCGGTCATGTTGAGCTTCCCGGCTTCGGCGCCGGATGTGCGGAGGTTCATGTCAGCGCGGGCGGCCCACGACACCCACGACTCGGCGACCATGACGCGTAGGTGCGACGGCAGGACGGGCGGTTCGTCGGTGTCGTGCTGCCAGTGGTCTGCGAGCTGCTCCAGCCAGCGTCTCACCCCGGACGCCGGGTCCCGGTCTCCGGCAGACAGCGTGCGTACAGCGGCTTCCAGGCCTGGAAGCGCGTCGGCATCGGGCCCGTCCGGGAGCGGCCGTTCGTAGCGGCTGCCGTCGATCCAATCGGCGTAGTTCATGGCGGAGATCTTGGTCCGCGCTTTGGCGGTTTCCAGTTGGTCCAGCAGTTCGTGGTGGGCGGCCACCAGGCGCAGCAGCACGCCGGGGCCGTCCTGCATGAAGATGCCGGCGGCGGGGCTGTCGGTGACGTAGCCGGGGTCGGCGAGGACGGCGTGGACCATCCGCTCCGTCTCGGTGAGGTTCTGGCGGGCGGCGGCGATCGGGTCTTCGGGCATGATCACTGTTCGGTCCATTCGGGGCTGAAGCCGGGCAGGGCTTGGTGGGCGGCGAGGAGTCCGCGGATGGTGGGGCACGGGTAGCCCATGTGGGGCGCCTCGTACGGGTTGCCGGTGTCGCAGTAGGCGCAGGTCGCGAACGGGGCGAGGTGGCGGCCGCCGTCGTCGTCGTAACGGTGGATCTTGTCTTCTCGGATGGCGTGCTGGTCGAGCAGGCTCAGGTGGTACTTGGCGATCTGGTACTCGTGTAGGGGGTTGTGGCGTACGGCGTGCTCGGCGTCGCGCCGCATCATGGCGCCCTCGTCGCCGCCGTACGTGACGGGCATGACGCTGCCGCCGGCGAGGCGGGAAGCGAGGTCCACGAACTGGTGGTCGCTGGCCTGGATGTGCCAGACGACAGTGCCGCCTTCAGCGCGTTCGGCCAGGACCCGGGTCCCAGTGATGGTGGCGCGGAGCCACGCCACCATGTCGCGGGCCTGCTGCACATCGAAGCTGGGCGTGGCGGTGCCGGGGTCGCGGGAACTGAGCTCGTCGTAGGGGCGGCTCATCGGCGTCCCCTTGCCCGGCGGCGGGCCCGCTGACGGTAGCGCGCCTTGGCCTGCTGCTGCCTGGGGTGGGGCTTGCCGAAGATGAGGCGGTGCACGCGCCAGGAGCAGCGGGTCATGCGGAACGGCATGGTGAACGTGACGCGGGCCGGGAGCCGCTGCGGCACCGCCAGCATCCGCTCTATGAGGTGCGGCGCGTAGTTCACGTTGTCGGTGGCACTGACCTCCTGCCAGCCGTCTCGGCTGGCCGGGCTGGTGCCGACCGGCGCAACGAGGAGCCGGCCGCGCCGGAGGGACAGGCCATTCATCGGGCCCACCAGGGGGCGAGCAGGGGGTGAAGCTGGTCCAGGCGCTTGCGGAAGCTCGCCAGAGCGGCCGGGGTGCCCCGGTAAGGGTGAGCAGATGAAGCCGGAACAGCATGCCGTGGTCGTGCTGGACCTTGACGGTGATGCCGTGAGCTTGGGCGGCAAGGAGGACGCGGCGGAAGGTGCGTCGGGACGTCGGCGAGTACCGGAGCACGATCACGTGCCAGGGGACAGTGAGCTGCGGAGGCGGGAGCCGGATCTCCAGCCGGTCAGGGGCGCGGGTCTTCTGGCGGGGGAACAAACGGGGCATGAGAAACGGTCCTCTCCGTCGTGAGGAGAGGACCGTATGAAGCGGCTGCGCCTAGCGTCCGCCTACGATTCAGGCGGCCGGAGTGGTGGGCTCCAGGCGCGCTACGGCGCGGGGGACGTCGCGGCATCTCCTTCTTCGAGATCGGCCAGCTCGATGCCCAGCTTCTTCAGGTCGGCGACCGAGCGGCAGTGGCCGAGCAGTACGGCGCGGTCGTCGAAGCGCTGGGTGGCGCGCAGCGTAGGGGTGCTGTTGAGGATGATCGCCTCGACTTCGATGCCTTTCGGGCCTCGCCAGACCGCCACACCCCCACACTACAAAAACGGACAAAACAGTCGAGGGGTGCTGTTTCGAGATGGGTTGTAGCACCGTTCTGACTTCGTCCGGCCAATCACACTCACCCTGGACCGCCCCTATGTAGGATCTCCTACATGGAACCCGAGGAGACTCCGGTCAGCGTCACACCCAAGGTGGCGCAGATCCTGAAACAGTTCCTGGAAGACCCCTCGCAGGCGCGCTATGGCTACGACTTGATGCAGGCCACGGGCCAGCCAAGCGGCACGCTCTACCCGATCCTCGCCCAACTGAAGCGAGCCGGATGGATTGAGGGTCATCAGGAGAACATCGACCCGTCCCAGGCGGGGCGACCTCGCCGGCGCGGCTACCTACTTACCGAGATCGGCCGACTCCAGGCCACCTACCAGCTCACGGAGATCAGCAACCAGTACCGTCCGCCCAGGTCCGCCGACGCCGAGGCCGTCATCATCCGAGGCGGCTGCCGTTGATCTACGACCTGCTCGCCACAGCCTTCCTGTTCACGCTAGGCGCCCTGGTCACCCTCCTCGGGGTGCTGGTAACCGTGGTGTGCACTACATGCAGCGACCTCATCAAGCAGGAAGCCGCCACCCGTTTGGAGCGCCTCCCCCTGTGGCTGCTTCACCGCGCTGCGCAAGATCTTCCAGAGGAGATCCGTGAGCAGGTCCTGAACGAGGAGTGGATCCCTGACCTGCTCCACATGACGCGGGACACCGAGGGATTGCCGATCACCCGAGTCGTCCGCGGCGTGAGACACGCAACCAACCTCATGGGCAGCCCCGCTGCCGCAATTGGGAAGATGGTCAAGCCACATCGAAGGCAAACCTCGACTCTGGGCCAGGACACCGACGAGCCGGAGTCGTTCCTCGTATCACGAATCCAAGATTACGTGCGCGACAGGGAGTTCCTTGTATGTGAGTGGAAGCGCTCCGTCGGAGCTGTAATCCTCGCTCCCGCCGGCCTCGGCTTGGATGAAGATCTGAAGCGTCGGATAGCCGACGTTCGGTTCGCCGCAGGTCTTGGGAATGTCTGGCTTAACGACACCACAATTCACATGATTGACAATGACGATGTGCATTGGATAACCCGCGAATGGGCTGCCTCAGCCGTTCAGAGGCCTTGGGCTGACGACCCGACAACTGAAATCAGCGGCGAGGAAGGCGATCCCGATCTTCCACGAGCTGATGACGATGGCACCGTCTGAGAGGCTTCGGCGATCTCGACAGAGCCACTGCCCTGCGTGTCAACCCGGGCTTTGGTTGACCAGTGACTGGCCAGGAAGGCGAAGCCGGTTGACCGCAGCACGGCGGGTCTTCTCCGGCCGCCGGTCGTACCGTGCGGTAGTTGCTGGGGAGGAGTGTCCGACGAGGGCCTGCGCCGTGGCCAGGTCCACGCCGGCGTCGAGGAGTTCGCCGATGAAGGTGCGACGGAAGTCGTGCGCGCGGATTGGCTGCTTGCTGATTGTGGGGTCGAGCTTGGCGCCCTGGCCGACGCGCTTGGTCAGCATCTTGCGGAGCGCCTGCCCCGTCATGTGGGCGGGCCGGCCGCTGGCGTCCGTGCGTAGGCGTCCGCCCTTCCACAGGGCGGGGAAGAGTGCGCCGGGGGTACGGCCGCGCATGGTGATCCACTCCTCGATGAGGGCGGCGGTGTCGTCGGGCACGTAGGCCATGCGCTCCTTGTTGCGTTTGCCGAGCACGCGGATCCCGTTGGTCTCGGAGTCCCAGTCGGCGAGGTCGCGGGTGACGAGTTCCTCGCGCCGTACCCCGGATGTGTACAGGGTTGCGAGCATGGCGCGGTCACGCACGTCGGCCGGCCTGGGGTGGTCGCACACCGCCAGGAGGACGGCCAGCGCCTCGGACGGGATATGCCGCCCGGCCGGGAGCGTGGACGCCTTCTCCTGTTCGAGGTCGATGGCGCGCTGGTACTCCTCGGCGGGCAAGAGGCGCAGCCGCCACGCCTCCTTTAGCACCCGGCGTAAGGCGACGAGATGCTTGTTGATGTAGGCGGCTGACCAGCCCTGCTTGAGGATCTCCGCGCGCAGCCGAGTGGTGTGCTCGTAGCGGAGAACGTGCCAGGGGAAGTCCTCCCCCGTCACAGCGCGGTCGTCGAGCGGCTTGCCGCGGATGATGCGGGCGAGCCGGTCCAGGCAGCCGCCCATGGCCGTCTTCGACCCGGGCGACCGCAGGTTGTCCAGATACGACCGGTACGGGTTCCGGATCGGGTCCACTCGCACCACGACGTCGTCGGCGAGCAGTTCGCCGGCGGGAGCGGCCAGGGCGGGCAGCCGGTCAGCAGTCGTCACGCTCGTTCCCCTCTTCTCCGGCCGGGAGCGCCGCGGCGTGGGCTTCCCACCCGGCGCGCCACGCCTCTGCGTACAGGCTGTCGATCAGCTCTATCGGCTCGACAGGCGTTCCGTCCGGATCGCCGAAGCCGAGCATCTCGTGCGCCCACTCGTCAGGAGCCTCGGGCGGCACGCCCTCGTCCAGGGCAGGCCCGATCCGTAGACCGCGCTCCTGGAGCCGGTGCGTAAAGTCCGGGCTGGACAGCGCCGCGTACATCTCGTCGGCGAACGCGTGGAACAGCGCGTCAGCGACCAGGTCGTACGGCGACGCCGTCTCGTCGTGGGATGCCCGGCGGGCGAGGCGGCGCCGTACCCCGTAGTAGGCGTCGCGCGCCGCTTGCCGGTGCCCGGCGGCGGCGTTCTCCTCGGCGGTGCGCAGGTCGATCTTGGGCGGTGACGCGCGGTCCATCAGCGGGCCTCTTCCGGCTGAGTAGTCTCCCCGGGGTCGGGCTCGTAGTCGTCAGGGTGCGGGTCGGGCGGTAGCGGCTCCTCATCGGGGTCGGCCTCCCAGCCGTCCCGCCAGGTGTCGAACTCCTCGGCCAGCAGCGCCGACGTCACCGCCCGGGACCGCTCGACGTCGGCCGTCTCATCGGCCACGCCGAGCTCGTCGAGGATGCCCGCGACCTCGTCCAGCGTGCCGGGCTGCCGCTCGGCCAGCGCCGACCAGAACGCAGGGAACCGCGTGTAGATCGAGAACGCGCCAGTGCGAACGTGGACGGCGACCTGCGGCTCGAACCCGCACTCATCACCGGTCACCGTCAACCCCCACAGAGTGCCGACGCCCGCCCGCCACGCCCGCACCACGATCTCCTGCCGGAAGTCGTGGTTGCGATGCCGGTAGTAGGTCGGCTCGGCATCCCCGCCACCAGGCCCGGGTACGACGACGGCAGCATTAAAGCCGCTCACGCGCCCTGCCCTCCTTGCCTGGCAGGCCGCGCCGACCCGTCCACGTACAACACCCGCCACGTCGGGTGACACGGCACGCTCCACCCCGGGCCACCGTCGAACTGCACACGCAGACCACCCCCCAGGAACGACGCGATCCGGCCCGGCCGCCCGTCCACGACCACCCGATCACCCCGATACGCCGGCACCCCGTAGTAGCGGCGCACATACTCCGCCTGCGACCTGCCGTCCCAGCCCTCCCACCAACGCCTCGCGCGTACGCGCGCGTTAGCCTCCCGAAACTCCCGGGGCGGGGTCTGCCCTCTGGTCAAAGGGTTCTCAGTGGTGGTGGTCATGAGGCTCTCCGTGAGGTCATGGCGGTGATGTGGGAGCCGTAGGCGAGTACGCAGGCTCCCCGGACTATGGGGGCGTCCTTGCGGGCCACGAGGGGGTGGATGGGGACTCCGCAGGTGCAGGTGATGACGCCGGTGTCACGGTCCATGGTTTCCGGTACGTGGAGATGGGCGGTGCCGTCTGGGGTGGCGGTGGGTGCGTGGCGGGGGCAGAGGTTGGTTCCGCCGAGGATGCCTCTCTGGAGCATGCGCCAGCCGGGGGCTATGGGTTCGCCTTGGTGCATAGCGATGGTGTCGTAGGAGGCGGGGCAGTGCGCGGCGGCGCATCGGCGGATGCCCGGCGGGGCGATGCGGAGTTTGTCGATGGTGGCGATGAACCAGGCGGTTTGTAGCGGTAGGGGTTGGAGCCGTCCGCGCGGAGGACCTGGCCGTCGAGCCACACGTCTCCGGGGAGCCCCTTGGCTGGGGTGGCTTCGCCGATGATGAGGGCGAGGGGGCGTTCGCGGGAGAGGGCGGCGCCGGCGGGGATGTAGACGAGGCGGCCGGGCTGGAGGTCTTGGAGGGTGACGCGTGCGATGTCGGTCTTCTCCGCCATCAGGTGTTCCTCTGCGGGTGGATCAGTTCCCAGACGTCGGGCAGCTTCGGCGGCTTGATGCCCAGCGCGGTCATCAGCCGGATCGCCGGGCTGGTGTCGTAGCCCAGCCCGTGCAGGATGAGCACGTACGTCGGGCATGGCCAGGCGAGCCGTTTGCCCCTGTGGTTGCGGCATGTCGGGCACTTGGGTATCTCGGACCAGGTGTCCGGGGCGTCCCAGTTTGCGGGGGCGTGCGTGGCCATGAGTGCGGCATGGCCGCCCTGGACGCGCCGGATGTAGTTGGTCGCCCCCCATGAGGTGAGCGCCATGCCCTTGAAGCCGTCAGTTTCGTTCACCTTGTCTCCTCTGTGTGGGCTTCGTTGTGGTCGGCGGTGCATGCGACGGGGCAGGACGGATGCTCACTCGTCGAACTTGAGCTCGACCGTGGCGGTGGGCGGTGATGTGGCTGTCGGCTCCAGGTATCGGGGCGGGCGCCGGACGCTCGGTGGCCGGGGTGGTCAGTCTCCGTATGAGCAGAGGATCCAGGCGGGGGCGGGCTGCTTGGGGGTGATGGCGAGGGTGTCCAGGGCGGCGGCGAGTTTGGTGTCCCAGTCGTGGCGCTGAGGGCCGGTGGCGAGCCGGTCGGGCTCGATGAGGAGGGTGGAGCCGCGGTTGACGGTGATGATGTGGGCGGCGATGACCTGCATGGGTTCGACGTGGTTGCAGTACGTGTCGAATTGGACGCCGATGCGTTGCATGGCCTCATGCTCGCGAGTCCAGTAGTCGTCATCACGGCGGGTCGCGAACGTCTCGGTGAAGCCGGACGCGTTCAGGAGGTGGCGCATGGCCTGGTCTTCGAGGTCGTCGTCGCTGTCCTCGTCGTACCAGGCGAGGGTGACGAGGTTGTCGTAGTCGTCTTCGAGCTCGTGGATGTCCCACGAGCCGCTGTCTCCGAGGTTGTAGCCGTAGGCGAGGATCGCGTCGCTGGATGACATGGGCTGCTCCGGGAGGGCTGGGTCCGCCGGGCGGGGGCGCCCGGCGGCCGGGGGGCTACTTGGTGGAGAAGCCGAGGAGGTGGGGTTCCACGGTCCAGGACTTGTACCGGCAGGCGACGATCACTTGGTGTGCGATTTCGGTGGTGGCGAGCGTCTCGCCGTCCCGGATGGCGGCGGTGACGCTGAAGGTGATGCCGGTGTTGTTGCCGAGGTGGTCGGTGAGCATCCGGGCGATGTCTTCGGGGGTGGCGTACCGGAGGGGTTTGTACTCGCCGATGAGACATTCGGTGCAGGCGCAGTCCCAGGGGTCGATGGCGAGGAGTTTGGGGCGGGGGTAGTTCTCGGCGAGGTCCTCGCTGAACGTCACGGGCTGCTTCCTTTCGTGACCCCTCGCACGATTAGTTCCTGGAAGTTTCATTCCAGCTACTAACGCTTCGGGGCAGTTGAGGATGGCGAGGCGGGCACTCGCGGGAGGTTTCAGGCGTCGCCGCGACGCTGGCGGATCACGTCGGCTGTGAGGTCGGCGGGGGCGGTCAGGTAGATCGGGGTGCCGTCAGCGCCGGTGCCGACGCAGACTCGCGGATCGGTAGCACTCTCGGCGACGTTGCGGAGCTGGTTGCGGCGCGCGAGGTACGCGAAGAGGAGCGTGCCGCCCTTGAGCGTGAACGGGATGACGATGGAGGCGATCTGGATGGCGGTCATCTGCAACTCCCAAGGAATAGCCCTGTAGCCGATCACGGCCGTCTGCCGCTCACAGATCGAAACATTAGCAAGTTTCTTTTAAGTTGTCTATAGGGGCTCTCGATAGGGCGAACCGTCCTCAGGAGTGGGCGTTGATGAGGTACCGGCTAACCGCGTAGACCTCCTTCAACAGGCGATGCAGCCTGTCGAGTTCGACCGAGTAGAACTCCAGCAGATCCTGGATGGTCTCCGGCGCCTCGTACTGCTTGAGCTCGACAGCCGCCGAGCGGTAGCCCTTCGTGTGCGCGTCGATCGCCTGCCGGGTGTGTTCGGCCGCCATCCAAGCAAGAACGAGCGGCTGCGCGACGAGCGTCTCGTGGGCGCGATAACCAGGCGGGATGGCGTCTAGGAGCCAGGCGGCCAGGCGCTCCTCCCCCACCGACACGCTGGGCGGCGGCAGCACCGCGGGCCAGCCTGGCGGTGCTGGAGCTTGAACGACCTCCGGTACCGCTGCGGCGACGCTCTCAATGGCAATGTCGATCTCGTCGTAGCGGACGTCGCGCATGCGGACGACCTCATCCTCGGGCACCCACACGGGGCCACGCTCTTCCAGCCCGCCGCGGTAGCCGGGCACGTATTCCACCCAGGAGATGCAAGCCTCGCGGGTGCCATCGAGGTGCTCCCGAAGTGCGTGAAGGTACCCGGCCTTGGCAGCATTGCGCGGGAGTTCGACGGGCTGCGGGGCGGGTTTGTCGGTGGACATTGGTGACGCCTAGCGAATCGAAGACTCTTTCGATTCAGAGGGTATCGCAGCAGGTGGTAGAGCGGTACGAACAGCATGGTCGCTTGGGTCCGCGTTCACGGAGCGTGCTGTTGAGCGCCTCCGGGTGCGGATCGTCCTCCCCTGGACTGCTTCTTTCAGCCCACGAGGGACAAGGTCGCTCCTTGGAGTGCAGAGCACTGGATGTACGGTTCGCCGTTCTGCGTCATCATGAGCGGGCGCCGTTGCTCTTCTCGGCCCGTCCGGACTGCGATACCGGAAGGTCCGGTGGAGAGGAGGGTCCCGAGTGGACAGCGACGACGGCGAGCGGAAGAAGCCACGCAAGGGGATTCACATAGCGGTGGCGGTACTGAAACTGCTGTTGTGGATCTTGTGGATCTGGTTCGATCCGCGTCACCCCGGCTAGTCCGAGGTGGCTGGGCCCCCTGTCGGCCGGGCTTCGCACTCCTGCGGACAGGGGGCCCTGGACCCACAGTAGGCGTCCGAGTCGAACCCTGTCCCCTCCCCTAACGATCTTGCGGTGTGGGTACAGCACCACCCTGGAGAGCGTCTCCCCTCCTACGGGTGGGTGTCTGTTCTACTCGCACGCCTGAGGGCTTGTTCAAGGCTCCGCCCTTCGGCGAAACCAGGTAGGCCAGCATCGGGTGATCCGAGCGCCCCTGCATCAGTCTTCGAAGCCGATGAGGGTCCATGTGCGGCGGGCCGTGTCAAGTTTGATGACGAGGACACCGTCGCGGTCGAAGTGGGCGGCCTTGGCGCGGACCTTGTAGTACCAGTCGTCGCCTGGCGCGTCGGGCGGCAGGTCGTTCTCAGTCCACCACGGGCGGGACTCGCACCAGGGGTCGCGTTCCCACCCGATGATCTCGTAGGTGCGGTTTCGCGCCGGCCAGTGAAAGCGGATCGGGCGGCCGAGCGGGAAGGACACGTGGTCATCGTCCTGGGTCTGGACGTCGATGGTCTGGTTGACCAGGTGCGCGAGGTCTGCCGGGTCGAAGTGCTCCCCCTCCATGCGGTGAGGGTACGCCAGCCATGGCCTGAATCTGGCCGGGGCAGTCACTTGCATGCAAACAGTTTGCGGGTTGAGCTGAAGACATAAGAAGCGTGGTTCGCCGGACGGCCGATCAGGGAGCAGCTTCAAGAGGAAATGAGGCGCCCGAATGCTAGTGCTCAACGCGGAATACCAGCAGCTCGGTTCGATCCGGTACGGCCGAGAAATTCTCGACCTATCTGGCACGAAGGTGGGCGAGGTCAAGTACGGCTGGTTGGTGGTTGACGCCCACGGTGTAGAAGTGGGCCAGCTGCAGGGCGTAAACATCCTCAACAGTTCCCGGCAGAAAGTTGGCACGGCCGTTGGATGGCGAATTTTGAATCTTGCTGGGACCGAAGTCGGTCAGATCAAGCACCCGTGGAGCGATCCGGTTCTGGCTGGCAAGGCAGCCGGAGCTGCGGCGCTCCTATTGGGGCTGCTCACCTAACCAGTGCGCTTCCTGTTGGACATGAAGCATGTGCCAGCCGAACGCCTTCCAGAGTTCTTCGCCGTTGGCAACCACTGGTCCGGAGAAGTTGCCGCATTCGCAGCCCGCTCGATGCACGTCGCGGCTGGCTGTCGCGGAGAGGATCGGGTCGAGGTGGCGTGTTGGGGCGTGTCCGGTGGGGGCGATCAGCGGGTCTTCCCACCACGGCAGTGGGTATCGCGGGCTTGCGCTCATTGCCACCCCAGCGTGTTGGTCGTGCCGCCGTACCAGAAGCCTGATGCCGGGGTGGGCAGGGTCTGCGACAGGTTGCTGTTGAGGTCAAGGCCGACGTTCAGGGTGACGGTGTGTTCTCCGCGGGTTGGCGAGGTGTCGAAGGGGCGGGGATCACGCTCGTTGTCGGCATCCTTGGCCCACGCCGCCGAGCTGGGCGTGGCCGTCGAGGTTGGTGGCGGGGTGCCTGTCGCCGTTGGGCTTGGGGCGGGCGTTGGTTCTGGCGTCTCGGACGGCTCGGGCGTTGTGGATGGCTCGGGAGTCGTGATGGGTGTCTGGGTGGGCAGGCCGGAGGGGGTTGTGGACGGTTGAGAGGTTGACGGCTGTTCGGGCGAGGTGCTCGGCTGCGGGGGTGCTGCCGTGGCGGTGCTTGTCGTGTGGATGGGGGGTTCCGTTGTCGCTGGGACTGGGGCTGTCGGCGTGCTGGTTGCCTTCGTTGTTGCCGTGTGGGCCGTGGTCGCCTTCGTTGGCGGGGCGGAGGTCGCGGCTGTCGCGGTCGCGGGGTGTGTAGGTGGGGCGGTGGTTGCTGGCTGCGCTGGCGGCGACGTGGCGGTGCTCATCGCTGCGGGGGTTGGGGTGGCTGGGAACGTTCCGGAGGAACCGGTCGTGAGGACATCCGGTGTAGGTGACAATTGGTCGGGCAGCGCTGCGGGCTCGTCCGTGGGTGGCGAACTCGGGGCGGCTTCGGCGACGGCCGCGGGCGGCTCTGGCGGCGGGCCGGTGGCCAGAAGGGGCGCCGTGGCGAGGAGCCCGCCGGCGGCTACAACGGTGGCGGCCTGGGTGAGGGTGACACC
This sequence comes from Nonomuraea sp. NPDC050547, assembly GCF_044457345.1. NCBI lineage: Bacteria > Bacillati > Actinomycetota > Actinomycetes > Streptosporangiales > Streptosporangiaceae > Nonomuraea > Nonomuraea sp. NPDC050547. The sequence continues at coordinate 325,123 of NZ_JBITGW010000012.1, forward strand.
GGTTGCGGTGGCGACCTGGGCGATGGCGCCGCTGGCGATGCTGAGCAGGCCGGAGCCGCCTGCGGTGACGGTGCTGGAGGTGGCCACGGCGGCGCTGGCGCCGCTTAGCGCCGCGGTGGTGCCGGCGGTCCCTACCCCTGCTGTGCCTGCGGCAGCGGCTCCCGTTGCGCTGCCCGACGTTGCGAGGGACTTCCCTCCGAGGAAGCCGGCCACGCCGGCAGGAACGATCGCGGCGGCGTCGAGGCGCGTAAATCTCCCCAGAATGCGCCTGGCGGCGTCGCGGATTTGGATGATCCGTACCTGGGCGAGTAGGCGGTACGTGTGGCCTGTAGAGGGGTCGGCGACGGCAAGCTTCAGGAGGTCTTCCTCCCGTTCGAGCACGGCGCCGATGACCTGGCTCGCCTCGGGCGCCTTCTTCAGCAAGTCGTAGATGAAGGTCTTTCCGCGGGTGAGGGTCGTGTTCTGGCGAAGATGGCTAATGATCTTCTTGGGTTCTAGGTCTTCCTCGGTGACGAGGCGCTCGCATTCCAGCGACAGCAGCGCGAGCAGGACTTTCTCGCGCTCGTCGGAGAGGGTCAGTTCGGCGGCGAGCGCGTTGACTAGCGCGAACCTGTCGGGCTGCTCGGTGCTGGGGCGTTGAAGGGCGCGCAGGTAGAGGCTGAAGAGGTAGTCGTGATCGCTGGGCGGAATGGTCACGTCTGGCGGTCCTAGGGGAAAGTCCGTTGCGAGCACCTACGGCCAGGGGCAGGTGGTGCGCCTGGCGGGAGCGGTCGCGTCGCGGAACGCGGGCATGGTGGTTGCTTTCGTCGAACAGCAGGCGGGGCCTGGACGGATGGACTGTGGGTGCTCCACGGAGCGGGAGCAATTGGCTGGAGGGGTCACTATGACCCGAAGATCCCGACATCGAAATGGGCGGTTCGCATGGCCCGCGTGCTGCGGGAGTGCACTTCGACCTCCAGCTCCGCCAATAGGGAAAGCGCACCTACCAGCTCAGGAGAGGACCTTGGGCTGTGGGGATCCCCTGTTGGAGTAGATCGGGCTAGGTCATGCCGCGATTCCGTGACTCTCGTTACAGCGGGCAACGTGGCCGACCTGGTCCGCGGCAACTGTCCAGCCTGTTGGGCTACGTGTCGTAACCACGCATGCTTGAGCGTTCAACCTCATAGGCAAATCGCCTTTTCATGGCTTCCATTCTGGGCGGATCGCCTCTTCACAGAGCTCTCAGGTGAGCTCTAGCGTCTCCCCCACGCACAGAACGAAGGGACGGTGCCTATGACCTCAACCGCGTCGCCTAGGGCGACCGATGACGGATTAGCTCGCGACGACTACGCTCTCGAACGCGTGCCGGCGGCGGCCAGGTACGGCTGGCCAACCGTCGCGATTCAACGCTTCGGCCTGTTGTCAGCCCTGTCGCAGTTCCTGCTCGGCGCAACACTCGGCATGGGGATGACGTTCTGGTCGGCTGTCCTCGCCGTCACGCTCGGCGCCGTCATCCTGGAGATCGTCGCCATCGCGATCGGCATCGCCGGCATGCGTGAGGGCCTATCGACCAGCGTGCTGGCGCGCTGGACAGGGTTCGGCCGCCACGGATCGGGCTTGGTGAGCTTGGTCATCGCCACGGCGCTCCTCGGCTGGTTCGGTGTCCAGTCCGCGGTGCTCGGGCAGGGCCTCTCTTCACTTCTGGGCGGCCCCGCGTGGGTCTGGGCGATCGTAGGCGGTCTGGCGATCACCGCGATCGTGGTGCCCGGTTTCGCGGGAATGGCCTGGACCGCGTGGATCACAGTTCCTGCCTTCCTCGTTCTTGCGGGTTGGGCCATCGTCGTCGAGCTTGGTAAACAGCCCTTGGGCGACCTCATCGCCTCCGCCCCGCCCGGCCCGGCACTCAGCCTCGCCCAGGGCGCCACTCTGGTCGCCGGCGGCTTCATTGTCGGCGCGGTCATCTCGCCGGACATGTGCCGTTTCAACCGCACCGCTCGTGACGTGGTCAAGCAGACCGTCGTGGGGATCACGCTCGGCGAGTATGTGCTGGCGCTGGTCGGTGTGCTCCTGGCTCATGCTTTGCGGACTGGCGACATCGTCGCCATCGTCACCACGACCTCTGGCGTCATCGGCACCATCGTGTTGGTTGCCGCAACGTTGAAGACGAACGACTGGAATCTCTATGCCGCGGGGCTCGGCATCACCAACGTCCTGCACACCACCTTCGGCGTCCGCGCCGGACGAGCTGTGGTCACGATCATCCTGGGTGTCGTCGGCACGACATTGGCCGCGCTCGGGATCGCCGATCACCTGGTGGACTTTCTGATCTTGCTCGGCGTCGCCATTCCCCCCATTGCCGGAATCATGGTCGCTGAGTACTACGTGGTGCGCCGCTGGAGCAGCCTCCTGGAGGAGTCCCGCGCGACTGGCAGCGTCCCCACGTCTGCTCCCAACTGGGTTCCTGCCGCGCTCGTCATCTGGGTCGCGGCCGCCGCCATCGGTAAGTACCTCGAATGGGGAATCCCTGCGCTCAACGCCCTGCTGGCCGCGTTCGTCTTGTACGTGGTCGCGGGCAAGTTGGGCCTGACCGGGTCCCCCAGCCGCGGCAAACCCTCCGCCTAGTATCCGCTGCCGCGGTCCCAGCCATTCGGCGGACCGCGGCAGCCTGCTGCAACTTGCCCCAGTTACACGAACAGGAGCCCATCCCTTGCGAGTAGGGATCGACGTCGGCGGCACCCACACCGACGCTGTTTTGATGGACGGGACCACCGTCCTCGCATCCATCAAGACCGCCACCACCCCTGATGTTATGGGCGGCATCGTGGCCGCCCTTGAGCAACTCCTCGCCTCACCTGGCGTGGACCGCTCGGCCATCGAGGGCGTCATGATCGGGACAACGCATTTCACTAATGCCCTGGTCACCGGGCGAAGCCTGGCGCCCACCGGAGTAGTTCGGCTTGGGCTGCCGGCCACATCCGCGTTGCCGCCGATGGTGGATTGGCCGCAGCGGCTAGCCAACGCGATCCAGGCCAGCGTCCATCTCTGCCATGGCGGCAATGAGTTCGACGGGCGCCCCATCTCCCCGCTCCGGCCGGACGAGCTGAAACGAGTCGCCGCGCAGTTGGAGAAGTCGGGGATCGGCAGCGTCGCTATTTCGTCTGTGTTCTCCCCTGTCAATGCCGAGATGGAGGAAGAGGCGGCTGACATCCTCCTGGCCGAGCTGCCGAACTTGCACATCAGCATGTCGCACCAGATTGGCCGCGTCGGGCTATTGGAGCGCGAGAACGCGACCATCGTGAACGCCTGCCTGCGCAACCTGGCTGATGACATCGTCGAGGCCTTCGCCGCAGCCCTGTTGGCCGTGGGCGTGTCCGCTCCTCTGTACCTCTCGCAGAATGACGGCACCCTGATGGATTCGGAGTTCACTCGCATGTATCCGGTGCGGACGTTCGCGTCGGGCCCGACGAACAGCGCTCGCGGCGCGGCGTTCCTCGCTGATCAACCTGACTGCGCCGTGGTGGATATCGGGGGCACCACCACGGACGTAGGCGTTCTGACCGGCGGCTATCCAAGGCAGGCCACTGGCGAGGTGGACATTGGCGGGGTGCGAGTGAACTTCAGAATGCCCGACGTGCTCTCCGTGGGGCTCGGCGGTGGAAGCCGGGTCACGCGCCCGCCTCAGCTTGAAGTGGGCCCGGATTCTGTCGGCTACCAGCTGACCCAGGAGGCTCTCGTCTTCGGCGGCCAGGTCCTGACGGCTACCGATCTGGCCGTCGCCGCGGGCCTGGCCGATATCGGCGACGCCTCCCTTGTCCGGCACCTGGACCGCAACCTCGTCAACCGCGGGATCGCCTGGATGACCCAGCGGATCACCGACCTAGTCGATCGTATGAGGGTGTCGGCCACACCATTGCCCGTGGTGCTCGTTGGGGGCGGAAGCATCCTCATCCCGGCGAGCCTGCCGGGTATCCCGTCCGTGCACCGGCCTGAGCACCACGCCGTGGCCAACGCCATCGGGGCTGCCATCGGGCAGATCGGCGGGGACGTGGACCGGCTGTTCGCCATCACCGCTTCTCGTACGAGGGAGGAGGTGCTGGAGGAGGCGCGCGCCGAGGCGATCGACCGCGCCATCTCAGCTGGTGCCGCCCCGGGCACCGTACAGATCACGGAGATCGACGAGGTCGCAGTCGCCTACCTGCCCGGCAACGCGGTGCGCGTTCGAGTCAAGGCAGTTGGAGAGCTCGATCTCACCGGTGAGGCGACCGGGAAGGAAGACGAATGGGCATGGAATTGACCATGTGGGCGCTGCGCGATCTCGCGGAAGGCGCGGCGGTCCTCGGCACCGGAGGCGGCGGCGACCCGTACGTGGGCAGGCTCCTGGTCGAGCAGCAACTGCGCGCCGGCCGGACGATCCGCATCATCGGAGTGGACGAACTGCCTGACGACGCGCTCGTGCTGCCGTGCGCCCTCATGGGAGCACCGACCGTGTTCTGGGAAAAGTTGCCTGGCCCGGACGGCATCGTTACCGCGATGCGGACCCTTGAGGCTCGGCTCGGCCGTAAGGCGGCCGCGACCATGCCGATCGAGTGCGGCGGCTTCAATTCGATGATCCCGCTTCTCCTCGGGGCGGAGGCCGGCCTGCCCGTTGTGGATGCTGACGGGATGGGGCGGGCCTTCCCTGAGCTCCAGATGGAGACGTTCGCTGTGATGGGCGTGCCCGGGTCGCCCATGTCGATCGCGTCCGATCACGGCGACGCCGGGATTATCGACGCGGTGACGAACCAGCGGATGGAGTTGATCGCTCGCGCGATGACGGTGCAGATGGGCGGCTCCGCGTACATCTGCGACTATCCAATGGACGCAGCCACGGTGCGCCGTACCGCTGTCCCGGGAACGCTCACGCTGGCGACCCGGATTGGGGCCACACTGCGGCAGGCCCGCGAGCATCATCAGGATCCGTTTGAGGCGCTGACAGAGATGCTGGCCGACACCATCTACAGTCATGGCGTGCAGTTGTTCAGGGGCAAGGTGGCGGATATCGACCGCCGGACGGTGGATGGGTTCGCCCGCGGCCGGGTCACGCTGGAGGAGATGAACGATCCGGCCGACCGGATGGAGATCGTCTTCCAGAACGAGCATCTTGTGGCGCGCCGCAACGGGCAAGTGGTGGCGATCGTCCCGGATCTGATCTGCACGCTCAACAGCGAGACGGGAGCGCCCGTCACCACCGAGGCGCTGTCTTTCGGCCAGCGGTTGACGGTGTACGCGATCTCTACGCCGCAGATCATGCGCTCGCCGGAAGCTCTGGCGTGCTTCGGGCCCGCCGGGTTCGGTCTGGACGAGCCCTACGTGCCGGTCGAGCAGCTCGGTGGCGGGCGGAACTGACCTCGTGGAGATCACGGTTGATCTTGTCGATGACCTTGCCGCCGGCGCGACCCTGTTGGGGTCCGGCGGCGGCGGTGACACGGGGATGGCGGCGCGGATGCTGCGGCACGCGCTGTCCCAGTACGGGCCGGTACCGCTGATCAGCGCGAGTGACCTCCGGCCTGACGCGCTGGTCGTCCCTATCGCAGCGACGGGCAGCATCACCGTGATGATCGAGCGGCTGCCCGCCGGCGGGTGCTTCGTGAATGCTGTTGCGGAGATAGGCCGCCTGGCTCGGCGACCCGTGGCTGCCATCCACGGGTTCGAAGTGGGTGGCGCGAACAGCCTGTTTGCGTGCGCGGCCGCAGCGTGGACGGGTCTGCCGTTGATCGACGCGGACGGTATGGGGCGGGCCTTCCCGAGGGTTGATCAGGTCACTTTCAACCCCGGCGGGATCGCAGCGGCGCCTGCGGTACTGGTTGACACGAGCGGCAACCTGGTGTCGATCGGCGTGGCTCGCGACAACGCGGACGCTGAGCGCCTCCTACGTGCCGCGCTGCCCGCGTTGGGCGGCTGGGCCGCAACTGCGATGTACCCGATGAACGCCAGGCAGGCGGCGGAGTGCGGGATCGCCGGATCCATCTCCGGCGCGATCACGCTAGGGCAGCGGCTGCGGGACAGCCAGCGGAACGCGCGCGGCCGCGTCGGCATGTTGGCCGACTTCGGCGCGGACCTGCTGTTCTCGGGAGGTGTCGTCGAGGTCGTGCGCCACCCGCGGCCTCGCACGGGCGGCGCCTTGACTATCGAGCATCAGGGCGCGGCCGAGCGCACGATGAGGCTGGAGATGGCTGACGAGTTCCTTCTCGCGATCGACGGCGGAGACATCAAAGCTCAGGTGCCCGACATCATCTGTGTGCTGGACAGCAGGACCTGGGAGCCGGTTCTGGCCGAGACGATCGCGCCTGGCCGGCACGTGGACGTGCTTCGGATACCCGCGCCGGCCGCATGGCTTACCCCACAGGCGCTGCCGCTCGTGACGCCTGAGGCGTTCGGGCTGCGGGTCCTCAACGATCCTGGAACGCTCCCGCTCCGAGGCCCCGCAGCATGACGACCGTGATCACAGTCCGCGATCTCCTCAACGATGCTGCGTTTCATGGCCACCAGTTGCTGGGCGGGGGCTCCGGCTTGGACCAGGTGGTCCGGAATGCTGCGCTGGTCCACACCGGCCACGACCTGAGTCGCGTCCCGCCCAGTTCGGTCGCCATCATGGATGTGGCCGACCAGAAGGGCGTTAGTAGCCAGCACCTGGTGGAGTCGTTCACTCGGCGGCTGCATGGCCGCGGTGGGCGCCTGCTTGTGATCGTCGGCCGGCTTGAGACGGTTTCGCGGTCCACGGTTCGGCTCGCTGACCGGTTCTCGCTCCCTGTCGTCGCCGTCCAGCCCGAGTTGGTTCCGGTGTCGGCGCATGCCTTGACGGCCAGAGTTCTGGGCCTGGTGCAGAACCCTGAGACGCTGTATGCGCGGGCGGTTGCCTCCGTCGCGCCAAAGTTGGCCAAGGCAGGCACGATCGACCGAATCCTTGGCGTGATCACCGACGCGTTGAAGGGTACGGCGGCGTTGGTTACCGCCGATGGGCGGGTCATGGCGGGGACGGTGCGTTGGACGCCCCCAGAGGAGGCCACTCGGCACCCGAGTGTGGTGGCGGAGAGGTACGCCGATCATGTGATGGCGTCGTGCCCGGTGCCGTGGACCGACCATCAGTTGTGGCTTCTGTCCGAAGTCACCAACGGTGGACCAGCGTGGCAGGAAGCGGCACGCGCTGTTCTTCAGGTGGCCGCGCCTGCGGTTTCGGCATGGGTGGCGCGGGATCGTCTCCAGGCGGAGCGGGAGCGGGTACGCCTGACCGGGCTGCTTTCCGAACTGCTACAGCTGGAGCAAGCGGCCCAGATCCCAGGGCATGTGGCGTCTCGCGCCAGTCGGGCGGGCATCGTGCTCGACGGCTGGCATATTGGCGTTCATCTCACGTGGATGAGCCCGGTTGACGACACCGCGGCCTACATGGAGCTCACGCCGCAACTGACGTCCACGCTGGCTGAACACGGATTTGGCGTGCCGCTGTTCGAGCGGGTAGATGGCTGGTCGTCGTGGGTGTCGTGCCATGAGCGCCCCTCGTACGCGGAAGCTTCGGCGATCGCGGAAAGGGTCAGGACGGCGGTGGCGTGGTTCAACGCCACCTACGAGGATCATCAGGCATACGTACCGCTGGTGGGCGGGGTCGGCCAGCCGACGACCGGCCCCGCGGCGATTGCCAGCACCCTGGCCCAGGCGCAGCAGGCGGCCAGGGTGGCAGGTAGCGACCAGCCCGGGGCGGTTGAGTCAATCAGTGAACTCGGCCCTGAACGGCTGTTGCTCGCCTGGTTCCGCGATGAGTCGTTCCAGGCGCATGCGCGTTCCCTGCTAGCGCCGGTGCTGGCCGCGCCGGACAGCGTCGCGCTCTTGGAGACGTTGGAAGAGTTTTTGACCTGCGGCTCGTCTCCAACAGAGACGGCTCGGCGGCTGGACCTCCACCGCAACACGGTGACTCAACGGATTGCGGCTGTAGAGCGGCACCTGGGGGCGTCGCTGACGGACGTGGACCGGCTGTCCCTCCACCTGGCCTGCCGGTCGGTCACGGCGGGTTGGCGAGCCGGTCGCTCGTCTTGAGCTGGGTAGGGTCGGACAAGCTCGGCGCCGGAAGGCCGGGGGCAGAGGTTGGCGCCCGACCTGCCCATCTCGCGGGCGCTGTGGTCATCCGGCGGCACGCCAGGTGCGCGAACCGACGATGCCGTCCGGGTCGAGGCTCTCGGCTCGCTGGAAGACCTTGGTCGTGGCCGCGCTCATGGGTCCGTATCGGCCGTCTACGGTGATCGTGTACTTCATGGCTTTCAGTCGGTTCTGCCAGGCGGTGACGTCCGCCCCGCTCATGAGCGGCTGTCCAGGCCGATAGGTGAGGTGGCGGCCGGGGAAGTCGGGCCAGTCGGTCGGCTTGTTGGTGGTCGGCTTGGGTGGTCGTGTGGGACTACCGCCGTCGAGATAGTGACGGACCTTGCGGATGAAGTCATCCCAGGGGAACTTGGGGCCTGGATCCCAATGGTCACTCCGCTTGTAGACGGCGCTGACGTCGGCGTGTCCAACGATGCCCCTCTGGCCGGCGCGGAGCTGCGCTCGGGTGAGCCGCCGGGCGGGGATGTTGTGCTTCTTGCACCAGGCGGCGACTTGGCGGGCGGCGAGTTCGAGCAGGTCACGGCTGTATGTGTCGGCCCATTGCGCTTCGTTCTGGCCAGCGCGCCCAGCGAGCTCGATCTGGAGCCCGTCGCTATTACAGCCGGGAGCGGCCCAGGCCGTGTCCGAGTCCGACACGCAGCGGACGACGCTGTTGTTGTCCACGCACAGGTGGGCGGAGGCCTTCGTGGAGCGCTTCGCGAAGTAGTGGGCGACGTTCTCGGCGACGTTCGAGCTTTCGCCCGTCTCCATGGTGTGCACCACGATGGCGCGGATCGCCGCGACGCGGCCTTCGTGCTTATTCGGTGAGGTGATGGTTTGCACGTGCCGTTCCTCCCATCTCGGTGACCGGCGCCCCTGGGTAGGGCCGGTCGAAGGTGGAAGGGTTGCTGGCGGTGCCGGCTAGAGTCTGGCTCCGATATCGCCGTGGACGGTCTATCCCGAGGTGCACACGGATCTGCCAGGGAATTACCTGAACCCCAGACAGGGCGTAGTACGGTCCTGCGTATCGTCAGCGAGACGTTAGGGGGTGATCACACATGCTGATGACCATTGACGACGACTGGGAGCGCTGGCTAACCACCGGAGAGGGAACTCCGCCGGGCTGGGATAGCTTCCCATGGGAGCATGACCTCGGTCAGGACCGGGACTTCGACGCTCTGGCCTGCCAGGTTCTACAGGCGCCTATTGGTAGCGGGAAAACCCACGCGATCATAGAGGCCCTAGCATCTCTAGCCGCGGTGCATGATCAGGCCAAGGCCATAGCCGAGTTCAAAGTGGTCCTCCCGCCGGGAAGATCCGCCTTGCTTGGATCCTGGCTCGGCGCGACCAAGGTTCCCCCCCTTGACCACGTGCTCGACATCGTGGCGCTGTGCGACCGCGACTTCCTCCGAGAAGCCCGGACGTACATCACGTTTCCGCTGGAGCCGGCTGCGGACAAGCCTTCTTGCCGCATCGCGAAGGCGGTGGAGAAGCTGTCGTTCTACCACGAAAAGCACGAGCTCAGTGAGCTCCTGACCCGCTGGCACGAAGCCAAGGTTCTAGTAGGGCGTGTCGCCTCAGGGAAGACGGAGCCGCTTCTCCAGCAGGTGATGCAGGACGCTCAATATCGCACCTTTGCGCGAGTTATGGACGCGGTGTTCACGCTCGCGGCTAAGGTTCTGCCATACCAGGCGCTGTTTTTGATCTCGCGCGGCCTGCGCGCGACTGCGTCCATCCCTACCCCAATCGCCCACGATGCAGCCGAGTATCGGCGCTTCGGTGAGCGCGCTGCGCGGTTCGCGCACTACTCCAGTACCCGATAGCTCCCGCAGTTGACCCCGGTTATCCGTTGGTCCTGCGGTGCATACGCATGCCCCCGCATGGCCAGCTTGTCCGTCGTCATCTGCGGATAGCGCCTGAGCGGCGTTCCGCCAATCTTTCGGGAGCACGTACGGTGCTGGAGTTCAATCCCCTTGCTCTGCGCTCTGCGGAGTTGTTCGCCGGGGCCCTCACCCCGGTCGATGTCCTCATGGTCACGGTCGCGGGGGCGTTCGCGCTCGTCATCCTGCTCGTCGCCTATTGCGTGATCGTCGCGACCGTCAGCCGGGACAAGGCACGCCGCACTTGCGCGACGAAGATTCTCAACGCTCTTCTGAGGTTCACTTTGGACCTCATCAGAGCCATCGTGCGCCTGATCAGGGGTGGACGATGAGCGGGGTGGTGGGCCGACCTCCTCGATGCCCGCTCCCCGTGGTCCACGACGCCGTCCGCCTGCACTATGTCGAGGGCGTCAGTAAGAAGGGCATCGCCCGGATGTTCAACGCGCAGAGCATCCCTACTCCGAGTGGCGGATCGAGGTGGACGGCTTCGCATGTCTACACGCTGCTCGGAACGACCCGCGCAACGCGCCTCAGGGATGAGTTGTTGACCGTGGCCTGAAGAAGCGTGGGCCAGCGCAGGATCAGGCGGCCTGCGCTGGCCCACGGGCGCCGGGTATGGCTCCTCCGAATCTTGACTCAGGAGTGAGGCAAGAAGACGTCGAGCCCGTCAAACAGGCGCGGGCCGGCCGCGCCCTGCCCAGCGTCGCCGCTGTCCGCCCGTGCGTTGGTGGGGGTCTCGTCGATGACGTCGATGTCGCCTTCGATGGTGAGACCCTTCGATGGTGACGTCGGGGTCGGTGCTAGCCAGGTTGAGGCTCTCGATGGCGTCGCGCAGCTTGGCGCGGGCCTCGCTGCGGGTGCGGGCGGTCACCGTGCCACCGATGAACGTCATGGCGTCGAGTCTGAAGACGGTCATGGGGGGTGTTGGTCACTGGTCGATTTCTGAGTGCGGGAGCCGCTCCGTCCGGGAGCGGCTCCGGCTGGACGAGTCAGAGGGGGATCTCGGTGATGGTGGTCTCGGTGGCGGGCTTCAGATCGGGGTCGGGCGGGGTGACCTTGAGGAGTTCGCGGTCACGGCTGATCGCCTGGCATGTGAACCAGACGACGCCGTCCTCCCACGGGATGGTGACCGTGATGCCGTTGATGGCGTCGAGCCGCTCCTGCGCGATGTCGGCGTTAGGGGCGTACACCTTCGCTGTGGCACTGACTGAGAGGCCGAACTCGTAGAAACGCTCAGGCTGCCCGGCCGGTGCCGACACGGGCGTTGGCTCGTCGTCGAGTTGCTCAGGCTCAGTCAGTCGGGTGTGGCCGTACAGCCCCCACGACTCACAATTCCAGTAGCAGGGCTGGCCGCGCTCAGCGTGGCAGTGCTGGCAGCCGTACGCGTAGGCGATGGAGGGCCGGTCGCCTGGCTCATCGTCGCAGGCCTCAACGCGGTATCGCTCGTACGCCTGGCGAAGGATGACGCCGGGGTGGACGCGGGCGCGTTCGAGCCGGTGGAGGATGTCCCCGATCGCGTCTCGGGTGGCCTGGTCGAGGTCTTCGTCATCGGCGAGGCTGCGATTGCCAGGCGTGTAGGCGTCGTTGACGTACGCCATCACTGCGATTACTCCGCTGGAGGCGCGATCGCTGTTGGTGGGGTCGTCCGGCCTGTGCAGGATATCTGCGCGGGGCATGAGGTCTGGGGTTCCTTCCGGGGCGCGGCCCGTGCGCCGCTCGTACGGGCCCGCAATGATCAGCTATCGGGTGAGGTCGGCCAGGTCGGTGCGGGCGGCCAGGAGGCCGCCTTGGGCGCGCTCGTAGCGGTCCAGGACCTTGGCGACGAAGGGGCGGGTCTCAGCGTCGCGGATGGCGAGCGCGTGGGCGAGGTCGATAGGGGTGGCCAAGGGGACGCGCACCACGATGCGGAGGCAGCGGCCCCAGCGGGTAACGTTGCGGTGGGCCGTGCCGAGGGCGAGCTTGGCGAGCCAGAGTTCAGCGGCGGGGTGCATGGATGGCTCCTAGTGGCCGGTGTTGGCGCAAACCCAGCCGAAGCCGGGGGCGAAGGTCACGGCGGGGGCGTCACAGGTCCGGCAGTAGGCGGGGGGCGGGGCGGGCTCGTCGTCGCGCCGAGGCGGGAAGATCAGGTCCCCGAAGAGGCGGGCAAGGGTGCGCATGGGTCCTCCACTGGGCGCAGGGGGTTGAGGTGCCTGCCCCGGCTGGATGGTGTCGGGGCAGGCGGGTTTAGGTCTGGGCTCAGTGGTGGTTGCCGCGCTTGCGGTAGGTCTTGAAGCCGAACCAGGCGGCGACGGAGATCCCGGCGAGGATGGCCAGGATTCCGATCACGCGGAGGATGGCGTCCCAGATGCTGCCGTCGTCCTTGTTGGCAGCGGACATGTTCTGGAAGGCGACCCATGCCGCCGCGTAGTCAGGCTGGGCGGTCACGGTGGTGACGGGGGCGGCTGCGGTCGGGAAGGTGACCGTCCCGGGGTCGTGGTCGGTGCCGGTGGGGGCGGTGGTGGGCATGGCGGGGATGTTGTTGATCACGGTGGGCTGCTGGCCTGTGGTGATCGGAGCGCTGGGGACGATCTTCGTTGTGGTGATGATCGGGCGGGGCTTTGCCATGGCCGACTTTGTTGGGGAGGCGCTGGGCTTCGGCGTAACCGTCTTGGTCACGGTGGCGGTGGGCGTCGGGGTGACGGTGGAGGCGCTCGCGCTGGGCGTCGGGGTGGCCGTGATGGTTTCGGTAACCGTTGGCGTCGCGGTGGGGGTGGGCGCGGCGGCGGTGACGGTGACCTCGCTGAGCGGGACGCTCCCGATCAGCGTGAGGGTGTAGTCGCCGGGCGTGTCAGGGGTGAAGGTTCCGGTGAGGGCTAGGTCGCCGAGGCAGTTCGGGTTGCCCGACTCTGTGGCGAGGCTGGTCTTTCCGCCTGCAGGGTTTCGCAGGGTGATGGTTCCGGTGCAGGCGTTGGTGATGACCGCCTTGACCGTGACCAGCTTGCCTGTGGTGAGGGCGCTGCCCGAGGTGGGGGCGGTGATCTGGCCGGTCTCGGCGATGCTCGCACGGGCGGCATCGACGAGGAATAGGAGGCTGGCCACGGCTGTGCCGAGGAGGACCGCCAGCACAGCGAAGAGGCTCCTGAAACGCATGCGTTTCCTTCCGGTGTGATTCCTACAGGAGCGCCGCTCGCTCCCGTCGAATACGTAGAACATTAGCAATTATCTTTAGCGATGTCTATGCAGGAAAAATCGAATCACCGCCATAGACAACTTTAAAGAAGCCTGCTAATGTCTGAGGAGTCGGCAGGGGCGAGCGGCGCTCCCGCAACCGGAAGGAACACCCAATGGCCAAGACTCGCGAGTCGTCGCACCAGACCCACCTGAACTGGCTCATGCGGCTGGCGATCACGGTGATCTCCCCGCTCACCTCCGCCAACTCCTGCGACTCCGCCCAGCGGGTGACGGAGTCGCTGGCCCTGGCCCGCCAGATCGCCGAGCGATACACGGGCGACCACACCGCATGGATCCAGGTCCGCGCCAACGTCATGGACGCGCTCGCCTACATGGGCCGGATTACCGCAATACACAACGACTTCACTCAGGTGGAGGACTCGTTCGTCCAAGCGCGGGAACTGTGCCGGTCCTACCTCGTCAGCCTCACCCACTCGCAGCGCGTACAGCTCGCCTCCTACGACGGGTTCAGGAATCCGCATCTGACCGAGGAGTCGCACGAGGAGGGACGCGACCCGGCGCTCGTGATCGTGCTCACGCCTGTGTATGCGCCGGAAACGCCTGCCAAGCAGCGGGTGCAGAACAAGGCAGACGAGAGGTTCGTCGAGCGCTACCCGGCGCTGGCCTTGGCCGAGGCCATGTTCGACGGCTCGGTCGTTGTGATCGCCGCCTGATCATCCGTCTTCCTGGGTCCGTCCGAGCGGCGGGCGGGCCCACCTACCGCAGCACCCGCCCGAAGGAGTTCCGAAACCATGAGCATCTCGATCGTGCTCTTGCCGAACGGCCAGATGCGGCACGTCAACCTCCCGGCAGCCGACACCCTGCCCCTGACGCTGGATCTTCTCGACTGCTTCGCCGCCGAGCGTCACCCGATCCGCCCACACGTAGCCATGTGGATCGACGCGGGCGGGCACGGCCTGCGCGAGGCCAACATGCCAGCAACCAAGTTGAGCGTCAGGTACGGCGGCGTGTGGAAGCCGTACTACGGACCCGTCCTGCTGTGCGGCATCGATGAGCAGGGCCGCAGCCGCGATCTCACCGTTAGCCAGATCCGCGAACTCCTCCCGTACCTGCTCCGCATCGCCTAACCCTTCGGGCCCGTCGCGTGGTGGGCCTCACCCCTGAACCAGTCTTCTGGGCTCGCCCGAGCGGCGGGCGGGCCCACTGCACAACCGGGAGGAACTCCCCTCATGACGCTGACCCACATCGACCTGATGCGCATCCTGTTTGATGCACAAAGGCGCGGTGCTATCCCCCAGCCTGCGCTGAACCGCTTCCCCCCGGTGGCGATGGGTGACCTCGACCCTGATCGCATCGCCGAGATGGACGAGGACAGGCAGGTCATCCGAGTGTTCATCTGGACCAGCGAGCCGCGCCCGGACCTGGCCCGCGCCTACTTCGACGTGATCGCCCCCCACTTGGAAGGCGCGTGGGAACTGGACGTGCTGCTCGCGCATGGCGACCCTGCCGATCGCACGGCGCAGATCTCGCAGCGCTGGTTCCCCGGTCCCGCCGAGCCGGTCCCAGCGCGGCCGTTTCCAGCTCCGCCAATGCATCCCGCTATCTCTGCCTGACCTGGGAGAGGCGCGGCGAGATCGGATAGCCACCAGTACCGTGCTGCTCGGCACGGTGGAGTTTCCGCTCGTCCAGCGTCCGACATGCCGAAGGCCCACCAGCGCCCACGCTGGCGGGCCTTTTCCGCGTTGATGAAGCAACGGCCCTTCGTGGCGGTGGCCGCCGCGCCAGTGGCTAGGAACTGGCCCCCGCAGGCAGTTCCCGGATACCCAGCGCGATCCGCTTCGGACGCCGGAAGCCGTGGGCGCCGTACCTCGAGCAGGAGGGCCTTCGCCGGGCACGGAGTGATCGGGGCGCGGATGATGGCCGTGACGATGCCGAGATGGGCATGCGCTCTGGTGGTCATGTGATGACCTCTCCCCCGTCGTCGGCCTGGGCTTCTCTGGCGGCTTGGGCAACACGGTCGGCTAGGCCGGTGAGGTCTACGCCGTGGGACATGGCTACGGGCCCGCCGTCCTTGCCGGTGATCTCCAGAGCCTTGACGGGCTGGTATCGGTCGCGCCTGGTACGGGCGAGGTACTCCAGGGCGAGCTTGCCATTCGGCGGTGTCCACTGCTCCTCCACGCTGCCGTCCGGCCGCTCCGACCGCTTGATCAGCACTCCGCCCTTGAAGTCCTGGAAGATGACGTTCACCGCGGCGACCTCGGCCTCGGCGCGGGCTTGCTCGACCGCCTCGGCGAAGTCGCGAAGTTCTTGGGGAGCGTCCTCCTTGGCGGCGTCGGACAGCCATCGGTAGATGGTGGACTCGCCCACGTTGGTGAGCGCGCAGGCGGTGGCCAGATAGAGCCCTTCGCGGACGTGGTTGCACAGCCGTTCCTGGAGCTCGGGGGTGAGCTTGGTTCGGCGGCCGCCGGGCTGTTTGCCTTCTTCGGTCATGACCTGCCTCAGTCCGAAGTTGTGCCGTGGGTGGTGGTGACCGTGAATGCGGGTTTGCCCTCGTCACGCCACGGGTTGAGGTCCACGGCCAGGACGAGTTCGTGCTCGTCCTGGCAACTGCTCGCGAAGTGGGTGGGCATGCCGATGAAGTGGTTGAGGGCGCAGTTGCCGTGCTTGGGGCGGTAGTCGAGCTCGGCGTTGAGCGGCTTGAGGATGTCGAGGGTGATCGTGTTGCCGTCCGACACCGTGACGGTGACCGTGATCTGGTCAATGGTAGGTACCGGCTTCCATGCCCGGCCCGCGAGGGCGGTAAGGGGTGTCCGGCGCCCGCCGATACCGGTCATTTGCCCTCCAGGATGTAGGTCTCGAAGACGCGAGCGCCGGCCACGATGTCGTCGGCGGTGCGCTCGTGGGAGCCGACGTACTCGGCGGACAGCTTGAGTGCTTGGAGGCGGATCTCGTCGATTGGCTGGGGCGGGTCGAGGTAGGTCACTGGTGGACTCCTCTCAGTGGCTGGAGCGCGCGGTAGCGCGCCATCTGGTGTTGTTGCTGTGGATTTGCCGCTCGACGAGGTGGAGCGTCTCCAGGGCGCGCAGGGCCTGAAGGGTCCGGTCTCGGCTGCCGGTGAAGTGGTCGAGTTGCACCCTGGCGACGCTGCGCGGGTGAATGCGTTGGAGGCTGGCGAGGATCTGCTGGTGGTCGTTGGCGTGGGCGACCGGCTTGGCCGCGGCCGGTTGAGACGCGGTGGGTGCCGGGGCCGGCACGGTAGTTGCGTAGTGGCGTTCGATTTCGATCACGCCGTCTGGATGCTGGCGGATGATCTCGCGGATCAGGCCGGTCTCGGCTGTGGTCGGCTGTGCGGAGGTTTGTGTGGGTGGCTGATGGGGGTCGGGGGCAGGCTGCTGTTGTGTGCGGGCTCGGTCCGCTGCGGTGCTGAAGGCTGGGTGGCGGCGACGCCAGAGGTAGATGGTGGACGGAGAGATGTTGACCTCGCGGGCAGCTTCGGCCGCCGAGTAGCCGTTGCCGAGCAGGGCGATGAGGCGGCCCTGCAGGTCGGGTGTGAGCTTCGTTGGCCGGCCGGGGCCGCGGCGTGGGTAGGTCACGTCTTTCTCCTTGTGTGGGTGTCGCGCGCTCATGCGGAGGTGCCGCGGTTGGATGAGGTGTGCGGTGAACATGAGGCGTCTTAGCGGCTGGTGTTGACGTCGAGGCGGGTGGGCGCAGGTCGGGGGTGGCGGGCGCGGTAGGTGCGGTTGGCTGCGCTGACGGCGGAGAAGGCGATGAAGGCGGCGGTGATGCTCCACAGCACGCCGGACATCACGCCGGTGGTGGCCATGGATGCGATGAGCAGGGCGGCGATGATGAGGTTCCGGATGAGCGCGCCGACGAGCGCGCCGCAGCCAGCGAGAAGGGCGACGCCGTCATCGTCCAGGTTGTGAGTGTTCATGCGGCCGCGCCTGCGGGGAGCCGCGGGGTGAACCACGGATTCGCCGCGGTGATGCGCGGAATCACAGCGGTGTCGATGCCTGTCTGGTCGGGCTGCGCAGCTTGGTCCCGGTGCCTGACCCCGCTCCAGGACTCCCGGTCGAACAGGCCGGAGTGCTCAGAGAGGAGTTGGTCGTAGATGGGTGTGCCGGCGTCGGCCAGCGTGGGCGGAGTGCTCGGGGGTGCGGTGTGGGCGATCATGCGCGGGAGCATCCCGGGCAGACGGGGTTAACGTCTGGCTCCGATTCGTCGCGCCAGACTTTCATCTTGGGTGGGCGCAAGGTTCACAATGGATCGCCACGACCGCGGGCCGCCACGGCATGAGTTGCTCGACCGCAAAGACGCAGATCAACAGCCCTGCCTTCGGCGTGTCGCGACACGCCGCCCGCCACTGTCGCCGCAGGTCAAAGCAACACAGCTCTGAGCGGCGACCAACCTCTGAGCTTTTGTCGAGAACACGCCGTTACTATTGCCGTAACTCGAAAAGCCCGGCCGCTGTGTCACCAGCTTCCGGGCCTCTTCGAGATGCTGCCCCGGCTGTGAGCCAAGGTCAGTACCTGCTAGTTCATCCAATGAGCAGCGTACGAGTTGTAGCAAGTTGGTGCAACGACCGCCACTCCGAGCCGGGCGACTTCCTTCCCGCTCTCGATTTCGGAGGCTGCGTTGAGTTCTCCCTTCAATCTGTCCATTTCGGTTCCCGCCGAGTGGGGAAAGCATCTGAAGGTCGTCATCATCACGATCGTTATCGTGGTGGCCGTTGCGTTGGGCGTCGACATCAACGGTCTGCCCTTCAGGGTTTGACCTGAGTCGCGTAAAAGGCCCCGCCAGCCATTTGGGTGGCGGGGCGCTCGCATAGTGCTCCGGCTCAGGCGATGCGAGCCGCTTTGTACTGGTCGTGGACGGCGCGGGGAATTCGGCCGCGCTCGTTGACGGGGATGTTGTGTGCTTTGGCCCATGCGCGGATGGCGCGGTCCTGCTCTCGACTCACGGACGACGTGCGCTTGGTGCCAACGCCCAAGGGTTTCGCCTGCTCGCGGTCGGTGACGAGCTGTTCGCCGTTCGGCGACATCCTTCCTTCTAGACGGTGTCGTGCCCTTGTCTTCGAGGTCGAAGATGGGGTTTGTTTTCCGGCCTAGGTGGCTGCAATGGCATGGAGCTCTGAGGTGAGGACGGGTGTGAACTCGTCGCGGGTGGCGTAGGTTGCGCGCTCGGCGACGGCGTGAAGGGCCTGCTGGCGAGCGAGGGAGACCAGGCGACTGTAGATGATGCCGGTGGCAGCCACAGCATCGTGAACCTTGTGGCCCTGAGTGAGGAGGAGTAGAGCGTAGGCGTAGTCGGGAGCGATGGCCTGGTGGGTGAGTTCTTCGGCCACGGCGGTCGTGATGTCGTGTCGTTCCACTGATCGATGGTGAGACACCCCGCAGATGCGCGGGGTGGCGAGATGCGGGGTGGTGATGATGAACCAGTTGTCAGAGGATGGTGGCGTAGTTCTCCTCCGCATTGCTGTCCGCGAGTTCGTCGAATAGGCCTCGGGTTATGGCCTGCCCGTTCTGCTCGACCAGGTACGGGGTCTGGAGATCGAGGCCGTTGTTGTTAAGGTCGCTGGCTGCGCGGCGGCAGTATCGTGGACGACCTCGAACAGGTCTTCCGCATCGACACCTCGGTGCTCGACGTAGCCGGTCAGGCCGTCGAATTCGAGGGCGACGTTCGCGAACGCCTCGCAGACCCTGTTGCGGTCGGCGATCAACCGGGTGAGGACTGCGCGGATGGCGGACCAGCCGGTGGTGGCGCTGGTGGTCTCCTTGAGGTCCACCAGGTCGATGGGGTCGGACTGGCAGATGCAGCCAGGGGCGAGGGTCACGCTGAGGATGAAGCCGTCCTCTTTAGTGATGTCTATAAGGGTCTTGCGTTGAAGGAGTCCTCCAGCGCGACGAGAGCGTCCGCCTCCTGGCCGTCGTGCTCGACAAGCACAGCCACAATCGCCAGATCCTTTCGGGCGATGACGAGATCCTGGCCCGTTCGTGCGCGGGTCGCGATCGGCGCGAGAGCCTGACGCAGGCGTGCCATCTGGCCGGCAAGGCGCTTGGTCTCCTGGTCTGCCTCGCTCGCCTGCAACCGTGCTTCGGCCTGGGCGACCCGAAGCGCGTCGATACGCCGGCGGGCGCGGATTCGAGAGCGGAGCAAGAGAATCAGCGCGATGTTGGTGCCGAGAACGTAGAGGGCCAGCGCGGTTCCGGGCGTCACGATGCCGGCTCGGGACGGCAGTGGCTTGGCTGTGGTGCAGACACGTGAGTCCTCCCGGCGGTGTCGGTTGGCCGGGAGGATGTCGGACAGCAACGGCTTACGTCTCGCCTCGATCGGATCGCTAGGCCGCGATCGGCGAAGCGGGTGGTCTGCTGCGGCGAACGGGCGGGTTGGCGCGCAAACCCCGCTGCTTCAGGTAGCGGCGAATGGTGGAGTCGCTGACGTGATGATTCGCCGCGATCTCCGCCACCGTGAGGCCCGCCTCGTGGTCGATGATCACTTGTGATACGGCGATGTTCTTGGGGCGATTCTGGGGGCGCCTGAGAGGGATCTCGGCAGCTGCGGCGATCTGCGAAATGCGTGCGGTGGTGAGCTTGAACTGGGCGGCGATGTCCTTCACGGGCGTGTCGTCGTCCTGGTAGAGCTCGATGATCCGCGCGTCGCGGGTATCGCGGTCGATGATCGGCATGGTGTTCTCCAGGCTGGGGGCCTGCCAATGGGTGCCGCACTGGCAGATGAGGTTGGGATCGTCGGTCGCGTCCGGGTATTGACCGGCGCAGGCCGGGCACAGGGGCGAGGCCGGTCGGCTGGTCACGGCTGGTGCTCGCGGATTCGAGCCGCGGCGAGCGCGGCGAGCGCGGCGAGCCAGGCGAGCATCACGGAGGGGATCAGCCATGGGCTGGCGCCGGTCGTGGCGACGAGGGCGAAGGCGGCGGCGGTGACCGCCCAGCCTGCCCAGAAGGTGACGTGCCGGATGGTCATGATGCGTTCCAGTCGGGGGCGGCGGGGGTGGGCGGCGAGTAGTGGAAGTCGAGGTAGTGGCGGTACCAACCGGCGTCGGCTGCTTGGTTGGTGGGTGCGGGCTGGCGGCGGCCGCGCAGGGGGCATCTGGGGATGCGGCACCAGAAGCCGGGCGTCCCCTTGGCAGGGCGCTGAGTGACGGCCAGGCCGCGAGGTGGCTGGGCGGTGGGCGCCGAGGCAGGTGTCTGGAGTGGCACGCGTTCACAGCCTTTCTGCGGGCCGCTTCGGCTGCAGACGAACGTGGTTCCCGTGAGTTCGGGCATGGGGGTGTAGAAGAAGCGGAGGGGGAAATCGGTGAGCTCGGCGAGCAGCTTGATCTGTTCCGGGGTCGGGCTGCGGGTGCCTTCCTCCCACTCGTCCACCATGGGTTCCTCGCCGCCGAGCGCCCGGTCCACCTCAGGGCCGTACAGCCCATGGAAGTCGAGGGCCCGGGTGATCCGTTGCGGGATCGGCTTGAGACGGCCGGCGGCGATGTCGTGTTCGAGCTGTTGCCGGGCGGCGGCCTGCTGGTGCTTGCGGCGGTCGGTCATGACGGCTCCCATCGCGGGGGCGGGAGGGCCGATCCCATCCGGCGTGCGGTGGGCGCTGGGCGATGATCCGCCATCCGGCCCCGCGCAGGCTGGAGCCGGACTCGCCGAGCCGGACCGCTTCGCAGGAGCCGTGCGTGCAGGAGTTCGGGCAGAGGGGGCCGTGGATGGTGGCGTGGTTGTAGGTGATCAGCCGGTCGAAGCCGAGGCCGTAGGTGATTGTCCGGGCGCGGCCGAACAGCATGCTTCCCACGTTGGGGGTGCCGTCCGTAGCCGAACGGGTGATCTCCAGTGTGTGGCCGTTGTCGTACATCCGGGCAACTGGCCTGCCGACGATGGCGACGCTGTGCAGGGTTCGGGTAGTGGTTCCGGCCACGCCGATCGAGAACACATGACCGCGGGGCGGCCGCAGATGGCGATGCCAGGCGTTGACGAAGGCGCACGCCTGCCGAAAGTTGACGGGCACGAAGCGCAGCACGATCTCAGTGGGGACGACCCCCGCCGGATGGGCGGGGGCGGTCGGGGTTGCGGTCACCATCGTGCGCTCCGGCGGAGGGAGGGGCCCGTGTAGCGGACGGTGATCGCGCCGTGAATGAGGCGATCGATGATGCGCGCGCCGTAGGTGTCTACGAGGTTGGGGTGGACGGGCCGGAGGTGCTCGGGCGTGTCCGTGAAGCCCATGCTGTCGTAGGGCAGGTTCGTGTTGACGACCAGCCGCGTTCGCTCCGCGGTGCGGTGGTCGATGATCCGCCAGAGCTGTTCCAGCCGCCAGTCGGTGACCATCTCGGCGCCGAAGTCGTCGAGAAAAAGCATGTCGCACTCGGTGGCGAACCGGTAAGTGATGTCCTCCCGGCCGGACGACGGCTGGAGTGCGCGGATGAGGTCGGGCACCCGGTAGTACTGCACCCATGCCGGGTCGGCCGCCTGGACGGCGGCGTTGGCGACGGCGAACCCGGTCCAGGTCTTGCCGGTGCCGACGTCGCCGACGAGCAGCAGCTTGGACGCGCCGGACGAGAGCCAGCCGGAGACGCGCCCGTCCGCGTCCTGGGTGGGTTTGAGCTTGTCGATGTGGGCGTCGGCGAACTCGGCGGGGACGTTGCTCTGCCAGGTCTCGCGGCGGCGGGCGCGGACTTCGGCGCGAACGTCGGCGGGATCGTCCTCGTAGCGGGCGGTCGGGCGGCCTTCGGCTTCCCACGCTTCCCGCACCCGGGCGGGCATGCGGGCCATGATCCGCTCCATGGGGTCCTTGACCGGGACGGCGATGGCGCTCATCCGAACATCTCCCTGCGTTCGTCCTGCTGCTCGGCCTGCGCGGAGCCTTCCGGCACGGCCTGGAGGTGGCGATTGTTGACGGGGCGGCCGCCGCCCTTTTGGGGGGCGGCGACGCCGCGGCGGCGGGCGATGGCGTTCTCCAGCCGCTTGACGGTCGGGAACCGCTCGCGTATGTCGTCGAGCGCCCACTTGATTTCGTTGACGGAGCATCCGCCTGCGAGGGCGCTTTCCACCATCTGGCGGAGGCCGGGAAAGGCGCTGGTGCGGCCGCGTCGGATGTTGGGCAGGTTCAGCGTGTCGCAGCGCTCCCACCATGCGGTGGCGACCTCGTTGGCAAGGTCGAACCGGAGTTGCTCTTCGGGCGTGCGTTCCTTCTTCGCCTTCGACGACTGCGTGGTCTGGTTCGGCGACTCGGTTGGCGGCGTCTCGACGCCGAGAAGGTCCTGCTGCTGCGCCTTGCCCGCAGGAGATGCCGACGAAGGAGGCATCTCCTGGTTTCTTTCATTGGTCTTCTGAGGGTTGGTCTTCTTATGCGTGCGATCTTCCGCATGCGGTTCATCCGCGTGCGGCTCAGCCGACATCGGAAAACCTGACGGCGGCTCCGAACTGGGGAGATCCGTGGCGTCGTCCGTTGTGCGATTTTCTGACGACGGCTCCGCGCTGGCCGCCTGGTACTCCTCCGGGCAGTCGGTGATCCAATAGTCGGTCTCGCCGAGCCGCCCGGTCGCTGGGTCGCGGTGCTGGGTACGGACGAGATAGCCGTACTTCTCCAACTCCTCGACGGCGCCGCGGATGGCGTGCACGCCCTCGGGCCCGAGTTCGACGAGCGCGGCGATGCTCGTCTGCCATCCCTCCTGGTGAGAAGCGAGCTCGACGAACAGGCCGCGTGCACGGCGGGAGAGCCTGCGGTCACGGGCGAGATCGTTGGATACCTGGACGAAGCGGTCGGCGCGCATGCGGCCACGCCGGATGACGGATTGGGCCGCGCCCGGGGATTTCTGGTTGGTGCTCATCGTGCGTGGGCCTCCCGGCCGGAAGGACGAGGAGGCAGCGTCAGCAGTGCTCGCGCTGCTGACTGGGCCGCAGCGTTGAGTACGCTCATGACGCCTCCTTGCGTTGCTGTGGAAGGTGGCTAGGGGGCATCCAGGGCCGTCAGAGCGTTGGCGCGCTCTGCCTGGCTGCGACGGCGGCTCCGCGCGGGGCCGCCGTTGTGGGTGAAGGACGGCGGGCATGGTCACCGAAGCCGCTGGGGCGGTGAAGGTGGGGCGAGTCGAGGTCAGAGGTCACGTGGGTCCTCCCGGGGGTGGGTGATCCCCCGAGGCGCGGTCCACGCGGGCACGCCCGCTCGCAGAAAGCGTTGATCGAGCGGTGGCCTCGTCGCGGACCACGCCTCCGGGGGAGATCACGCACCCCACCAAGAGCCGGACGCTTACGTCTGCCTACGACCGAGCAGGACGGATGTGATCTATGTCACGCGACGGCTGGGGCAGGGCACACATGCCAGTGGTCCGCGCACGGCGCAACCACGCACTCGTCAGCACCCAGCCGGTCGGCGTATGCCTGCGCGCCGCTCTCCTCGTCGAACACCGGAGCGGTGTCCGTCTGGCAACGCAGCCACGGCCGGCGAGCGCCGGAGACGTCCATCGCGCCGCCGATGTGGATGCCCTCGCAGGAATCACACCGATAGGTGTGCTTGCCCTCCCCTCGGTGCGCGCGTCGCACGACCCGGCGGGCAGCGCGTCGCGTGGCGTATCGGATCTTTCCGACCTTCAGGCACCGCACGAAGGAGATGCGGTCCCCCCACTTCACGACGCACTCTCCTGAACTGCGCTCCCGCCCTTGCGCCGCTCCCGCTCGCCCAGTCCGCCCCAGACGCCGTGAACGGCGCTAAGGCGGAACGCCCGGCCCAGGCACTCTTCCCGGACGCGGCAGCCTCCGCAGACGCCCTTGGCCTTGACCTCTGCTGCCTGCCCGGCCTCGGTGTCCGGAGCCGAGAGGGGGAAGAAGATCTCCGGATCGACGTCACGGCAGGCGGCACGGTCCATCCAGCTCATCGCGGTGTCCCTTCCGTGTCGGTCGTCGGCAGGCCCGGCAGGGTGGCCAGACCGGTCAGCAGGGCATGCGCCAAAGCGCGGATACGCTCAGGCGCGAGGACTTCGGCGACGAGCTGCTTGTCGAGATGCTTGAACGGGGTAGGGTCGCCCTTCTTGAGGCTCAGACCGGGCACTACCTCCCCGTGCCGGTCTACGGGCGCGCCAGCCTTCAGCGCGTGCTTCTTGATCTCGGCAACCACGGCGGGCGCCAAGATCTGCAACGCCAGTACGTTGTGCTGGTAGTGGGGAGACTTCGACGCCCACGCCACCAGGCGCGGATCGTCGGCGGCGAGCTCGGCGGTGGTCTTGCCGTCGTTCATCTGGGTGAAGCCGAGGCGGGTGCCGCCGATGTAGCCGCTCTGCCGGTCATCGACCGGCATGACGGGCTTACCGTCCGACGTGGTGGACGTCAGCCCGTCGTCGCCGAGCACGATCAGCGCCTTGGCGATCGACTCCAGCAAGCGTCCCGCCAAGTACAGGCTGGACGCGGCCTCACGGTCCTCCACAGCGGGCGCGGTGTCGGCTGTGGCCTGCTCGACGCCGGTCATGCCGCACCCGCCGTAACGTTCGGGGGCTGCCCGTATGGCAGGCCCAGGCTGGCGCGGCGCTGCTCGATCAGCCGGTACAGGTGGGCGTAGTCGGTTTGGCCAACCTGTCCGTCCGCTTTCTCCTGACGGAGATTGGCCTCGACCGTGTTGAGGTCCTCGGCCGCGTCTGGGCCCTGGGCGATGACCGCGACGCAGTGCGCCCATTGCGCCACGAACGTCTTGTCGTCAGGCACGTACTCCGGCGTCGGCAAGGCGTCATCCACTTCACCGACTTGCGAAGTGGGCTGCTCCGAAGTGGCCGTCCGGCGGGCAGGCCTGCGGTTCTCCTTCGCCGCCTGCTCCCCTTCCCGGAAGATCAGCGCACCGAGCGCCATCACCTGGTCATGCTGGTCGAGGACCGCCGCCCGCAACAGGTTGGCCGCGCCCGCCAGGCGGTGAAGTTCGCGCAGGTCGTCAGGGGTCATGGACGGGTCGAGCGCCTTGTCGCGAATGCCGATCACGTCCGGCAGCGGCTCCCCCCTTCCCAGCCACTCGGAGATCGCCTTGCCGAGATCCTCACCCGGCTCCTCGATCACTACGCCGGGCGGAACGTCCAGCACCCGCGACTTGGTCACGGTGCCTGCGTGCGCCATGTCCAGCGACAGCGTGAAGTGGAAATCGGCGTCGAAGTTGTTGCGCTGGTCCGGCTTCGTGCCGTACTTGACCACGGCCAACCGGCCCTCGCCCAGGTCCTGCACCTGGTAGTCCGTCTGAGTGCGCAGCGTCACGATGAGGTGTCCCGGGAAGGACAACAGGGCGTCGAACAGGTCCTGCTCAAGCTGGCGCGTCTCACCCCATGCCCGGTTGTTGTTGCCGTTGTACTTGGTCATGGTCAGGTGATCCACCTGCCACACCAGTCCGCCCCGGCCCGACCAGAACGCCGTGCCGGAGTCCACGATCAGCGTGGCGATCTGCTGCTCAGCGGCCACGGCGAGCGCCTCGATCAGCAGGTTCGGCTTGCCCGAGTGCATGGGCAGGTGAACGAAGTCGAAGTGCTCGGCGTACAGCGCGGCGGCGCCACGGTTGGCGTCTACGACACCAACCGGCCCGCCCATGCCCTGCGCCATTCGCAGCGAGGTCCACGTCATGCCGGACCCTGGCGGGCCCTGAACGACGACGCGCGATTTGAACGCCACGCGCCGTGGAGCCTCGAAAGCGAGGTTGCTCACGGTGAGTCCTTCCGGAAGTGCAGTCGAAGCCGGGGCCGCTCCCCTGCTCCGACTGCGGCTGACGTGCCGACCAGCCCGGCCAGCGGGTGGGACGCATGAAACCGTCCCACCCGACTTACCGTCCGAATCCGGCTACACATCAAAGAACAATACTGCATCTTTAGTTAGACTAGTCCTCTGTGCGGCACACCACAAGCCTCCGGTTTGATCACAGCGCCCTGGGAAAAGCCGACACTCGGCCCTAAAGTTGTGCCGAAGGCTCTACCCTTGAGCCGTCTTAGGAGCCCCCGCAGCTTCCCCAACCTCGGAGGTCCCGCCCCGTGTCACAAAACCCCGACCACCTGGCGATACGCGTTGCCCCCGACCTGAACGGCCGCCAAACAGCCCGCGTCGGCTACAGCAACGTCGCCAAGGAGATCGCCGACCACGCAGCCAGCAAGGTCACCACCCGGGACGACGCCCACGCCGCCCCCGGGGACATGATCGAGCACGCGCTCCACGCACAACGGATGGCGCTGGAGAACCTCCACCGCGCGATCACCGTTGAACGCATGAACGGCACCTCGTGGGAGACCATCGCCGGGAAGCTCCGACTATCCATCGCTCAGGTCCTTGACCAGTTCAAGCACTGCGACCTCACCCACCTGGCCGACACGAACGGCGAGAACGGCGTCTGGCGAGTCCTGGCCGAGACCTGCGTCGCGCCCGTCCCCGGGCTAGGCGACCCCCACCCCGGAAAAGTCGCGCTGGAACTCGACGACTGGTACAAGGCCTACGCCTCCGGGCAGCCCGGCGACCCAGCCGGCGCTGCCACCCCCAACCCAGTCACAGCCCACCTGTAGTCAGCCGCCGGCGGGGGCGGCCCCGGACATGAGTACGCCGCCCCCCGAAACGGGCTTCACGACAAGCGCGAGGAGCGGCCTCTACGCGACTGCCATCCGAACCGAGAGACGGCGTACCACCGGAAGGAAACCCAGGAGACCCTGCAAGGTCCTCCTCGAAGCTTCCAGCCGCCGAGTTTAGCCCTTACGGTCATCCCGCAGATACTCGTATCCCGTGTACGGCTCCCGCTCAGCCGCCGGCGACTCCGCCGGACCATCCGGCGTCGAGCTGGAGTTCGCCGCCGAGCCGTACGCCGGACCCGCCACGAAGCCGACGCTCAGCAGGAACTTGCCCAGCCACGCCAGAGACGGCACCTTCTCCAGCAGCCGCGCCACTGTGTAGTAGCCGCTGATCGCCAGGCCGGTGACGACCGTGGTCGCCGCGTCCACGTCCAGATCCAGGCCCTTCGACCCGAGAATCGCCGCGGCCGCGGCCACCCAGATCGGCACGTAGGTGCGCAGGTGACTCTTGAGGAAATCGGACATCGCTCTGCCCTCCATCGGGGGTCGTCGTTCATCGACCCCGGGAGGATGCCGACCCGACCGAGCTACCGTCCGCTCCCGCCTCACTTCCCCATCAGGTTGAAGATCAGCGTGATGATCAGGCCGCAGACCGTGATGCCCGTAGCAATCCACATGTTCGCCCGACGACTCTTCTCCGCCGCCTCCCGCCGGCCGGACAGGTCCTGCTCAACCAGCCGCAGCCGCGTCTCCTGATCATTCTGGCTAGATTCGAGATGCCCCACCCGCTGAGATACCAGCGCGCCCGAAGCGATCTGCCCCCGCCACTCCGCTGCTAGATCGCGAATCTCCGTGCTAAGCGCGTCGATCCGCCCCTCAACCCGCTGGATCAGCCGCGACAGCTCCCCCGTGGTCGGCTCCTGCTCCGTCATGCGTGCCCCCACACCCACTAGTCCGAAAATCGGAGAGTTAGCGGGCAGGCGGCAGCGGACCCTGGCGTGTGGTGGCGCGTCGGGGTTCGTGATCAGCGTGGCTGGTCAGGCA